>NZ_CP009238.1:1306046-1632557 GCF_000743945.1 Basilea psittacipulmonis DSM 24701 | reverse complement strand
TTTTTGCCTGCTCGTTCATAACCTGCAGCGGTAAAATGCACGCCGTCTTTTCTGCCTAATCCACGTTTAATCCATTTTCTCATGGAGCATTTGCCACCCATTGCACTTTGCCAAGACCAATATAATAAATGGTGTTTTTTAGCGAGTCTGAGTTGCATCGCTTGGACATTGTTTAAAGAAGGCATTCTTCGTCCGCAGTTGCCATATATTTTAGATAGTGATTCTGGGGCACCAATGATAAGGATAGCGGTATCAGGTAATCGTTCTTTCATTTGTTGAATGACGCGAGACCATAAAATTTCTGTTTTCTCCATACCAAGATTTTTATTGACGGCTTCGTTCGTACCAAAAGCAAGAATGATTAAATCAGGTTGAGCTTTGATTAAATCGTTATACCAGTTATCACGCCATTTAAATACATCGCTTAATTGAGCACCATTGATACCCATGGGAGATAACACTACGCCATGTTGTGAATGTTCAATATTGATGAATCCTATTTCTAACAAATCAGTGGCAGATTCCGTTGAAATTTCGATTGGGAATTTTGCTTTGAGTTTAAGCGTCTGCCAAAGGTGGTTTTTGGTATTCACTTTTAAATAAGCGGTCTGCCCATCTGCATCTTTGACTACGAGTCGATGACGCATATCAATGGGACGAACATTGATGGAAACGTCTTGTATTTGTTGTGTTTCGTGTTCGTCATTCAGTTGAATGATACTGGCTTGTCCTGCTTGTGGGTGTGCTAATATGCCTCCCATCGGAAACGAATGAGTCTCGTCTTTTCGACTGCTGAGTATATGCCAGTTTTCAGCACCACTGTATTGAACAGCGGCAATACGTTGAGCTGAAACCTTGCTGGGGTACACCCATCCTATCCCTCCGTTGCCGTAACGTTGTTGGAGTGTTTTTCTGACGGCATCGGTAAAAAAATCTGCTGCTGTATGCGAATCGCCTAATTGAATAATACGAAACTTTCCTGTTTTATTAATTTGACGTAATTTTTGTATCCACGTTTTGTTACTGCCATAATCTATCAGATTGGCCGCAAAAGACAGTTGTAAGCCTGTGATGGACAAGATAATAATAAAGAAAAAAAGTTTTTTAAAAATATTCATGACTAAAACTGTAGGTAAGATTCAATATATTCAGCAATCATTTTTTGAGCTTTGGGCGTAAAGTGAATGCCGTCATTACTACGCATTTTTACATTTTCACCGTTGATTTTGATGCTGTCTGCATAACTAGGTTGGTTGCCACTTAATAAAAACTTGGTCGGTAACCAAATCACTTTTGATTGCAAATAATCTTTCAATAGCTTATCTAGATAAGTCATTTGACTGTTAAGTTTGTCTTTTTTCATAAAAGGAATACCTAACCAAATGACTTTGACATTATTTTTTCTGCAAACATTTAATATTCGATCAACACGTGATAAATAAACGCTTTCCCATTCGTTTGATTGGAATTTTAAATATCGTCCGCGTTTATGAGGATCTGGAAAATCCCATGGATCATTGGGACCTAAGAAGATAACAAGTAGTTTAATAGAACGATCTGAATTAATGATATCTTCAATAGTTCTGGGCCAATCAAAAAAATTAGGATATGAGAGTCCTGTACTTTGTTTGCTTAAATTGATGGAATCAATATTGTGATGTTGTTTTAGCCAACGTTGCATATATGGTGCTACGCCTTGCATTAACGAATCCCCAGCAAAAAATACCTTATCACCCATTTGCAAATTTACTTTACTCGATGAAGAAAAACGAGAATCTGTAGAGGTGATTGGTGAATTCACTGTTTTGTTGCGATCCTCATTAACACTGGGGTTAGAACGAGCGATGCGGGTATTGGTATCTGTTTGATGTTGAACAGAGGGGGTGGTTTTGGCTGCTAATTTAGCAATTAAATCATCATTTTTATTTGATGAAGTTTTAAGAGTATTTTGTTTTTGAGGTGAGGTAGGTTGAGAAGCAACTGGTTTGGATGCTTCAACCACACTTTTTTGGGCGTAAGTGTTAGGTGATTTTTTTACGGTGATGGGAGAGGTGGTGACAACTTGATCGTGTTTCGGTACGCCATCGCGAGCTTGGATGCCAGGGATAGGGGAACGCGTAGGGTCAGTCGAAGTGACGCTACTTTGTACATGAGTTTGAACAGGCGATTCTTTTGCAATAAATTCAGAAGTTGTTTGAGGAGAAACGTCAGATGGGTGGTCACGATCAAGCGAAACAACAGATTGGAAAGAATCTTGAAGATCGGCACCTAACTGCCATAGTTTGTATTGATCTAAATATTTTAATGGGCTGTCAGTATGATAGGTTTGTTGCCAATAAGTATTGATCGAATTCTGGCTAAACCATGTCGCCAGAATGGCAATAGCGATGATCACGATATAGAAGATAATAATTTTTATTGGTTTCATATCTTAGAAATTGGCATAAATAAAACTAGGTATCCCAGAGGGAGCTATAGTAATGATGATAAACAAAATCAGGGCAATCGGTAAAATCCAAAGAACCATGGGTATGGCTTGTAAAAATTGGACAAATGCATAAAATAATTTGGCTAAATATGGGTAAAAAATGAGACCTAGTACCATGACCGCAAATGTCCAAACAAACAGGCTGTCGGGAGGTTGTAGTACATTTTGTCCCAGACTGGAAAAAATCAACCAAGCATCATCTAGATTATTAGTATTAAAAATGACAAAGGTGAACGCTACAAACTGTAAATTAAAAAATATCGCTATCGGTTTGCCCCATGTATGCGTGTGTAGTGCTTTTTGTCTGCCTGATTTCAAACGTTCTGGACCATCACCTAGCAAATAATCTCCCAAGTTTAATAACATGAGTGCGATGCCGTGTAAAGCACCCCATAAAGCAAAATTCCATCCCGATCCATGCCATATACCAGACAATAACATGGCAATAAAAAGAAATAGCTCCATGGCGATAAAGCCATAACGATTGCCACCGAGAGGAATGTAGATATAATCTCGAATCCATGTCGAAAGTGTGATATGCCAACGGTTCCAAAACTCTCTTAAATTTGAGGCGATAAGAGGCATCGCAAAGTTGGGTGGTAATTGGAATCCTAATAACATAGCCAGTCCAATGACTAAATCAATCGAACCTGAAAAGTTAAAATAAAGTTCAAACGTATAACCGTAAATTCCGATTAATACTTCAAATGCGGTGTATTGAGCAGGATTTTGAAAAATAGGATTTACAATTTGGTCGCCTAAAAATGACGACAAAACCCAAACCTTAAACGTTCCTAAAAGCAAGTAAGCAAGGGCCAAATGAGGTTGTATGAGAAATCGTTCTTTGGCTTTTGTGAATTGTTGAACGGCCCCTGGAAAAAGAAATTTTCCTTTTGATTTTTTTAACCCTTCTTGACGTATCGGATCAACTTGGCTGGCATCGAGTCTAAGATCATCGCCTCTTAAAATCGGGCCTGTGGTAATGGTAGGAAAAAAACTAAAAAAGCAAAGTGTCTCAATTAAGCCCATTGCCTGTTTTTTGCCTTTTTCTTTAAGGGTGTGTAAATAAGAAATTCCTTGAAAACAGTAATATGAAATACCCAAAGGCATCATTAAATTAAATTGACTGGATTGAAGTAAAGACTGCAGATCCGCAATATAAAAATTACTGTATTTGAAAATCGATAAAAACAGTAATGTACTGACGACCCCGCCAGTAAAAGCAAAAGGTGTTTTTTGAATAATGCGTTTGGCAATAAAATGAATGCCTAATCCATAGCCTAAAACAGCCAAAGCGAACCAATAATTAATGCTGATTAACCATGCCAAACTGGCTAATAATAAGAGAATGTTTTGAGCTTTTATATGTGTTCTAAATAGCCAGTAAACAGGGAAAAAAATCAGAAAAAATAGTGCAAATTCTATCGATAAAATAGGCATAATTTATTTGTAATGTGTAAGCTCACGTATTTTATCACGCTTTAAAATATTCAAAGAAGTGGTGTGAAATAAGTTTGTCAGGATACGAAAGCAAGGCTGTTGAGGGATGATGATGTTTGATGATGGTTTGAAATGGGGTTATGAAAAAAAAGTAAGTATTAGATGAATGATAAGAGAAGACGTTTTAGACAGGAGTGATGAAGTGGTAAGTGGATATTGGTTCGGTGATGAGGTAGGGATGGGGGTGGAGATAATGCAGAAATAAAAACGTGAGAAGGATGGTGAAGTGGGATAAGGATTTAAGTAGTGGCGATGAAGTGGTAAGTGGATGTTGGTTCGGTGATGGGGTAAGGAGGGTATGGAGATAATGAGGTGTTTATAAAAAAGATGTTGTTTTTTGGTTCAGGTCTTTACAAGTTTTTTACTTATGTGTATAATTCTAAATCTTTAAGCCCAGGTGGTGAAATTGGTAGACGCAGGGGACTCAAAATCCCCCGCCGCAAGGCGTGCCGGTTCGATTCCGGCCCTGGGCACCACCGAATATTAGAACCCTGTATTTTTAAACAGTTGATTTTTAATCAATTAGTTGAAAATACAGGGTTTTTTGTTTTGCCTAAAATCCTTGATTTACTGTATATTTATACAGTAAAATTAACCTAAATTAAAAAAAGTTGACAAAAAGTTGACATTTTTTCTTCCTTTTTTTAGCTATTTTAATTAGAGTAATAAACAAGGTTAAAAAAAATATAGAGGATATAACATGGCAAGATATGAAATTCAACCTTCAGGTAATTGGCGAGTTCGTGGAAAAGTTAGAGGAACTTGGTACTCTAAAACACTACCTACTAAACGTGAATGTAAGGAATGGTGGGAAAAGCTTGAGGAGCGTTTGAGTGAGCAAAGAGGAGAACGATCTTATGGCAAAACTTTATTACAAGCTTTAGAAAGATATGCGAGAGAGGTGAGTATTAAAAAACGAGGCTGTCGAAATGAGCAGATTCGTATCAGAAAACTTATCAGAGACTTCCCTAGGCTAGTAGCTACACCGTTAGAGGATATCAATATCCACGATGGCCATGAATGGAAAAATAAACGATTAGCTCAAGGAATTAAATCGTCAACGCTACTTAAAGAGTATGGACTGCTTAGTGGTGTGTTCAGGTATTGCATTTCTGAATGGTTTTGGCTCAAAGAACACCCTTGGCAATTTTTAAAGTTACCGCAAGCTCCCGCACACCGTCAGCGTATTGTTAGAGATGAAGAGATAGCAATTATGTGTAATGCGTTAGGGTATCAGGCGGATAAACCTCCACTAACTACAAAAGCAAGAGTGGCGTGTGCGATGTTATTTTCGCTTGAAACAGGAATGAGAAGCGGTGAAATTTGTGACCTGAAGTGGTGTGATATTAAGGGAAGAGTAGCGTATATCCGTCAAGCTAAAACAGATGCAGGGGTTAGAGATGTACCGCTATCTTTAAAGGCAATGGAAATTTTGAAACAGCTAGAACCTGTCACTGGTGAATATGATTTAGTATTTAAATTATATTCTCCTACTCGAGATGCACTTTTTCGCACTGCCAGAGAAAAGGCAGGATTGTCAGGATTTACTTTTCATGACTTGAGGGCGACTGCTTGCACTCGGCTTTCTAAAAAGTTTACGCAATTACAGCTAATGAAAGTTATGGGGCACTCCGATCCACGAATGTTAAATGTTTATTATCGCGAGTCAGCAGAGGAGATGTTGGATAGGTTGGATAGCTAAGCCCGCTCACCTAGGTGGGTAAGCGGGTGGTCTGAGCTTTTAGTCCTGAATCATTTTAACCGTGTAATGATAAGACGGGACTTCATGGGTTAGTCGCCAGTTCTCTTGGCGGTTATCCTGAATAAACTTCCAGACTCTCTCGTAAGTTATATCGGTTTCATATAGCAACGTACGCAAACTGCCTTCAGGGTCTAGGCGTAATGAGCGAAGTCCTTGGTACATGGGCTCGACATAATTCTTTAACCTCATGCCATTCAGTACCGCATAGCCAATACTCTCCAGTAGATCATACGAGATAAATACGCCTTTGGGTGTTGCAGGTTTGGTTGTAGGAACAGGCTGACGACCCACGCCTAAGAATTGTAGTGCGTTTTCAAAATCGCTCGCTAGGATTTCGTGGTAAGTGTTGACCCTGAAACGCGTATGCAATTTATCATAGATTGTCTGCCAATGTTCACCAGTATATTTATTTCTAAGCTTAACTGCCTCACGGATTGTTTGTTTTTGGGCAGGGGTGAGGGAGTATGACCCTGAAGCTACTTGGTCAAAAGTGCGAATAACTAGTAGAAAGAACTTAGCTGAAATCCAAGTCGCGTAAGCATAAACCAGCTCTTTGCAGACGAATGTGCCGATACCGTTTTTAACTTGTATAACCTGTTGATTTTGTTCAGCTCCTTGAATTACAGGAGCTTGCAATTCTTTAATTAATTCGATGGTTTGTTGAGTTGAAAGCCAGTTGCTTGGCTGATGTCGCTTTTCTTTACCAGAGGCTTTGTGTAGGTCGTTTAATGAAAATAAGCCATATTCGTTTTGGCGTATATTAGTATTAGAAATTTGAATGTTCATGAAGAACCTCTTTTGTTTAGGATTAATAGAATGCCTATAAAAATATAATAGGCGGGGGTGTCCTACGTCAAAAGTAACGCCGAGCCATTGCTGGTACCCGCACCCCCATTAACTTGATATTTATCGTTTACAACAATAAATGTAATTCTGGAGGTCAAATTAATAAAAAGGCCGACAACAGGTCGGAGCTGCTTTTGCTTAGGAGTTTTAATCCTACCTTAAATTATTTGGGAAGTCAATCTTAATATTCTCTGTTAACAACCTCTACAGCTAATGGTAGAGGTTGTTATTAAAGGGTTCTTAATTTATTGTTGAAAATACATTGTTCGTTCTAAAGAGGATAATTTTTGGTAATAATTCTGTTCTAAAGGTCCTCTGATAAAGGCTAATAATGCAAGTAGTACGCATAGCCCGACAATCTTTTTCACATAATGCTTGTCCTTTGGTGTAATGTTGTATGTGTTCTGTACGCGAACAGCGTTTTGAAAGTATAAGACCCAGACAGTAGCGGCTACAACAGGCATTGCTACATAGCCTAAAACCATAATAGCCGTTAATGTCCAGAAATATGGAAAAGATGTGTTGTATATATTCGGATAGTAGTACATTGCCGAAAGAAACAGTACGGACATCGCAACTGGTCCTTTTAACCATATGGCTTTAATAACCTTTTGTGGTGTTTTTGGATCGCCTTGTTTTTTAATAGTTAGATATAATGCGTAAAAAGTTAGGACGGCAATACACAGTAGTACTATGTTTGTTGCTGTTTCTAAAGGGGTGCCTTTGGCAGTTTGTTCTCTAGACATGATTGAAAAAAAGCCTAATACACTACCTATATTAAATACCAATATCCACCCAGCGGGGCCTTTTAAACCGTTCTCTTTTTTATGCTTGCGATGCCAAATAAAGAAAGCAAGAAAAATTAAAAGAATAATTATTAATGGGAGGTAGCCTGATAAATCTGCCATGATTAGTTCCCCTGTTAATGTTTGTTGTTAATAGCTAATTATATATTACTAATTAATACAGTATTGGAATAAGCATCGAATGCTTATCTAACAGTTTTGTAAATGTATTTTCTATAGATTACCCAATCTCTTTATCCTCTAAACACCAAAGCAACATCTTGAATAAGGTGTAAAGTTCTTTGTATATGATGTTCTTGTTCTCGATATCTAGCACAATGCAAATTAATTTAAAGTGTAGGGGATTGTAGTTGGGTTCTTGCTCGATGATGAATTGAGTGAGAGTGTCTCGCTCGTTTTCGCTTAAAGGAATGTCTTCAACTCCAAAACGCTCTGCGATCCTCAAGCAGTGATACGCTTTAATCACATCGGTTTCTAGTTGCCCTTTTTTGTGTAAACGAGAAAGATACTTGAAGGCATTGGCCAGAAAGTAGCTTCGACGACCTAGTATGTTAATGATGGTGGCTGTGTTGACTTGACCTGTGTCAACCGTATAATGCGGTGCTACCTTGGCATAACGTAGTGGATTTTTTAGTGTGGACACTTTTTCTAATTCCACAAAAGCATTAAAGGTTGTCATGTTCTTTACTCCTTATAAATATTTAATTCGATTCAAAACTCCAGATTCTTGAATGCGTAGGATTTCCTGCATACTGATTAAATCTTCAATGGGGTGAAGGTGTCCTTTTTTAATCAGCTTGTTTAGGTTGTACAAGCTGATGCCCAAAAGTTGACAAGCCTCTTCTTTGTTTTTGAGTTTGATGCTGTCCATGGTTTGAGCGATTAACGTTTTGGCAAACTCGTTAAACTGAGCTCCCGTCATGGTGATAATGTCATTGTCTCGAATGACTTTGACCACTGCGTTGGATTTAGCTAGGTTCATTGGCTAACTCCTCGTGTTCTTTTAAAACTTTTTTCCAAGATGCTTGCAGTAGTTTTAAATCCTCAATGGCACAAATGTCGTAATCCACTGCATCGATAATCATCGTGTGCGTAAAATCTAATTCGTGTGGCGATTTAATAAGGCACATCATTGCTTCGATGCGATCTTCAAATCTAGACAACTTACTAAAATCGTCCGTGAACTTGAGTACATCACGCAGTCTTTTTGCAAATACATGGCTTTCTATCTTGATATTGAACTCGCTGTAAACGTTAGATAGAATGGATGATGCGGTTCTGAAATGCAGAAACTCCCGCCAGCCAAAATGAACGCCGTTAATGTCTGCATTAAATTCGCTTATTACTTTAATGGCCATATTGTTAACTCCTTCTTAAAGCGTTTAGTAGTAAATCTATTGATTAAAACGGATAATCATCTTCCATGTCGGACACGTTATTCACTGGGCGAGTACCGTTTTTTGCGTTCAAATATGCATTGTTTGTTGGGTTAGATGGGTTATTGTCCCAACCGCCACTTGTGTTAGCATTCGATGATTGTGGTGCTTTATCGCCTCCTAGCAAGACAAGCTTTTCAGCAAGTACTTCAGTTGTGTATCGGTCCTGCCCCATTTTGTCTTGCCACTTTCTTGTACGAATGCGACCCTCGACATAAACCTTACTGCCTTTTTTTAGGTATTGGTTAGCAACCTCTGCTGTACGATTAAATGTCACGATATTGTGCCATTCTGTTTCCTCATTCCAATTACCGTCCTGTCCTCGTGTACGATAGGAAGTGGCGATAGAAAAATTTGTGACACCTCCATCACTATTCGGGAACACACGATGTTCCGGGTCTCTTCCCAAGTTACCTACTAAAATTACTTTATTGACTGATGACATATTATTTACCTCTTTTTAATCCATTGAGTTGCTTTAAGAATTGAGGGACAAGCCGATCAAACGCCCTCATTAATGTGTCGTTACGTGTAGTTGTATGTAAGTACATCGTCTGAGGTGTGTACTCGGGACAGTAACTGACGAAATCCCATGACTCGAACCCTGTAACCCAAAGGCTAAACTGAACTTGTATTAAATACTCAGACGGGACACCGCCTTCTAATATGTACTTAATATGATTCTTGAGTCGTGGACTTTTGATTTCCAAGCCTTTCTTTAAGTCAGGCATGATACCGTCAGGGCTAATCATGACATCACGGTTTTCATCTAGGTAAATACCGCCGACTTGTTTAACTTCGTGTTCCGTTAAGAACTCATAGCCTGCACGAGCTTTGGGTTCTAATTCATGGCCACGTTCCATATCTGCTGTTCTCACAGGGTCTTTTGCTCCTTCGTAAGTTTCAGCCACTAGCTCGCTCAGGTAATTAACCCAGCCGTTAGATTTGTTTCCGCTAGGCGTTACGATATTGCTTGCCCCTGTAGCGGTTACTATTCCTAAACGTGCCTCTAGCCATTCTTGAGAACCTTGCTCGCAGTTAAGTGTTATTAATGCCATTCTTTACCTCGTTAAAATGGAATATCTTCCTCATCGATCACTTCGCCAGTTTCAGGATCGACATTGCTTGGAACGGTAGTTGCTTCTGGTGCTTTAGGTACTACTTCCACATCAGTTGCTTTTTTGCTTTTGATACGACGAGTTAGAGTAGCCTTAAGCTCTTCGTATTTTTCAATCGGTAAAGTGCCTAGCGATGAAATGCCAAAGTAAGACAATAGTTTTTCTTTGTCGCTTTGACTTTCATGAATCAACGCCTCTAACTCTTTTGCTTGTTCTGGGCTTATCGTATTTTTTTGTGGCGTGATGTCGATAATGCGATTTTCTGTAGAAGCAGATTCTTTAATGCGTTCACCTTCGTCCTCGTCATAAATGCCAGAGAAACCAAATGCAACACGTGCCGCTTGTATCATAGCCTTGTGTCTTAACATACGCTTAGGGTATTTCTTCCAAGGGTCAGTAGGGCGACTGCACTCATCAAAATATTCGGTCACGCGGATAGGGTGGGAGCGGTCTTTGCGATAAATAACGCAAGTGCATTTCTCATTGTCCTGTTCAAATTCGATGCCGTCGAGTTGTGGATTGGAGTTAATTAACTTAATCCAGCCATCCACGCCTACGATAGGCACGATGGAGTTGTTGGTTGGAAATGCATAGATTTCTTTAGTGAAAGGGTTGAGTTTATATTGTGATGCCACGGCTACTAAAGCAATCATCTGTTCGTTAGTAATGGCTTGCTTGGTATGAAATGCGGTGGACTTCAAAATATTGACTAGCTCGGCTGGCTGTACGTCTCCGCCAAAGTCGATAGCTCGCGCTAATTTAGTGATAGAACTATTTAACAATGCTAAGTTTGTGCTCATTTTAAACTCCTCGTATTTACTGAGATTTTTTAAGTCTCACGTTCATGTATTTATCCTTGAGGCTTTTAGCGATTGCTTGAGCCTCTTCAAGCGTGCAATTTAAGTTGATTAATATCAAAAACTGCTCTTTATCTGGGGCAGGCTCCTGATTAACCACGACTGGTGCGACTGGCTCAGGAACGGGTTCAGGTGCTGGTGCAGACACCGTTTGCTTATTCTCTTGTGTCTCTTTTAATTTTGCTTGGCGTTCTGCTTCGTCTTTAAGACGGGTGTCAAGAATGTCTGTAATATCCTCGTTAGAAACGAGTAAATTAACGATGTCAGGAAACAGGTAAAGTTTGTCATCAGGGATAGTCTTTAATGATTCACTGTACTTTGTCGCATCTTGTGTAATCTCTTCTTTAATCAAGGTGCATTCGGTATGTACTGCTTTGTCTGCCCCCGAAATAGTGCGTTTATTTTTTAACGCCTGTTCTAATCTACCATTAATAGCGGATTTGTTATAAATGCGTTCTATCGCTTTAATGACGCTGTTATCAAAGTTAAGCACTCCGATAAAGGCTAATATGTTTGCACTAGCGGTAGCAATAAGCTCGTTTCTAATATCCTCTTTGCGACTTTTAACAAGTCTTTCTCGAGTTAATCGAGCCTGTCTAAATTCCTCGGCGATTTTAGTTGCCGTATCGATGACCGCAGAAATATCGGCTGAACCATTAATGACAGCTTCTATTGCAGATTTTGTACGGGCTTCTAGCGTTTTTAAATCCTTAATGTCTTCCTCGGCTCTGAGAAAATCCTCATCATTATTAAATGATGTTGGTAGGCTTTTTAAATATTCTTCAGCTTGCTTTTTAAATAAGTCGATGTTATTTGTCACGAGCCTGGATTCTGCTCTAATCTCTAATTCAAACATTTACACTTTCTCCTGAATATAAGTCTGTCAATATGCAAGGGTTATAGCCTTGTTCATCGGTATAACCTGAGGCATTTACTTCATAAACAGCACACTTGCGTGCTGAGTAATGCTCTCTTTTAGTTATTGGAATGTCCTCTGGGTCGCCATTCCAATAAGGAAATCCACTCTCGTCAAGCTCCACGAATGCAATGTATTTCGTGAACGTTCTTTCGTCTTCTGCTGCTAAATCTTCGGCAATGCCTTTTATTTTTTTAAAGTGGAAATCATCATCAACCTCTTCGCCATGGCTTAATAATGTGTCTATTAAACTATCTTCGTCTAAGTAAGGTTTTTTATCCAAAACTGCGTAAAGATAAAGCATTTCTCACTCCTTAAATTAAGTGTGCTGTAATAAAGCCCGCGATAAATAAAGCTAGAATTTTGGTGATTCTCATCTGCCACCATGCTTTTCGGACACGAGATAAAGTTCCATGCTCGTTCATGATGTAAGGTTGTCCGTAGATATAAATAACTTGTTTTTTCATGATTGACCTTTAACGATTTTTTACATTCATCATAAACATAATGTTAAACAATATGTTTAATAAAGTCAATATAAAAATAAACAAAATGTTTTTATTATTTAAAAATTGTGTGTAAAAAAACAACAAAAAAAATACAGTGTGTGAAAAATAGGCGGAATTTGGGTAATAAAAAAGCCCTCGTGTGAGGGCGGTGTGTCTGGTCGAAGTAGTAGATTATTGGTTGACAGCTATCAAAATTTCTTCTGCATTGCTAGGGTCGAATCGAGTAACGTTACATACTCCTGTCAAGAGTGTAGAGGCTTTCTGATAATCCTCATTCATAACGTCTTTTTCTATCAATGATAGTCGTGGTTGGCGATTGTCAAGCTCTTTATTATCGGCAAATTTTCCGTAAATTTGGTATACCTCTTTCCAATTGGCTTCTTTTTTGTTGGTTGCTGCACTTATCTCGACAAAACTTAGACGTGAATCGTTTCTGGTTATACCGAATGAAAATTTTATTTCATTTCCACTTGCACCTTTACCCAAACATTGTTTTTTTACTTTTTCCCGACCAAATGTTTTACAAAGCGTGTTGTATACCGTCGATTGAAATTTCTGTGCGTTTACTTTCGGGAACCATCTGGTGTAATTGGTTGACAAAGATATTGCTAGCAGTAGTGATTCATTAAGTGCTTGCTCTAGCATATTAATGTCTCCTTCAGCAACTATTTCGCTGTCATTAAAATATGCATACTCATTGCATGATTGCTCATACAACTCATCTAAATTTTTCTTGGAAAAATCAGAGCCAAGATCATATGCTAGTGATGCATGAGCTCCCAAATCACTAATATAGAAACAGTTGGGCTTAGGAAAAAACACAACAAATGAAATGGTTTGTCCGTCATCAGCAAAAGTAAATGGCGAAAAAACACGTACGCTATTAGTTTGATGGTCGCCAATTTTCCACGTAGGCAAAGAGTTTTCTATGTTAAACATAAGGTCACCTAAAAAAGTTCAGATTGGCAATAAACGGGTTGGGGAGGTGGAACATAATCATGCAAATGAGTAATATTTGCTTCATCTAAAAACGTATAAAAAACAGATTTTAGATCTGTTTTGTCTAGTTCCATTGGCTCAGCATAACCTTCCTTGCCTTCTTTTACCCATATATGTTTGTGCGGTCCTTTTATTTCCTGTTTGTAAAAAGGTAAATCCCTTCCTACATTACCTTTATTTTTATGTACAACATCCTTTTCACAATCATACCCTAAAACTCTTGACTTGCCTAGAAGGAAAGAACATGAAATCTTTTCATCAACATAGTGAGATGCATCGCCTTTAATACGAGTATAGGGTTCACGATATGCGATAATCAAACGCATACCTTCTCTAGCAATACCACCTATTTCTATCGCAGTATAATATCTATACTCGGTTTGAGTGTGCTTAGGCATTTCTATCCATCTCATTTCACTTTGAGTGTACTTTTCCATGTTTAGGTATTCGTGTACTTCTGAAAGGCTTAGAAAATTTGAGTTATTCGACATTACCCCTCCTTATTAACTTTCTACAACTTAACCGACTTCCACGACAGTAAAACCTTGCCATGAATGATTAAATCATAAGCATTCTCTTCAGTCACTTCCCATTTATCACCAGCAAGCGGATTGTCTGAAGATATGGTTAAAACTTGTTTTAATGGGTTAAATGTAAGTCTTTTAACAAAAAATCTATCGCCAAAGCTAATGGCGTAAATGCCATCAACGTCTGTAGTGTTAACGCCAGTATCCACCCAGAGAATTTCGCCTGAGGCAATTGTCGGGCTCATTGAGTCACCCGTTGAAGGAATCATGGCTAGATTATCGATACTAGTAATACGTGGGAACTGCGTGCGAATCCATGCTTTGGTTACAGTCGCAAATTCAACTATCTTTTCTTCGTCTGAAATAGTACCGTAGCCCATACTCGCTGCTTTGTTGTATACAGGCACACTAATCAAATCAGCTTCATGTGCTTCTGGTTGATGAATGATTAAGTTTTGACCAACGCCTTTCATTAACCATGTTGGCGATGCTCCATACTTTTCTTCCGCCTCTACGGCAATCGATGGAGGAATCCCCCTTTTTTCCCAATTGTTCACGGTTTGAGGCGATACGTTTAGCTCATTAGCTAACTCAGTTTGAGTAATGTCATTTCTGCCGATAGAGCGAGCCACGAGTTCGTATAGTCGTTTTGTACTTAGTTCCATATTTTCTTTCTCCTTGATTAAAAATCATACTACCTCTTAAACAAAATGTGTTAAACAAAATGATTGACAATTATAAACTATATGTTTAATATATTAATTATTGTTAAACAAAGTATTTATTTTTTTGCGATGAAAACAGACAAGGAAATTATTCAAGAACTTGGTGGAGTTAAGAAGCTCGTGGAGATACTAGGGCTAGGTTATGGCGGATATCAGAGAGTTAATAATTGGCGAACACGAGGAATCCCTGCCGCTATCAAGCTTGAGCATTTAGATGTGTTTGGTCCATATATCAAGTCAAATAAATCAAAACAGAATAAAGGAGCATGATATGGCACAGGCAGAACAAATTCTAGAATTTTTAAAAAAGGGAAATCCGATCACACCGATAGACGCATTAAATCTTTTCGGTTGTTTTCGGCTTGGGGCAAGAATTTTTGATTTGAGACGCGAGGGCTACAACATCGTCACAGAGATTGTTGAAGATGGCGAAAAGCATTATGCACGCTATCGTTTAGTGGAGGATTAAATATGAGCATCAAACTTATCACAAGGGTGTTAGAGAGCAAAATAGGGGACAGCACTAAAAAGCTTATTTTGTTGAAATTGGCAGATAATGCCAATGATGAAGGTTATTGCTATCCGAGCTATGCTGACATTGCTAGGCAGTGTGAGGTATCTCGTCGTACAGTCATTCAGCATATCAAACAAATGCAAGCGTTAAAAATGCTAACTGTGTTTGAAAGAAAAACTAATGATGGACGTGGTAGCAATGTGTATCAATTGCACCCTGAAAATTGGAAGCAGATACCTAGTGAAAATATTGCACTAGGTGGTGAAAAAATTGCACTAGGTGGTGAAAATTTTGCACTAGGTGGTGAAAATTTTGCACTAGGTGGTGAAAATTCTGCACTAGGTGGTGAAAATTTTGCACTAGGTGGTGAAAATTCTGCACTAGGTGGTGGTGAAAAAATTGCACTAGGTGGTGAAAATTTTGCACTAGGTGGTGAAAATTTTGCACTAGGTGGTGAAAATTCTGCACCACCTAATGAAGAAATTACACAAGAAAGTGGTGAAAATTCTGCACCACCTAGTGAAAAATCTGCACTAGGGGTGGTGAAAATTTTGCACCCAGAACCTATATATATAAATAATAATATAGTAGATAATAATATAAATAATATAAATAATATAAACGCGCGCGAGAAAAACTCGCACGCTGTTCACCTCACCCCCGTTAAAAACTCACCAAAAAAATCAACCAAAGATCTGCTTGTCCAATTTGGCATCACTGGGCAACTTGCTGACGACTTTATTGCTCATCGAAAATCAAAAATCACTGAGACCGCTTTAAGAGGCTTTGAAAACGAAGCACAAAAAGCAGGGCTAACAACAGAACAAGCAATTAGGATTGCCATTGAACGCGGTTGGCAAGGGTTTAAAGCGTCATGGAATTGGCAAGACTCTAACAACCAATCCAAAGGTAAGTCAACGTTGGGCAAATGGAATAACTTTACCAAAGAGTATTACGGCAATGTGCCAGTAGTAGGAGATTTTTAATGAAAACGTTACTAGAAGTATTTAATTCGCCAAATTTTAGCGTAGTTACAGGCACGTGTGAGGTGCATGGAGCGTACGAGAATATCGCGTATAAGGACGATAAAGGAGAGTGTCCTAAGTGCCGTAAAGAACGTTTGGAGCAGGAAGAACGTGCAGCTAATCGACTTTTGTTAAAAACTCGTTCTCAAAGAATTGCGAATATTCCTGAACGTTACATAAACAAAAATTTTGATAATTTCGTGGTAAATAGTCCCGAGCAGTTACAGGCAAAAGAGATATGTCAGGTGTTTGCTAATGAGTTTAAAGACCATGTAGGACGTTCTCTCATAATCTCTGGTGGTGTAGGGGCAGGAAAAACTCACTTGGCACTAGCGATCTTGAATACATTGATTGATAGGTATCTTGATGGTATTTCATGCTACTTCACGACTGTAACGGATGTTGCAAACCGAATTAAAGACTCATGGGAGCGTCGTAAAGGAGTGGATTACCAAGAAACGGAATGGGATATTATGCGTAAGCTAGAAAAACCCTCGTTGCTAGTGTTAGATGAAGTAGGCATTAATGACAGTGACTTTGAGAAGTCTAGACTTTTTTCGTTAATCAATAGCCGATATAACGCGAATAAAGCAACCATTCTGGTGACCAATTTAGAAATTAAAGAGTTGTCTAATTTGTTGGGAGAAAGAGCAATTGACCGTTTGAGAGAAGACGGTGGCAAGCTGATTAACTGCGTTTGGGGAAGCTACAGGAGTAAAGCATGAGATTGACATCACGAGAATATCAAGCCCTCGTTCAGCAAAAAGCAAGCATTAAAAGAAAGCTCAGTAGAAGCAGAAAAGAAAGTGTCCTTGAGAAGATGTTTGAACAGCAGTTAAAAGCCTCTGATTTGAGTTTTGAACGTGAGTTTAAATTTCACCCAACTCGCAAATGGAAGTTTGACTTTGCGATGCCTGAAAAGAAAATTGCAGTGGAAATTGAAGGCGGAGTATGGACAAATGGTCGTCACACTAGAGCCAAAGGTTTTATCGCTGACTGTGAAAAATACAACACAGCCACGTTAATGGGCTGGCAGGTGTATAGGTTTACGGGACAGGAAGTTAGAAGTTTATCCGCTTTGAATTGGGTATTGGAGGCGGTCAATGCAAGAGATTAAGAAACGAACAAAAGCTGAAAAGTGGCATGGTAATGACTGGATATTTGAATCAATTCAAATTGTTTGCATACTGATTGTGGTATGCATATTGGGTTGCATAGGGGCTTATATTGACTAAAAAAATACCGGTTTCAGAGTCGGGTTGCCGGGTGGGGGAAGGTCATCCGAAGTCAAAACTGACAGACAAGCAGGTTGATGAGATAAGAAGTCTACACGAGGATGAAGGGCTTTCTTATCAGCAACTGGCTTGTCGGTTTGGTGTGTCAAAAAATACGATTGCATCGATTTGCACTTATAAGAGACGAGCAACTTTAACGTTTGAATGGAGAGCATTAAATGGCAGTGGAAAAATCAAAAAGCAAAAAGTCCAAGTCTGGACCAGTTGGGAAAATTAAAAAAGGCAGGCCTACTCAATACAGCAAGGAGGTGGCCAATAAAATCTGTGAGCAGTTAGAACAAGGGTTGAGCTTAAAGCAGATTTGCGAACAAGCTGATATGCCTGTGCGATCTACCGTGTATTTGTGGTTAAGAGAGTATAGCGATTTTTCGGACAACTACACACGAGCAAGGGAAGTTCATGCTGACCTTATTCATGATGAACTGTTGGAATTAGTGGATAACATTCCAGAGGATTTTGCCAGTATCGCTAAAGCACGTTTGCAAGCCGATACGCGTAAATGGGTTTTAGCCCGCATGTCGCCTAGAAAGTATGGCGATACAAGCAAGATTGAGCTAACAGGCAATGAAGGCGGTCCAGTAGAAATTAGCGAAACGGTCAGACTTTCGCGACTAAATTCATTGTTGGCCAAAGCCAAGAAACGAGGTTACCGTGAAGAATCTTGATGAGTTAATGCAGTACTTGACCCCCAGTGAACAGGAAGAGTTATTGGACTTGCTGGATACAGATACAGCAATTTGGCGACCTTTGCCCGGACCACAAATGCAGGCGTATGATTCAGAAGCTCAAATCATTGGCTACGGTGGTGCAGCAGGAGGCGGTAAAACGGATTTGGCGTGTGGTAAAGCTTTAACGCAACATCAAAAGGTAATGATACTTCGCCGAGTAGGTACAGAGTTGACAGGCGTAACCGATCGCCTAGAGGAATTGTTAGGTAATACTGAAGGCTTTAATTCTACTAAAGGAGTATGGCGACCGCCTTCGATTCCGGGGCTACAGATTGAACTAGGAGCAACGCCTAATCCCGGTGACGAAAGTAAGTATCAAGGTCGTCCGCACGACTTATTGGTTTTTGATGAGGCGACTAACTTTTTGGCTCATCAAGTACGCTTTTTGCTGGGGTGGCTAAGGACAACCACGCCTGGACAGAAGTGTCAAGCACTGCTCACCTTTAACCCACCGACAACTGCTGAGGGTAGGTGGATTATCGACTTCTTTGCACCTTGGTTGGATAAAAAATTCCCCAATCCCGCACAGTCAGGCGAGATTCGTTATGCGGCGAGTTTGCCTGCGGACGATGCACATCCTAACGGCAGAGACCTTTGGCTAGATAGGTCGGATGAGTTTGTACTGATTGACGGTGAGCCCGTTTATGGTTTTGACAGAGGCCAGTACGATGCTACGCAAATCATCAGACCCATGAGTAGAACGTTTATTCCGTCACGAATCACGGATAACCCTTATTTGCTGAACACGGGCTATTTGACAACTTTGCAGGCATTACCAGAACCTTTACGCTCACAGATGTTAAATGGCGACTTCTCGGCGGGGATTGAAGATGATGTGTATCAGGTTATCCCAACGCACTGGGTGGAACTAGCACAATCTCGTTGGCACAAACCTAGTCGACTGCCACCTATGGACTCAATGGGCGTAGACATTGCTCGTGGTGGCAAAGACAGCACGGTTATCGCTAGACGACATGGGATGTGGTTTGATGAGCCGATTGCTTACCCGGGCACACAAACCCCAAACGGACCTCAGACTGCAGGATTGATTATCGCATCAAGACGAGACGATGCGGTGATTCATCTAGACGTTATTGGTGTAGGAGCAAGTCCATACGACTTTATTCAAGAGATGGGCATACAAGTGGTTGGCGTAAACGTTGCAGAGTCCGCCACCCAGACTGATGAATCGGGTAGGTTGCGATTTAAAAATTTACGCTCACAGCTCTGGTGGAAAATGCGAGAGGCGTTAGATCCAGCTAACAATACAGGAATAGCATTGCCTCCAGACAGTAAATTACTGGCTGATTTATGTGCACCCAAGTGGAAAATGCAAGGCAATGTGATTCAGGTTGAAAGCCGAGACGAGATTATTAAACGAATCGGACGATCGCCAGACTATGGTAGTGCCTACATCCTCGCGTTGATGGATACGGCTAAGCTTAAAGTCTTGCAAACGTTAAGCCGAACCAGCAGTCAATACAACCCTTACGCCAAAACCAATCAAGACTACGACCCCTATGCACAGCCTTACTAAAGAGGGGGTGTGCATAGGTGTATTTTTACCCATTAATATGCAATCAAGAAAGAGGATTTTTTATGGTAACGATACGAGAGTTGACGATGGATGAGCTATTTAATCATCCAGATTTTGAAGAAGTAGTGGAGCAATACACTCAAGATGGTGGGCGAGCTCCTTTATATGGTCCTGTCAACAAAGAAGCGTATCGGCATTTAGAAAAGTCAGGTTTAACACGTGTGTTAGGGGCTTTTGGAGACAATAGATTAGTGGGTGGGTTAATACTAGTCTTTAGCAAGACGCTTCACCACAGTCAACTTATTGTCGCAACGGATGCGTTTTTTGTGAGTCCATCTGCTAGAAAAGGTGGAGTGGGCTTACGCCTTTTGAAGCAAGCTCAAGAGTTGGCCAAAGCGTGTGGGGCGGTAGGTGTCTTTGCAAGTGCCCCGATAGGAGGTGCTTTAGAAAAAGTACTTCCTCGTCATGGGTTTAAAGCAACGAACACCTTTTACTTTAAGGAGCTTTGATGAATCTTCCTAGCACGATAGTCGTACCCAGTATGACCGATGAACAAATCGAAAAAGTTCATCAGGTTGAAGAAAAGTTAATGGAGCTTGAGCAAATTGAGATTCCTACGCACCACGTGATTCATGCGGGCATGTATGCAAGAACCATCAAGATTCCAGCTGGAGCCATTATCACTGGGGTGTTGATTAAAAGAAGCACTTTGTTAATCGTTCAAGGCACCACCACGGTGTATGTGGGCGATAAGGAGATTTTTGTAAATGGATATCAGGTTCTGCCAGCAAGCAAGCATCGTAAGCAGATGTTTATGGCACACGAGGATACGTACTTAACCATGATCTTCCCAACACAAGCTAAAAGCGTGCAGGAGGCAGAAGAGGAGTTTACTGACCAAGCTCATCTACTTGCTTCACGCTCATCAGATTTAAACACCATTGTCATTACAGGAGAATAGTTATGTCAGGAGTTATTATGGGAGCGATGGCTGTAGCTGCAGTCGCCTCTGCAGGGATTGCCTACTCAAACGGTCGACAGCAAGCTAAAGCGGCTAAACGTGCGTCTATTCAGCAACAACAGCAAGCTCGTCAGCAGGCTGATGCGGCTGCTAAAGCACAACGTCAGCAAGAGATGGAATTTAACCGAGCCAATCGTAAGGCACCCAATGCCGGAGCGATGTTAAGCTCTGCACAACAGGCAGGAGCTCAAGGCTTAAGTGGCACCATGCTAACAGGTGTACAAGGCGTAGGACAAGACCAGTTGCAATTAGGCAAGCAGTCTTTGCTTGGCTCAAACAATACTTTGGGTGGGTAATTCATGGTACAAAGTCCTCGCAAGCTTATTGAACAACGTTGGCAACAGCTAAAGAATGAGCGTGCTAGCTGGGACTCGCACTGGCAGGATATCGCGTCACACTTACTGCCACGTTCTGGTCGTTTTGGGAAAGACAGACGAAATGATGGTAGTAAAAAGCATAACCTTATCCACGATAGTACTGGGACGCGAGCACTGCGAGTATTGTCTGCGGGACTTATGGCGGGAATGACAAGCCCTGCCCGCCCATGGTTTCGATTAACAACTTCTGACGCAACATTAGATGAGTCAGCTAACGTTAAGCTTTGGCTATCTGATGTTACACGTTTAATGCAGATGGTGTTTGCCAAGAGTAACACGTATCTGGCTTTGCATTCTTGTTATGAGCAACTAGGAGCGTTTGGCACGGCATGTACCATCGCCTTATTTGACTTTGATTCAGTGGTGCATCATTATCCCTTGTCGATCGGGGAGTATGCTTTGGCTACAGACTATCGAGGAAAAGTCAACACGCTTTATCGTGAGTTCGATATGACGGTTGCTCAAGTCGTCTCGGAATTTGGGCTTGAGGCATGTAGCACTCGTGTTAAGAATTTATACGATAGAGGTTCGTTAGACCAGTGGGTGACGGTTGTTCACGCGATTGAACCCAGAAGCGATAGGAATACGAGCAAAAAAGACAATAAAAACATGCCCTTTAAGTCGATCTACTTTGAGCAAGGGCAAGAGGATGAATACAAATATTTAAGGGAATCAGGTTTTGAGCAATTCCCTGCCTTATGCCCACGATGGCTCAAAGAGTCAGGTGACGTGTATGGTATGAGCCCTGCGATGGAAGCGTTGGGTGATATTAAACAACTGCAACACGAGCAAATGCGTAAGGCTCAAGGGATTGATTATCAGACAAAGCCGCCACTGCAAGCTCCTACTAATTTTAAAAACTCAGGCATTAATCTATTGCCCGGAGGCATTACCTTTGTGGATTCAGCCAGTGCTACAGGTGGCGTGCGTACCGCTTTTGAAGCTCAAATTAATTTGAGTTATTTACTTGATGATATTCGTGATGTGCGAAGTCGCATTGAAGCAAGCTTTTACGCGGATTTATTTTTGATGATTGCCAATAGCGACAGACGACAAATGACCGCTACTGAAGTGGCAGAACGCCATGAGGAAAAGCTATTGATGTTGGGTCCAGTGCTAGAGCGGTTACACAATGAAATTCTACATCCGCTAATTGACATCACGTTTGCCCGTATGGTGGAGGCCGACATCGTGCCACCGCCACCAGAAGAGTTGCAGGGTATGAACCTTAATGTTGAGTTTGTCAGCATGTTGGCTCAAGCACAACGAGCGGTGGCTACTAACAGCATTGACCGTTTCGTGAGTAACTTGGGTGCGATCGCGAGTATGAAACCTGAGGTGCTAGATAAGCTTGATGCGGATAAGTGGGCAGATATGTATTCAGATATGTTAGGGGTTGACCCGGAACTAATCGTCCCAAGTGACAAGGTAGCTTTGATTCGCGAACAAAGAGCACAAGCCCAACAGCAAGCTCAGCAAATGCAAGCCATGCAACAAGGGGCAGATATGGCCAAGACGTTAAGTTCTGTTAAAGGCGAAGGTCAAGAAGGGCTAAGCGGTGTGTTAAGTGGCTTAACAGGCTATACGTAGAGGGGGTGTGCATAGGTGGAAAATAAAGACGTAAATTATCAACATGACGAGCTAGAAGTCTTAAAAGAGCAAGAGGATATCGAATGGCTGATGTCGCATTTACAAGGCCGTCGAATTGTTTGGCGACTTCTAGAGCGAATGGGGGTGTTTCGACTGTCGTTTAACGAGAACCCATTGCACATGTCGTTTTTAGAAGGACAACGTAACGAGGGGTTGCGTTTACTGAATTTGGTTATGGAACATTGTCAAGAATCGTATTTTGCGATGACACGAGAAAACGGAGTAAAAGATGGAAGAAGACACATTACTGGGTACTGAAACAGCAGACACTGCTGATAGTCAAGAACAAGTCGAGTCGCCAACTAGCCAAGAACAAAAAGCGGATGCTGGTCAGCCAACTCAATCTCAAACTGAAGAGCAAAAGCCTGCTCAAGAACAAGTACCAGAGAAGTACGAGTTTAAACCTGTTGAAGGAAACGAAGTGGCTCCCGAGGTGCTTGAGCATTTTTCAGGTGTGGCAAAAGAACTAGGCTTATCCCAAGATAAGGCACAACTTGTATTAGACCGCATGGCCCCGATGTTACATGCTCGCCAGCAAGAACAAATTGCACAAGTGCATCAAGACTGGGCTAACCAGTCTAAAGCGGATAAAGAGTTTGGCGGAGAATACTTACAGGAAAATCTTTCTTATGCAAAACGAGCGATTGACGCGTTTGGTACGCCTGAGTTTAAGGAGTTATTAAACGCCTCGGGTATTGGCAATCACCCAGAAGTTATCCGCTTTTGTGTGCGTGCTGGTCGCCGTTTAGCAGAAGACAAAATGGTTCAAGGCGGTACTTCGACCAATCAAGCAAAGCGAATTGCTTTTTACGATAACTCTCAAATGAATTAACTTTAAGGAGAAACTATGGCTGTTTTATCAACTCAAAACCCTACGCTAGCCGATGTGGCCAAGCGACTTGACCCCGGTGGTTCGATTGACCAAATCGTTGAACTGCTAAACGAGACTAACCCTATCTTGCAAGACATGACGTTTGTGGAAGGTAACTTGCCAACAGGTCATAAAACCACTGTTCGCACGGGATTGCCCGCTCCGACATGGCGTAAGCTGTATGGCGGTGTTCAACCTGCACGTTCAACTACTGTTCAAATCACAGACAGCACAGGTATGTTAGAAGCCTATGCTGAAGTGGATAAAGCGTTAGCAGACTTAAACGGCAATACAGCTGCGTTTCGTTTAAGCGAAGACCGTGCGTTCATCGAAGGTATGAACCAAGAGATGGCCAGCACCATCTTCTATGGCAATGAAAGTTCAGAACCTGCCGCGTTTACGGGCTTTGCTCCCCGCATTGATAGTAAGTCTGCTGGTAATGCTGACAATATTATCGACGCAGGTGGCACAGGTAACAACAACTCTAGTATCTACTTGGTTGTTTGGGGGCCCAATACGGTACACGGTATCTATCCCAAAGGTTCTAAAGCAGGTCTTTCTGTTAAGGATTTAGGTGAGGTTACTGTAGAGAATGCAGATGGTAAAGGCGGTCGTATGCAGGCATATCGCACGCATTATCGCTGGGACGCAGGTTTGTGCGTTCGCGATTGGCGTTACTTAGTGCGTATTGCCAACATCGATATGCAAGCGTTAAAAGCGGCTAACGGTGTGGAGTCCGCTAAGAAGTTGATTAACTATCTCATCCAAGCAACGGAGCGTATTCCTCAACTTAACCTTGGTCGTCCTGCAATTTACCTAAACCGCGAACTACGTACGCATTTACGTTTGGGTATTCAAGAGCGTATTGCAAGTAATTTAACTTGGGAAACCGTGGCAGGTAAACCTGTGCTGACTTTTGATGGTATCCCTGTTCATGCGTGTGATGCGGTATTAAGCACAGAAGCACGAGTTGTGTAAGGAGGTTAATATGGCTATTATTGATTCACGTTTGGTTTTTTCTGATAAGCAAAACGCTACGGCAAATGGTGTATCGACTAACACCATTGACTTGGGTTCTGATCGCAACATCGGTGTCGGTACACCTTTGTATGCGGTAGTGCAGTTAGTGTCTAATGCTTCTTCTGCGATTACGGTGGCTCTTGAATCAAGTAAGACGGAAAACGGCACTTACGATACGTTGGGCTCTATCGTGATTCCTGCAGGTGCTAAAGCAGGTAATGCGTATAGCTTTGGCGTACCTAACCAGAACAATCGTTATCTACGATTGAAGTACGGTGCGGTATGTCAGGTTACTTCGTACTTGTCACTTGCTCAACCAGCTAGTCATACAGCTTATCCTGCTACCTAAAAGGAGAAAGTGATGATTGAAGTGCTTGCGTTACAGGACGGCTTTTATGGTGGCGTATTGCGTAAAAAGGACACTACCTTCATGGTGGATAGTTTTGATGAGGCCGGTTGGTTTGTGCCCGTTGAACGTACGCAGTTTGAGCCACCTAGTGAAGAGCTAACTGAACCTAAAGTAAAAAGTAATTCCCGCAAAAAGTAAGTACTTGGTGCGTTTAAGGGGGCCATAATCGCCCCCTCTTTTTTCAAAGGAATATTATGGCTTCCGAAGTTGATATTTGTAATTTAGCCCTTTCTCGAATTGGCGATAACGCAACGGTCTCTAGCATTAACCCGCCAGAAGGTTCCATGCAGGCAGAGCACTGTCAACGCTATTATCCGATGGCAAGAGACACCATGCTGGAACTGCATAACTGGCATTTTGCTACGCGAGAGACCACCCTAGCTAGACTGGTTCAAGATTCAGATGATGATTTAGAACAAGCGGTATTTGTGGTGCCAGCTAACACGATTAAGGTTATTGCGGTAAAAGGGCTTAACGGACAGGTCTTGCATTACCGTCAGGAGACTAACGAGCAAGGCGAAAGAATAATCTACTGCGATGCCTGCCACGAAGAGGTCAAGATTCATTTTATTGAACGAATCACAGATACCACGCGTTATAGCCCTTTGTTTGTGGATGCATTAGGATGGTTGCTGGCGTCTCATTTAGCAGGACCCATTATCAAAGGCACAGAAGGTATTAAGATTTCTCAAAGTTGTGTGAACGCCTTTAATATCGCGATGAGTAAGGCGGTGGTGTCAGACAGTAACCAACAACGCATTGGGCTAGAACACTGTCCAGATTGGATTCAAGCAAGAATGTAAGAGGGATTGGAGATGGCTAATTTTAAAATCTTTCAACGATCTTTTGCCGGTGGAGAAGTGACACCTGAATTGTTTGGTCGTATCGATGATGTAAAGTACGTAACGGGGTTGGCTGTTTGTCGCAACTTCATTCCCAAACCTCATGGCCCCATTACTAATCGCCCGGGCTTTGCTTTTGTGCGAGAGGTGAAAGATTCTAGCAAAAAGGTGCGACTCATTCCGTTTACCTTTTCAACTACTCAAACCATGGTGATTGAGTTTGGGGCGGAATATTTTAGATTTCATACGCATGGGGCGACACTACTTAAAGATGGACAGCCTTATGAAATTACCAACCCCTATCAAGAAGAAGACTTGTTTGATGTGCATTTTGTACAATCTGCTGACGTGTTGACATTGGTACACCCTAACTATCCACCTAAGGAGCTAAGACGAAAAGGGGCGACTAACTGGGAATTGGTTGATATTAAATTTAATAGCTTGTTGGCGCCACCGGAGAACGTGAGGGTAGGAACAGGAGGGGGAGAAGAGAAAAAAGACGAAAGAGATACCAGTAAAACGTATGAATATTTTTTAGTCAAGAGAACGAGTAAAGGAGTGGCTATATCCGATCGCGTTTCTGTTAAGACTAATTTAGATATGCCCGGAGCCTATAATGTAATTAACATTACGGACACTAATCCTGATGGGGCTACTTATGATTTGTATCGAGTGCTTAAATGGAATCGTTTTGGAGCAAGAATCGGAATAGCAGGTCCATATATCGAGAGCTACGCCCTTGTAGGAAGTGCTACACTTAATAGCATTACGGATAATAATGTTCAAGGACTGAAGTTGGTAGAACCTGTGATTAGGTATGATGCACCTTCCCAAAGGCAACCTTTCGGAAATAAGCATGTATCCTATCCCGACCTTCCTTCGCCCAGCGGAAACGTAACAAAGCCCACGTTCACCATCAAAGCAGAGGGCAATCAAAAAGTAAAAAATACGGACTATACGTACTCGTATGTGGTGACTTCTGTTGACGCGAACCAAGCAGAAAGCAAAGCCTCTAAACCCGCTACTGTGCAGTCTAACTTGTATGTTACAGGTGTAAAAAATAGAATCTCTTGGGAAAAGGTGGAAGGGGCGGTACGCTACCATGTGTATAAGCTTCAAAGTGGTGTTTATGGTTATGTCGGTCAATCGGATACCTTATCGTTTGAAGATGATAACATCGATGCAGATTTAAGCACCACACCACCACTTTATGATGATGTGTTTAATGGCCCAGGAGAATATCCGGGTGCTGTGTCTTACTTTGAACAAAGACGATGTTTTGCGGGTACGATTAATAAACCGCAGAATATTTGGATGACCAAAAGTGCTACCGAGTCCAATATGTCGTATTCTCTCCCTGTGAGAGATGATGACCGTATTGCGTTCAGAGTAGCGGCACGAGAGGCTAATACCATTCGTCACATTATTCCTTTAACGCATTTAATTCTATTAACCAGCTCAGCTGAATGGACGGTGACTTCTGTGAACTCTGATGCCATTACACCTAAGTCCATTAGCGTGAGTCCTCAATCCTATGTAGGAGCAAATAACGTTCAACCTATTATCGCCACCAACTCGATTATTTATGTGACTTCACGAGGTGGGCATGTTAGAGAGCTGGGCTACAACGCTCAAGCTCAAGGGATTATCTCTGGCGATTTAAGTCTGCGTGCTCCCCATTTATTTGATGGCTTAGACATTAAGGATATGGCCTTTACGCAAGCCCCACAGCCAATTGTTTGGTTTGTCTCATCTAACGGAAAGCTTTTAGGCTTAACTTACGTGCCCGAACAGCAGGTAGGAGCTTGGCATTGGCATGATACAGATGGCATGTTTGAGTCATGTACGGCCGTGACAGAAGATAATGAGGATGTTCTGTACACTGTGGTTAAACGAAACATCAACGGAAAAACGGTACGATATATCGAACGAATGTCTGCTTTTTTATTTGGTAATCAAGAAAACGCATTCTTTGTCGATTCGGGCCTTTCGTATTCTGGTGTGCCTATTAAAGAGTTGACAGGACTGGATCATCTTGAAGGTAAGAAACTAAACGTGTTAGTAGATGGGTCAGTTCACCCGCAGTGTGTGGTTAAGGATGGGAAAATTGCATTGAACGTTGCGGGTTCTGTTATTCATGTTGGTTTACCGATTGTGTCGGACATGCAGACTTTACCTATTGCAGTTCAGCTAGATAATGCCTATGGACAAGGACGTGTTAAGAATATTAATCGGGCTTGGCTACGTGTTTATCAATCCTCTGGTATTTGGGTGGGTCCTGATGAAGATAATCTCAGAGAATATAAACAGCGACGCAATGAGCCGTTGGGTTCTGCAACCAAGCTGAAAACAGGGGAGGTCGATGTATTGACTACGCCCAGTTGGACGGATGGTGGTCAAGTTTTCGTAAGGCAAACAGACCCACTGCCATTGACGATTATTTCACTGACGGCAGAAGTGACTGCAGGGGGATAAATCAATAACAGGGGGTGTGCATAGCTTTCATTTAATCGCCTACAGTAATAATAAGTTAATCATATTGTAGGTGCTTAAAATGGGAATGGATGCAAGTATGTACGGTTCCATTGCAGGTATGTTATCTGATGGAGCCGGTGCGTATTTTGGCGCAAAGACCAATAAATATAATCTTCAAGGTCAAGCTGCGGTCGCAGAAGCTCAAGCAAAAATTCAAGAACTTAATGCTCGAAACGCAGAGCTTACCGCTCAATCCACTTTGGCCAAAGGTCAGCACGAAGTGGCTCAATTAACGCTACAGGCGGGTCACTTAAAAAGTGCTCAGCGAACAAGGTTAGCCGCAAACGGTGTGGACATTGGCTACGGTTCTGCCGCAGAAATTCAAGCCAGCACTGACCTAATGAAAGAAGTGGATATGAATACGATTAAGGCTAACGCATTGCGAAGTGCGTGGGGTCATCGTATGCAAGCCCTTAACTATAAAGCTCAAGCCTCAAGTCTAAGGACAGAAGCGGGGAACCTGCGAGCCAGTGCTAAACGTATCAATCCTTGGATGTTAGCCGGTCAATCGATTTTGGGTTCAGCTACCAAGATTTCGGAAGACTATTTAGGTAAGCAAAAAGAAGCGAAAAAACAAGAACAAATTAATTTAAGCAAAGCTAACGCTAGTGACGACCCGATTGGCACTTACATTAAATTGTCAGACCTATCTAAGGATTAAGCTATGCCAAAGATTCCTACCTATGATAATTATCAAGTCACTCCCAATACCGTTTCTACGCCTGAGTTAAGAGCTTCACGCTTTGTTAGCACAGACACTCAAGCGTCCGATCAAGCTAGGGCGGTGGGCAAAGATTTAATGGAGATGAGCCTAAAGTGGCGAAATGTTGCCGACCAAGTAAGGGTTGATGAAGTCACGACCGCCTTAAAAGAATATGAATTGACCCGCACGTACGATAAGGACGTGGGCTTTAACAATATCAGAGGAGCAGATGCCTTATATCGCCAAAGCGAGAAATCTTTGTCACAAGAGTATAGCGATGACTATCAAGCAGAAGTTGAGCGATTAGCTAACACTCTGGGCAATGAACGTCAAAAGGCTTTGTTTTTAGACTATGCCCAAAAGCAACGAGTGGCGTTTGAGGGGCGTATTATGGCTCACGAAAGTAGCGAGTTTAATACCTACTCACAGTCAATTGTAGAAGGTAAACAAGCAACCGCTATGCGAGAGCTAGCCTTATCGTATTACGACCCACAAGCAAGAGCTCAAGCGTTAGAGACGATTGAACGTCAGGTGGTTTGGCAAGCACAACTGCAAGGTAAATCTGCCGAATGGGTGAATGCTCAAAATAGAGAGTTAATGACTAAAGCCCACAAGGTGGTATTAAGTTCAGCCTTAAACGAAGGAGATTTAGCCTTTGCCAGTAATTACCTAAACCGCTATGCCGATCAGATGAGTGCAACAGACTTACTGGATATGCGAGAGAAGATTGAACAAGGTATTGATATTGAGGCTTCTAATTATGCTGTTGGGCAAGCTTTTGATACGTTTAAAACTCGCATCAACCCTAATGGCTTTGAACAAGTATGGTCTGCTTTAATAATGCAAGAGTCAGCAGGAAAACAGTTTGATGATCAAGGCAATCCGTTAAGAAGTAAAGCGGGAGCGGTAGGTATTGCCCAAGTAATGGAAGCTACGGGGGAAGCCACTGCTAAAAAGTATGGCATTAAATGGGATAAAGAACGTTTTGAAAATGATGCGGAGTATAACGCTCACCTTGGCCAATTGTTCCTTAAGGAGCAGTTGACGACGTTTAAAGGCGATGTGGTAATGGCTTTAGCTGCTTACAATGCGGGACCGGGTAGCGAGAAAAGTGGTAAGGGTGTGCGGGGTGCGATTGCTCGAGCAACCCAAGCAGGCGAGCCTGAAAACTGGTTGAGCTATACGCCAAAAGAAACACAAAACTATGTGGCTTCGATTTTAAAAAATGTAAATAAGCAAAAGAAACGCACATATGAACTTGGTGAGATGCCTAGCTTAGAGGAGTTTAAAGCGGTTGCCCACGACCTTGCAGGTTCAACACGATACCCTAAACGTCAGGCTATTGTTGACAACTTAGTACAAAAGCAGTACCGAGTCTATCAACAAGAAAGAAAAGACGAAGAAGAAAAGCGGATGAAGGCGGTTTATCAATCGGTAGAAGAGTATGGCAGTTTTGCTAACTTACCTGCCGAGGTGGTCAATCTCATTCCACCGGGCAGACGAGATGAAATCATCCGCTATTCTGACGCCCTTAATAAAGGCGTGACAGAATCGGATGCTGAAACGTATCTGAAGTTAACGGATGATGCGTATTTGAAGTCGGTGTCTGAGTCAGAGTTTCTGGGCTTAAAAGCAAAGCTTGCTGACAGTGATTGGAAGTATTTTGCTAAACGCAGAAAAGAAGGTGAGGGCCCATCTCGATCACCCGATAAGCTTGACCACTCGGCTATTCAAGCGACACTCACCAATCGACTGCAATCTTTAGGCATTAACACTTCGAGTAGTCCAAAAAATAGCGACCTCGAAACGGTTGCTCGAATTACTAGGATTGTGAACGAACGTGTGATGGCAGAACAAATTCGTCAGAACAAACAACTCAGCGAACGAGAAATTATTAGCGTCATCAATAACGTGTTTGGTCAGCAGTTTGTGTTCCGACACACAGGGGGCCGGCTAAGTAAAAAAAGAATTACAGAATTTGATTCTGTTGGGGATATTCCTGAACGTCACCGTAAGGTTATCGAAAAACACTTTAAGGACAAAGGAATAGCGTACTCCGACGAGGACGTTATTAATGCTTATCTAAACATGGGCTTTGAGCTAGAACAGTAAGAGAGGATTAGTAAATGGAAAAGGCTTTAAACGAGCAATATGAGGTTGATGTAGACAAACAGGCAACTGAACTTGGGGCTACCACCGCAGAACTTATTTCTGCCACAAAGAAAAAACAAGAAGAGGACAAAGCCTATTGGGAAGGCGTCATGAATAGCATGAGGGAGCTTGATAAATGGGAGGCTGAGCAAGAAAGAATCGCTAATGAACGAGAGCGAGAAAAAGAGCTTCAAGCAAAAATTAAAATGCAAATTGCAACGCTTCAAAATGCTGAACAAGAAGCCGAGTATAGGAAAATAGCCAAGGCATTGAATAAGCCTATTTGGTATGTTCGTGAGAACTATGAGCAGGCTAAGATGTTAAGTACGGATACCTCTTATGTAGAGCGTTCTAAAAAAGTTAGAGACTTTTTAAACATCCCTGATATGGTGGATATCGCTCATGACGATGTAGAGAATTTATCCGCGATGGCTTCTATCACTGAAGGTGTCACTAACGCAGGAAAGGCTACAGTAAAAGGAGCAGCCAAGTCTGGACAGGACTTATTAGTAGGTGGAGCCGCCTTGCTCAACGGTTGGGTGGGTGAAAACTTTGATACTCCCATTAGATTTCTGTTTGGCGATAATCCGTTTTTAAGAAACGAAGCAGGATTCAGAAAGATGCACGCCACGATGAGAGCAGGTATAGAACAAATCCTACCCACCCCTCAAAGTGCTATATATTCTGCTTTTGAATCGGTCGGTTATATGGTTCCTTCTTTGACCGTTGGATTCCTGACGGGCGGGGCCACTCTGGGAGCAAGTGCTAGTACAACGGCAATGGCTAATACCGCCACTGCTTTAATGGGAGCGGGGGTAGCTTCAAGCTCCTATCTTGATGCACGTGATAGAGGGCTTAGTGCAAACCAAGCACTGATTTATGGGCTAGGCCAAGGGGGTATTGAGATTGCCACTGAGAGGATTCCTGCTAAAGTCTTTTTTAAAAATATCCAAGTAGGCTCGCCATTTTATAAATCCATCATCAATCAGCTGTCCTCTGAAATCCCTAGTGAACAGGTGGCCACTATCTTTCAGGACTTGAACGAATGGGCAACGCTGAATCCAGAAAAGCCATTTAGTGAATACTTGGCTGAACGACCCGAAGCTGCGTATAACACGCTAGTCTCTACCGTAGTGGCCACTGGTGTGATGGGTGGTGCAGGACATGTGATTGGTCGTGTTATTCATAAGAATGAACAAAAGCATCAATCTGCTAATAAGACCATCGTGATGGCCAATGCGATTCATGAGATGTCCAAAGTAGCAGTTGACTCAAAATTAAGAACGCGTGACCCTGAAGCCTTTAAAGACTATGTAGCGAGTCTCTTTGGTGACACAGATGTTCAAGAGGTCTATATCAGTGGCGAGCTATTGCAACAGTCTGGCATTGCTCAAGATTTGGTTAAAGAAAATCCTGAGTTTGCAGAGAAATTGAATTTAGCGATTAGCACGGGTCAAGATGTGAAGATTCCGATTACGGATTACGTCACTCATGTGGCTACGCATGAGAACGCTGAACAGTTAGCTGAGCATATTAAGATTGACCCCGATGGCATGACGGTGAAAGAGGCTAAGGAGTATTTGCCTAAAGCTGAGGAAGAGTTAAAAGCGTCTATTGACCGAGCGATAGAGGCGGACAATCAAGAACGCGTTCGTCTAGTGAATGAATCCGCCCAACGTCTAGAGGCTAAACTTACCGACCAAATTACCGCTACTGGGGTGTATACACCTGACGTGGCTAAGGCACAAGTAGCCCCTATAGTTTCGATGTATAAGGCAACTGCTGAACGTTTAGGTATTACACCTGAGGAATTGTTTGAACGACACCCTGTGCAGATTCAAGCAGGTGTGGTTAATACTGCAGGATATGAGCAGGCGTTAAAGAATAGTCCACCACAAGGATGGGTGCATGTTGATCGTAACGACCGTAGTGCAGTGGCATCTTTATGGCAAGGCAATAGCTCATCTAATGCTGTGTTTTGGACAGATGAAGGAGGAAAGCTAGGCGATTTAATCCCTAGTTTAAAAGGATATTCTGTATCTATTGATCGTTCTGCAGTTAAACATATTAAAAAGAAACATGGTGATTCTGAATCAGAACAATCCAGAGGACAAGTTGCTATAACAGAAAAAGATATTGCTATCATTCCTGAAATTGTACGTGATTTTGACGATATTCAATTTAGTGATATTCCCGGAACCCACACAAAGCGGATAGCTTTTTCAAAGAAAGTGGATGATGGGGTGCTTGTATATATTGCGGATTCTAGCAAGAAAAAGCAAGATTTAAGAACGGTAACAATGTGGAAGTATCCTTCAACGGCCAATGCCCACAAAGTGTTACAACACGCTGTGCCCCTGTTAAACCTAACGTCCGAAACGAAAGAAGGCATATCCCACATTACTGAAGATGTTAGCTCAAATAACAGTGAAAGTCAATATTATCAAGGCGATATTAATACTGTTGAGAGTACATCCTTTACAGAAACAGCCAATAAATACGGTGGTAAGCAGGCCTATGAGCAAGCTAAAAGTCAAGGAAAAACCGAATTGACTTATGAACAATGGGTGCAGGTTAGAACACCTGAGTTTAAAGCTTGGTTTGGCAATTGGGAAAAACCAAATAAGAAAACATCAAAGGTGGTCAATCCAAGAACGGGCGAGCCTTTGGTTGTGTATCACGGTACCGGTCATGCTCCGTTTGACACATTCACCATGGACTTTATGGGGAAAAATGGGACGGCTGATGGACGAGGACATTACTTTACATCAGACCCGAACTTTGCCAATTTATACACCAGCGAAAATGGGCATGTGTTTTCTGTATTTCTTAATGTGCCCACCGTATTTTCGAATGATAAAGTCACACTCAAACCGACTGCCATTAAAAAAATTATTAAGCGTATCGATGAACTTAACGGTGACGAAACAGAGGTCGGCTTTTTGAGTAACTACGATGATGTAGCCTATTCCGGTGAAGCGGCCGCAATGAGAACTGCCTTGGAATATTTGTTAGAGGAAAATAGTAACGATGTTGATGTTATTAATGAGATGATAAACATCAACGGAATGAGTGCTGAGCAAACGTTACAAGCCGTTAGTGAAGTTCTAGGAGCGACAGGAAGTATTATTAATCAAGCCGACGGTAGTCAGCATTTCGTTGTTAGTGGATCTAATCAGATTAAATCTGCTGTAGGTAACGTAGGTACTTTTAGTAAAGATAATCCTAATATCTATTACCAGCTTGATGAGCGTATCAATTCAGATTTTGCCAAGGCGGTGGATAAAGCTTTTACAGACCCAAAAAGTCAAGGTGCTGTTAAAGTGGGGAAAACTCCTGCCGTCCTTAAAATGCTAGGATTGCCTGATACCAAGGTCATTATTACGCATCAAGTATTACATAAAGTAATGGGCGGTAAGCACAATGTTTCACCCGAGGTGTTGAAACGCCTACCCAAAGAAATCAATAATCCAGTAGCGGTAATGAAGTCTCATACCAAAGAAAATAGCTATGTGGTTTTGACTGAGTTGTTGGAGCAAGAAAATGGGGTTGATAAACCTGTTATTGCCGCATTGCATTTAAAACAAACAAAAAGTGGTTTTGAATTAATTAATATTGCTAGTGTTTATGGGAGAAGTAAGTCACAGATTCAGACAGGGTTAAATGAGGATTTATTGTATTTGAACAAAGAAAAAGGTTCTCGGCTGGCAGATACCCTTGGGCTTCAATTGCCCGCACCGTACCTGAATCTAGAAAAACTAGATTCCGAGAACCTTGTTACTGATAATGTTAAAACAGAATCAGATTTAAATCAATATATTACACAAAACTCGTTGCGTCAGGACAACGATTCTCCCCGAGGTGCGTTTAACCCAGAGTCTAACACTATTCATCTATTCCAAAAAGCGGACTTCTCAACACTGGCTCATGAGATGGGGCATGCTTATTTAGAGATGAATAACAAGATTGTGAATGAGTTAATTAGCCGACCTGAGGGTTCATTAACAGAGCAAGAGCAATCTATGGTAGATGACTTTAATACCACGCTGAAATGGTTTGGTGTTAAAGACATTCAAACGTGGAATAGCATGAGTATTGAGCAAAAACGTGAATATCATGAGCAGTTTGCAAGAGGCTATGAAGCGTATTTATTTGAAGGCAATTCGCCTAGTGTCGAAATGAGCGGTGTGTTTGCTCGCTTTAGTGCATGGTTAAAGTCTATTTACAAAAACATTAAGTCGCTGAATGTTGAGCTTAACGACGAAATTCGCGGTGTATTTGATCGCATGATTGCAACGGAATCGCAGATTGAGATGATGGAGCAAGCTCGTCAGATGATACCGCTTTTTGAAACGGCAGAACAAGCAGGTATGACACAAGAGGAGTTTGCACACTATCAATCGTTAAATCAACAAGCAAGCGAACAGGCTAAGGAAGAATTGGGTAATAAATCCGTTCGTACCATGAAGTGGTTAGGTAATGCGAGAGGTAGAGCGTTAAAGAATCTTCAAGCTCAGGCAAAAGGATTAAGAGCGGAAATTGCCAAAGAAGTTACCCCACAAATCATGCAACAACCGCTGTACGTGGCGTGGACATTCTTGACGGGTAAACGCAATGGCGACCATCCTTCTGCCCGATTTAACCGACAAGAGATAGCTCAGAAGTATGGTAAAGATAGCGTGATTTATCAGAAGTTAGATAAACATCGCATGATGACGAATGATGGTATGACCGCAGATATGGTGGCAGAATTACTGTCGTATGAATCTAGTGACCAACTCATTCAGGAGTTAGCTACTGCGATGAGTCCACAAGAAGCGATTGAGGCAACGGTAGACCAATTGATGTTAGAACGCCATAGTGAGTTTGCGACCGAATCAGGTATTGAAGCATTAGCAGACCAAGCGGTGCATAATGAGTTACGTCAGAAAATGGTCGCTATGGAGCTAGGAGCTTTTGAACGAGCTACAAAAGGCGTGAATAGCAAGTCTAGTCTTTTAATGAAGGCGGCTAAATCCATTGCCACAAATATACTTAACAAACAACGTATTCGTGATTTGACACCGGGTCAGTATGCGAGTGCTGAAACAAGGGCAGGCAAGCTGGCCATGCAGGAATTGAAAAAAGGCAATACGGATAAAGCGGCGATGTTTAAGCGTAATCAGTTGCTAAATAGCGTATTAACGCGTCAGGTCTACGATACCAAAGAGCAGATTTATAAAGACCTGAAATACTTGCGTAAGTTTGATAAGGATAGTATTCGCAAGAAGATTGACCGAGAACATCTTGACCAAATTGATTATCTTTTAAATAAGATGGATTTAAGAAGTTCTCGCACGCTTGCTGACATTGACCGAAGTCAACAACTTGCGAAATGGGTGGAAGAACAAAGGGCTCAAAGGCTAGATCCAGATATCGATGCGGTCACACTTGATGCGGCTCAAAAGACAAGTTACAAGAACATGACGGTAGAAGAGTTTAATGCGTTTGTAGATGCCATTAAACAGATAGAACACCAAGGCAAGTTAAAGCGACAGTTGTTACTGGAAAAGAGTCGTCGCACTTTTGAAGAACGTCGTGATGAAGTGGTCAGCAGTATCTATGAACATGCAGGCACTAAAAACGTTAACAATCGCTCACCAAGTGGCGTATGGGCGACATGGTTTGAGAAAGTTCGGAAGTTTGGACAAGCCCACATCAAGACGGCTATTCAAATGCGAATCATGGATGGTGGTCGTGATGGAGGCCCGTTGTGGAATTTGTTTATTCGCACGGCCAATGAAAGACAAACTTGGAAAACCACTAAAACAGCTGAGCTAACGAAAAGGCTGTACGATTTACTTGAGCCTATTAGTAAAGCAGGTGGGTTTGGTAAAAAAATCCATATTAAAGAGATTAACGAGTCATTGACTAAAGAGCAGATTTTTATGGTGGGGTTGAACGTTGGGAATGACGGAAACCTGCAACGTTTAATGTCTGGCGAGAAGTGGAACGAGGCTCAGCTACAAGCCGTGTTGTCGCACTTGAGTAAAGAAGATTGGGACGCTATTCAAGGTATTTGGGATACGTTTGAGTCGTTACGTCCAGAGATTGCCGCTAAAGAAAAAAGACTCAATGGTAAAGAGCCTGACTGGATTGAGACTCGTTCGGTTGTGACACCATACGGTACATATCGTGGGGGGTATTTCCCGATCAAATATGACCCTGCTCAATCTCAATCTGCCGACAGTCATTTTTCTGCAGAAGATGGCAAGCGTGCAATGCAAGCGGCTTATACGGCCAGTACCACACGTCGTAACTTTATTAAGTCTCGCGTGGATGTGGTTGAAAATAGACCGCTACTGCTTCAGATGTCTGTTGTGTACTCTGGGCTAAATGATGTTGTCCATGACCTTGCGTGGCACGAGTGGTTAATTGATACGAATAGATTATTAAGAGATGCCCAAATCGATAAAGCCATTCGTGATAAGTACGGTGCCGTTGTTCTTGCTAATATTAAAGGGTGGGTGTCTGCGATTGCTGAGGGCGATCACAAGTCGGGTTCGGCATGGGACGCTGCGTCTAGTTTTGTTCGCAAGAACGTCAGTGTCGCATCACTAGGATTCTCGTTCTGGTCGGCTATTCAACAGCCCATTGGTTTGACCCAATCGGTGGTTCGTGTCGGCGGTAAATGGGTGGTGCGAAGCACTAAATCTTATATGGCCAATCCTGTTAAGATGACGCAAGCGGTACGTGAAAAATCAGTGTTCATGGCCAACCGCAGTAAAACTTATATGCGAGAGTTAAATGAGTTGAATAACGTCATTAGAAAACGCAGTAAGCTTGATGAATTTAACCGTAAGTATGCCTATAGCTTGATGATGCTGACGCAAGGAATGGTGGATACGATTACTTGGAACGCCGCTTATGAAAAGGCGATTGCTCAGGGGGTCGATGAGAAAACAGCGATTGCTTTATCAGACCAAGCAGTTATCGACTCGCAAGGTGGCGGTGAGACAAAAGACTTGTCTGCCATTGAACGCGGTAGCCCTACTGAGAAACTGTTTACTGTGTTTTATTCATTCTTTAACACGCAATTAAACTTGGCATACTCAAGTGCGAAGAGTAAGCAAGCGGTATTGGCTAAGGTTAAAGACTTCTCATGGCTTTATTTGGCACCTGCGATTTTAACGGTTATGCTCAAAAGTGCGGTGACACCGAGTGATGATGACGATGAGGATTCTTTGTGGTTAGCGGTGTCTAATGAATTGACAGGGCAGTTAATCAGTCAATTTGCTTATATTAGAGAAGCACAAAGTGCATGGAACGCCCTTTTTGGACAATCCGCTATTAGCTACTCAGGTCCTGCAGGGTTACGCTCACTTAAAACATTAGAAAACGTTGCCACTCAAATAAGACAAGGCGAGTTGGACGAGGGTTTAGTAAGGTCGTTAGTAGATTTAGCAGGTAACGCTAAGGGCTTACCTTCTGTGCAAATCAACCGTACGATCAAAGGGGTAGACGCTTTGATGGAAGGCGATACAAGTAACCCATTGGCTATTTTCTTTGGCTATAAAGGCAAGTAAGAGTAGGGGGTGTGCATACGTTAAAAATTTAAGGCTATTCTGCATGTATAGAAATTAATGTGTGGAGTAGTCTTAAATGGCCGTATCAACTTCTACTAGGCGGGCAGGCCCTTACTTAGGGAATGACTCGCAAACCCAATTTGCATTTAGCTTTAAATGTTTCGATAAAACCGATTTACACGTGGTCAAAACACAAGATGACCAAGACAAAGACTTAGTGTTAGACCGCGATTACACTGTGCTTTTAAATGCTGAACAGGACAATACACCTGGTGGAACGATTGCTTTAAAAGCACCGTTAAAGAAAAAAGAGAAGCTTACCATTATTAGCAATCGAGCTTATAACCAGACGCTTGAACTGACTAACCGCGGAGGCTTTTATCCTGACGTGATTAATGATGCCTTTGACCATGTGGTGATTTTGATTCAGCAATTATTAGAAGCTGGAAAACGGGGTATTAAAATCGCGGTATCGTCTAACAATGATGTGAACACCACCTTGCCTATCGGCAAACCTAAACAACTAATTGGGTGGGATGATGAAAGTCAAGGGCTGGTGAATTTTGACCCAGAGTTTATCACTGAACAATGGCGAGCTTCTATTACAAAAGCTTCAAGAGAAGATACGCTACAGTATTTAAAAGAACGTGGATTTGCACCTGATAGATTGCTTAGCGATGAAGTTAGTGATGAGGTGCAACTACAACTAGGACGATACGGTGTCACTAAAGATAGTACCTTGGCTGACTTAGTGAATAAGTTTGCCGTGGCACACTTAAAGAAAAGGGGCTTTGGGGAAAATGAAATCTTTGCCAACCTTATTACGGATGAGGTTAGAGAACAGTTAGAGACCTTTGGGGTGTCTGCTTCCCAAACGTTATCAGATGTCGTATATGGTTTTGCCCAGAAATACTTAACGGATAGAGGATTTAAGGCGACTGAGAATCTACATCAAGTCTCTATTGAGGCCGCTAAAAAAGTATTAAAAGCGTTTGGGGTGTCTGAGGAAACACCGCTGAGTCAAGTGGTGGGAGAAGAAGCAGGAAAATACCTCAACCAAAGAGGATTTAAGCAAGACGGTAATATCGCTACTATTGTTCGAGAAGCGGTAGATGAGCATATTAAATCGTCAGGTGCACAAGCTTCTGGAGTGTTAATGGAGGCTATCGATCAAAGTGTCCGTACAGCGGTCACCGATCAAGCTATCGACCCCTCACGCATTCGAATTCCTTGGCGTAATATCGAAGATGTGCCTGAGAAAATGAGTAATCCTGATTTGTATTTTGTTTACAAATATAGTATTTCTGACGAAGTTGAAGAAAGCACACCTGGGTGTGTGGCTTCTTCACGAGCTGTTAACGCAGTCTACAGAATCGCAAAAGAAGCTTATGACCGCCAGCTTGAACAAGCAAGTACAGATCAAGCTGGTATTGTTCTTTTATCTAATGAGGTGGACCTTGAAGCAGAAGATACTGCAGCTACTTCCTTAGCAGTTAAGAAGGTTTATGATGAAACGAAAAAAGTAGGGGTGCCGGTCGGTAGCATTCAAACCTTCCTTAAAAACATTTCTCTCCCAGAAGGCTATCTACCTTGCGATGGTTCTTTTGTAACTAGTAGTGAATATCCTGATTTAGTCGATGCATTAGGTACTGACATGTTACCGAATCTGACAGCATGGAGTGAAAACGCTCCTTTCGTATGGGGCATTAAAGCCTACGGAGAAATTGTTAACGAAGGTGAACTAAACGCAGGGGCGTTAGCTCAACAGCTAATTAATAAACTAGATAAGCAGGGCGGAACGGTTGGTAATTTGACCGTTCAAGAAAATTTAATTGTTGACAATGAGATTCGTGTTAAAGGCAAGTTAATCAGCGAAAGCTGGTTAGAAGGCTCGCATCTTGCAGTAACAAGAGGAGCGAATAGCTGGGGAGCCTGCCAGTTTAGACAAAGGGATAGAGACGATCATTGGATATTAGAATTTAACCCAGCTTCTGACGTAGAGCCTCGATTTAATTTTAAGTATGTTAAACCCGGCGAAAAAACTAAAAACGTAGCGTTTCCAAAAGTAGAAGCCGAACGTGAAGCAGTTGCCTATCAAAGCTGGGTGAACAAACAATTAGGCATGAAATCCGAAGTGGTGTGGGAGGGGTCGGCGACGGTGTCTAAAAGAGCTTTTAATCCTCCTGGTAATAAAACTCTTTTTGGAAATGAGCTTATGTCGCTTGAGTTGAATTTATCAAAAAACCCGCATGGGCGTATTGTTACGATTGATTTTACAACATCGAGCGGAATAGCAATTACAGACAATGACAATTTTGTAAGGCGAGTATCGTTTTTCTTGCCTCCACCAATTGAGGGTAGAGAAGAAACTGGAAGCTGGTACTGTCAAACAGATATTTGCGATCTTAATACATCCTCGTTGGATGCGTTTAGTCGTCTTGTCTCTAAACCTGCAACAGCACGAGGAGAAAGAAATCATCTGTCTTGTCTATCAGCGGGTACGAATTCTGTTATTTTTGCCTCGAAAACCCCGCTTGTATTTAAACGTGTCAGTATTCATTATTGGGGGAGTTAGTCCATGATTATTTATTTATCAAAAACAAACAAAGACCTTATTCAAATTTTCCCAGTACCCACCGACTTGGACAACTGGGTAACGCACGAGACTGAAGAAGGTCAAGATTACAGCAATCTTGAAGCAGTTGAGGTTGACGGTGTATGGATGGTGAGAGAAAAACAGCCTGAACCAGAACCTGAAGTAACGGTGCAAGACGTTGTGCCTCAGTTTACCGAAGAGATCGACAATACAGCCTACACCATTCAAGACAAGTGGACTCGTTTTATGGAGGAGTACCGACTACGTGAGGAAGCGGCTAAAGCTTATCAAGAAGCAGGCTTTGAGGGTGAGCCTAGTGTATATATTACGAGCTTTGCCGAGGCGGCTCATTTAGATAACAAGACAGCTACTTTGTTAATCCTTAAACAAGCACAAACCTTATGGAGCAGTTTAGAAAAACTTGCGGGGTTGAGAATGCGTAAATATGAGCTTCAACGAGCCACAAGCGTAGAGGAAGCCACTGCGATTAAAGATGACATTGTCAATAAGATGAATGAACTTGCAGAGGTACAAACATGAGTACACAGGTTTATTTAGCGTTATACAAAGGACATCGCAATGGCAAAAGCTTATACGCGTACTATTGCCGTTTCTTTGATTGGCTGACCCGCAAGGTGACCAAAGGCATCTATTCACACTGTGAGCTAGCGGTCGATAACGAGGGGCGGTATGAGTGCTTTAGCTCCTCCGTTCGTGACAAAGGCGTTAGACGAACCGTTATTAATCTAGGCGATGGTAAGTGGGATTTAATCCCTGTCAATATCGCACCATCAGAGGTATTGAGGTTTTTTGATAAGACAAAAAAATACCCTTATGACTTCTGGGGAGCTTTAGGTGTCATTTTAAAAAGCCGTCAGGACAGCAATAAATACTTCTGTTCAGAATGGGTAGGCGAATGTCTAGGACTTTCTGAAAGCTGGCGATTTTCCCCCAACGATTTGGCCGTGATATTTAAAAACAAAGAGGTGGCACAGTGATGATTAAAAAGATGACTTGCTTTCGTGACTGGGTGTTTGAGACGGGTACTCGTGTGCTGTCAACAATTAATGTGGTATTGCTTTGTGGCTGGATGTTTGCTTTAATCCATGACTACAAACCCTACATCATTCCCGCTTTTAACCCCAGTCGTCAAATCCCTTCATCGGCTATTATCGCTGTGCTTGCGATCGTAATTGTGGGGACTCTGGCGTTCTTTCACTCTAATACGGCTCGAGCCAAAGTGCTAAATGGTGCATTAATGCTGTGGACAAGTTTGCTGTGGGCTTTACTTAGTTTTCATGTCTGGCACGATTACCCACCACTGACTCCGCAGATGACCATCTATCCTTGCTTATCATTGCTAAGCTGGCTATGTGGCACGATGAATTTTGAAGAGGGTCGCAGAAATAAAAAAGATTACCTGATTAAAAAGGGGGAGTAATGAATGAACTTTTTATGCAGTTACTCCAATCAACAGGGTTTATGGCATCAGTTGGCGGACTACTGGCTTCATGTCGAATCGCTTTTAAAGATGCAACGAAACACAAAATAGAGAAAGTCACCGACATTGTCATTGGAGCGTTGATGTCGTTTGCAGTGTCTGATTACTTCGCCAACGATAGTGCCAAGTTGTCTATTCTGCTTGGGTTAATTGTAGGGACGATTGGAGTATCACTGCTGGACGCATTTCAAGCCTTGTCGCCGTCATTGGCTAAGAAAATTGCAGATGGTGTTTTAAGAAGATTTGGCATATTAGGAGAGAAAGAACATGATTGAAACAAAGCATCTGCCTTGGTTAGATGAGGCAGTTAAATATTTGGGGGTCAAAGAAATAAAAGGCACTCAACACAATCCGACAATCATATCGTGGTTAAAAGAACTGGGTGGCTGGTGGACGGACGATGAAACACCATGGTGTGGGGTATTCGTAGCTTACTGCTTAAAAGCTTCAGGCATGGTGTATCCCAAACACTGGTATCGTGCTTTGGCTTACCAAGAGATTGGTCTGCCTTTAAGCCAACCTGTTTATGGTTGTATTGCGGTGTTAAAGCGACAAGGTGGTGGACACGTTGGCTTTGTTGTCGGCGAGGATAAGAAAGGCAATCTACTTATCTTGGGCGGGAATCAAAACGATCAAGTCAAGGTCAGTGCCTTTTCCAAAGACCGAGTGGTGGCGTATGTTTTCCCTAAACATGAAAGCAAAAACTTTCCGATGTTTGCCACACTGCCGATTCGCCATGCTGAACGTTCCATGAGTGAGGTGTGATATGTGGTGGAAGAATGCTTTGACGCTATTTAACTTTGTGAAGAATAACGCCACGGTGGTGTATGCCATTGTGGCGGTAGTCTCGTACATGGGAGGCTACTTTAATGGTACTGCTCATCAAAAAGATAAGGCAGTACTTGAGAGCCTCGATCGATATCAAAAGGAAGTGCTGAAGATTCATCAGGTCACTTCAGAATTAAGTGCTAGATTAACGGAACTGAACCAACATAACAAAGAGAGTGTAAGCAACTATGAGAAAATCAGTATTAAAAACCCTCTTGATAGTCATTGTGCTACTATCCCTGCTGAGCGGGTGCAGTCACTTCAACAAGCCATTACAAAAGCCAACGCTACCCTACGAGGTAGTCGCACCATGCCCAACAGTGCAACCGTTAAAAAATAATTCATGGGACGCGTTAGCCACTGCGTATATTGAACTGCTCGGGCAATACACCCAGTGTTCTGCCAAACACGACAGCATGGTAGATTTGTATCAGAGGTAGGTTTTATGGATAGGCGTTTTTCCGTATCAAACGGGACAATGTTACAATTTATGACTTAGGTTAAAGTGTAATCATGATGATACACTGACAAACATATATAATTGACGTAAAGTTGACGTGAAACCCCTATAAACCGCATAAAGTCTAGGTTTTAATCTTCCGGCCCTGGGCACCAAGACCTATTTTCTATACATTTCTCTACACATCTACTGTTTCATAAATCCCTTGATTTTATTATATTTTTCTGGTTTTTCTGCTTTTAAGTATTTCTATGCACTACTTTCGATGATAAAAAAATGAGGGTACGAAAAAGGCATGCTATAAAAATACGGGATTTTAAGAAGTATGCTAAGTATTCAGAAAAGCATAAAGCAGTTATTATTGGAGTGTTAAGGTCAATGGCAATTGGCGAGTTACTTTTAAACTTGAAAATGGTCATGCTGAAATTGTTGATTATCAGGATTACCATTAGGAGTTGATTATGATGATGCACAACCCACCACATCCTGCGGAAGTTATTCGGGAAGATATTTTGCCAGCATTAGGTTTAACGGTAACGCAAGCAGCTAAACAGCTTGGGGTAAATCGTGTTACCTTATCTCGTTTGCTAAATGGTAAGACAGTAATTAGTGCTGATATGGCGTTGCGTTTGCATGCTTGGTTAGGAGAGGACAGTCCTAGTCCCGAAAGCTGGTTGCACCAACAAGCTGATTATGAACTATGGGAAGCTTCTCAAAAAATAACATTTGATATTGCGCCATGCTTTACCACAGATAGAGAGTAGGATAGAATCAAAAGCCTGTGTGTAACAGGGATAGGGGAGTCTTGAAACTCCCTTGTTCAAAGATTAGCAAGAGCTCACTAACTATTTTTTTTGTAAAAACATAGAAATACCAGCAGCTACGATGACGCAAATCACGCCGATTATTGCGATATAGCTTAGGTTTTCGTTAAGCAAAGAAACCGCAAGTAACACGCCAAATACGGGTTCAAGAGCAAGGAAAATGCCGCTAATATTTGCTGAAGTGGTGTTAAGACCTTTGTTCCAGCACCAGCCCGCTATCAAGCTACATCCAACACCTAAATAGAGTATGGCCATAACGCCGTTGGCAGAGTAGGTAATATTCCAATCTTTTACTAACAATAAGATAAGCGGTAAACCAATGATTGTGCCTAATTGGATAGACAGGGCTGTGTATATTTTTGAGTCCACTTGTTTAAGTATTTGTTGGGAAAGTCGTAACCAAAAGGCAACTACCACTGTTGATAGAAGCACAAGAGCACATCCTGTAACGGAGATGGTGCCTGCCTGATCGTTGCTGACTACCAGCGTTACACCGATAAACGCTAATGTACTCAAAAACAAAATGCTAGGTGTAATTTTTTCTTTGAAAAAGATAGCACCGACTATCGCCACCATCAAAGGTTCTAGACCGATAACGGTTGCAGCACTGCTAGCTGATGTTAGGCTGAGTCCTAAAAATTGGAGTAAGAAAGTGATAGGGTAGGTTAAAAAGCCGAGTAGGGCAATTTTCCAGATAATGGATGTATCAATATTGGTTTTTTGTTGCCAGTAACGAAGAGAGATGGGCAACATGATTGAACCAGCAATGATTAAACGAAATAATACGACCAAAGCAGGATCTGCCATTGTATAAGCGAATTTTCCTGCAATAAATGAAGTTCCCCAGAAAAACGCTGCAATTAATAGATACAACATATTAACCCTTAGTAAAAGTAGTTTGTGGTACAACAGAAATTACTTCTTTTTCCATAATCGCATTTATTATCTTTTGAGCTCTTATGGCATTAAGAGATAAATTCGGATCAGCTAATCCATGTGAATATTTGCTATTGTTAAGGATAAATATTTTTCCTTTACCTTCGTAAGATACTTGATAAGATTCGTTTGTTTTAGGAGTTGGACCGTTGAATTCTATTGCTGTTGTAATGTTAGTGTCTAGTAGTTGAGAAGGATAATATTGTTCATAGCCAGTTGCCAAGATAATGGTGTCGGCTTTTAACTCTTTGTGATTGTTGGTTGATAGTTCTTTTAAATGCACTAAGTAATTATTGTCTTGATATTGTTTTATGTCATAAACAGAGGTATTTGGTAAAAGTTGAAAATTAACTTTGTTATTTTCCAAAAACTTATTTGTGTATAGTAATTGATATAGGTGTTGAATTGTTGATGGAGATGCTCCGTCGCTAGTTAAACGGTGTTTGTGCACAAATTCTTTTTTTGTTGTGTCTGGTAATGTTAAAAAACTTTGTATTGCACTACTGGTATAAATGGTGTCTTCTGCAAACTGTGAATCTTCTATCTGATTTATAAATGCTTCTTGATGAATCAATGTAATGGACTCAATATTTGAATGTTGTGATAGTAAATCGATAACGACTTCTAATCCACTTTGTCCACCGCCAATAACTACAACATTTTTAAAAAAAGGGGATTTATAAAATGTATATTGACTATTATGAAAGACTTGTTTACTTAATATTTTTTGTACAAAAGAAGGAATAAATGGGCGTACTCCCAATGCTAATGTAATGTTTTTTGTTTTTACTGTGAATGAAGAGTTTGATGGATCTGTTCCACTGACGGCAAATCCTTCGGGTATTGGAATAACTTTTTTAACTGTATGGCTTAATTTTACAGAAGGTAGTTTTTCTATAATCCAAGCTAGATATTGGCTAAACTCCCATCGCATAATAGCGTCAAAATTAGCTATAGTGTGTGCTTCTAATCGACCTGTTTGATGGAGGAAATTGTGAAAAGAATAGGGGCTTGTGGGTAGTGCTAAAGAAACTAAATCTCTAATACTGCTATTTTGAATAGTGGCAAAAGGTAATTGCATTCCTTGGTGCCAAGAATAAGAAGTTTGTTTATCAAAAAAACAACTTTTTATCTCTGTAGATGCTGCGAGTGCTGCCACGCTAAGATTGAATGGCCCACATCCTATTCCGACGAGATCAAATAACATAAAATATATCCTAAATATAAAATTTTCATTATAAAATAAAACCTTATTATATAAAATAATATCAATTTATTTGATCTAGAGAAATTTTGAAAGGTTGGCAAAAAATAGGCAGACTTTGTGGAAGAGTACCATATACTAAATGGGGAATGTTTGTCAGAAACTGATGAGATATATTTAAGTACTCGGGACAGTAAGATTCGAATTTACAATCCTTTGGTTCTAAACCAGATGTGTTGTCAGGTTGCGCTATGCTTCGATAAAGAATCATTATGACTTTGATTGGGCTTCTTGAGGGTTTTGATTGAATTATTGAGAGAGCCTACATTCTAGGTAGTAATAAAAAACGTCATAATATACGTGACATGATTAGGTGGAAGTATCCCTTATCGATTGATGAGTAACGAGCTATTGAAATAGCAGTCACCTCCAACCAAACGTTCAAAACGAACAAGGGCATATTCCACGGGGTTGATGATAATTTAATTAATGATGATCGTCAATGTGGTGAATGTGATATTAGCTGCATATCATTTAATCAAATACATAATACGATAGTGACATACTTATCTGTAAATATCTGATAGATATTTTTGGTGGTGGTGTAATATTTATACAGCTGATAACAGTAAAAAACGCCATGATGTACATGGCGTTAGCATGTGGAAATATCCTCCAGCGACTAATGTCCACAAGGCACTGAAGCATGCTGTGTCCCTAGCCCGAACGTCCGAAACGACAGTGGCATCTTCCCACGAGACTAATACTAGCCTAAAAAATGATGAAAATCAATATTATCAAGGCGATATTAATCCTGTTGAGCATACATCGTTTACGGAAACAGCCAATAAATACGGTGGTGGATAGTTCTATTGACAAGCTAAGTTTTTCGATTAGGGAATCAAAGTTTAATGTTTGCAAAGAAGGTAGATGATGGGACAGTTGTACTTGTTTCGGAGGTAAGCAAGAACAAAAGGGATTTAAGAACGGTAACAATGTGGAAGTATCCTTCAACGGCCAATGCCCACAAAGTGTTACAACACGCTGTGCCCCTGTTAAACCTAACGTCCGAAACGAAAGAAGGCATATCCCACATTACTGAAGATAGTAGCCCAAATAACAGTGAAAGTCAATATTATCAAGGCGATATTAATACTGTTGAGAGTACATCCTTTACAGAAACAGCCAATAAATACGGTGGTAAGCAGGCCTATGAGCAAGCTAAAAGTCAAGGAAAAACAGAATTGACCTATGAACAATGGGTGCAGGTTAGAACACCTGAGTTTAAAGCTTGGTTTGGCAATTGGGAAAAACCAAATAAGAAAACATCAAAGGTGGTCAATCCAAGAACGGGCGAACCTTTGGTTGTGTATCACGGTACTGGTCATGCTCCGTTTGATACATTCACCATGGACTTTATGGGAAAAAATGGGACGGCTGATGGACGAGGACATTACTTTACATCAGACCCGAACTTTGCCAATTTATACACCAGCGAAAATGGACATGTGTTTTCTGTATTTCTTAATGTGCCCACCGTATTCTCGAATGATAAAGTCACCCTCAAACCGACTGCCATTAAAAAAATTATTAAGCGTATCGATGAGCTCAACGGTGACGAAACAGAGGTCGGTTTTTTGAGTAACTACGATGATGTAGCTTATTCCGGTGAAGCGGCCGCAATGAGAACCGCCTTGGAATATTTGTTAGAGGAAAATAGTAACGATGTTGATGTTATTAATGAGATGATAAACATCAACGGAATGGATGCTGAGCAAACGTTACAAGCCGTTAGTGAAGTTCTAGGAGCGACAGGAAGCATTATTAATCAAGCCGACGGTAGTCAGCATTTCGTTGTTAGTGGGTCTAATCAGATTAAATCTGCTGTTGGTAACGTAGGTACTTTTAGTAAAGATAATCCTAATATCTATTACCAGCTTGATGAGCGTACCAATTCAGATTTTGCTAAGGCGGTGGATAAGGTTGCTGATGGTAAAAGTGGATCTGGATATATTAAAGTAGGAACGACACCTACGGTTTTGAAAATGTTAGGATTGCCCGATGTTAATGTTGAAATTACAGGTAGGGTGCTTCATAAGGTCATGAAAGGCAAACATAATGTGACCCCCGAAACGATAAAACAGTTGCCAAGAGAGATTAATAATCCTGTAGCGGTGATGAAATCTCATACTGAGGAAAGTGGTTATGTTGTCTTAACTGAGTTAACAGAAAATGTGAAAGGAACATCACTTCCTGTTGTTGTAGCCTTGCATATTAAAGAGGTTCATGGTGGCTTTGAAGTTGTGAAGATTGCCAGTGCTTATGGTAAGAATTTTGTGGGGCTGAAAAAAGGATTAGAAAATGACCTGCTGTATTGGCATAAAGAAAAAGGTCCTCAGTTACTGAAACGGCTCGCGCTCCAATTGCGCCCTGGCCTCGCTTCAGGTCATGAGAACCTTGTTACTGATAATGTTAAAACAGAATCAGATTTAAATCAATATATTACACAAAACTCGTTGCGTCAGGACAACGATTCTCCCCGAGGTGCGTTTAACCCAGAGTCTAACACTATCCATCTATTTCAAAAAGCAGACTTCTCAACACTGGCTCATGAGATGGGGCATGCTTATTTAGAGACTCATAACAAGGTAGTAATGATGGTCGCACAGCAAAGAAAAAGGCTCTCAATTACTGAAACGGCTCGCGCTCCAATTGCGCTCTGGCCTCGCTTCAGGTCATGAGAACCTTGTTACTGATAATGTTAAAACAGAATCGGATTTAAATCAATATATTACGCAAAACTCGTTGCGTCAGGACAACGAGTCGCCCCGAGGTGCGTTTAACCCAGAGTCTAACACTATCCATCTATTTCAAAAAGCGGACTTCTCAACACTGGCTCACGAGATAGGGCATGCTTATTTAGAGATTCATAACAAGGTAGTAATGAAGTCGCACAGCAAAGAAAAAGGTTCTCAATTACTGAAACGGCTCGCGCTTCAATTGCGCCCTGGCCTCGCTTCAGGTCATGAGAACCTTGTTACTGATAATATTAAAACAGAATCGGTTGTAAATCAATATATTACGCAAAACTCATTGCGACAGGACAACGATTCTTTCCAACAGCTAGTTTTTCATAGACTGCACAGGTGCAGGAATACGCCCACCGCGGTTGACAAAGACTTCACAACTGCCATTTTTTACGGGCATAATCGGTGCATAACCTAATAAACCACCAAACTCCACGCTATCGCCGACATCTTTACCTGGTACGGGAATAATACGAACAGCAGTGGTTTTGCTATTGATCATACCGATGGCAGCTTCATCAGCAATAATGCCAGAAATGGTGGCAGCACTGGTAGAACCTGGTACAGCAATCATATCTAATCCCACTGAGCATACTGCAGTCATGGCTTCTAGCTTATCTAATGTTAATAAACCAGATTCAGCGGCAGCAATCATGCCTTCGTCCTCTGATACAGGGATAAAAGCACCGCTAAGCCCGCCCACTGATGAAGATGCCATCATGCCACCTTTTTTGACTGCATCATTTAATAGTGCCAAAGCAGCGGTTGTGCCATGAGTACCGCATACACTTAGTCCCATGAGTTCAAGAATACGTGCGACTGAATCGCCTACTGCGGGGGTAGGGGCCAGTGATAGGTCCAAAATACCAAAAGGAATGTTTAAGCGTTTGGCCGCTTCGTGACCGATCAACTCTCCGACACGAGTAATCTTAAACGCGGTTTTTTTCACAATCTCAGCGATTTCGGTCAGGTTTTTGCTTTCTCCACATTGTTTTAAAGCTTCTTGTACGACACCGGGTCCTGAAACGCCAACATTAATCACAGCACCTGCTTCACCTGAACCATGAAACGCTCCTGCCATAAAAGGATTATCTTCTACAGCATTACAGAATACGACGATCTTGGCACAACCAAAACCTTCAGGTGTGATCTCTGCTGTTTTCTTGATCATTTCTCCGCATAGCTTAACGGCATCCATATTGATGCCAGCACGTGTACTACCAATATTGACTGAACTACAGACAATATCCGTTTTTTTCATGGCTTCTGGGATAGAGCGAATCAAAATCTCATCTGCTTTTGACATGCCTTTTTGTACCAAAGCAGAAAATCCACCGATAAAAGAAACACCAATGGCTTTGGCAGCACGATCGAGTGTTTCTGCAATCGAAACATAACTCTCAGCGTTTGTTGCAGCGGCGATTTGGGCGATAGGTGTAACGGAAATACGCTGGTTGACAATAGGTACACCATATTTTGCTGAAATATATTGAGCAACAGGTACTAAATCCTTACCAATAGTGGTAATTTTTTCGTAAATGTTTTTATTCAAAACATCAATATCAGGGTGAATACAATCATGTAGATCGATGCCGATAGTTATGGTGCGAACATCAAAGTTCTGATCAGTGACCATTCTCACTGTTTCTAATATTTCAGAATATTCAAAGTTACTCACAATGACACTCCTTAGATACGGTGCATAGCATTGAATAAATCTTCATTCTGCATACGAATGTCCAATGCGAGTTTTTTTGACTCTTGAGCGAAAATATCAAGCATTTCTTGACGAGTTTTTTGACACTTAGATGTATCCACTAGAATAATCATCGTAAAGTAGTCATCCATAAGTTGCTGGCTGATATTCACAATATTAAACTGGTATTCAGTTAGAATTTTGGCAATGTCATATACAATGCCAATGCGGTCTTTGCCGATGACTGTAATAACAGAATTTTTTTTACTCATCTCGTATCCTCACTGTGTGAATTAATGTAATATTTCGACATTTCTATGATTAGGCTGTGGGGCAGTATGTTGGTATCGATAATGTACGGTTAAATGAATTATTAAACCGATAAAGGTTAATAAAGCTCCTACCCATCCAATATTGATTAGCCCAATCCTATCCATTACTATACCACCTAAAAGTGCTCCACCACCAATTCCTAGGTTAAACATACCAGAATACATGGCTGTGGCAATATCAGTCGCATCGGGGGCATATAATAAAATTCTGAGCATCATACATAAGCCCAAACAAGAAATGCTAACACCCCATAAGAAAATTAAGGCGTACATAAAGATGTGATGTTGGCTTAATGGGGCAAGACAAAGAAGCGAGATCATCAAAGTAATAAGGGCCGTACGCATTAATATATTGGGGTATTTAGGGTTGAAACGCCCGAAAATCCAGCTTGCAACGATACCTGAAATACCAAAAATTAATAATACTAATGTCGCCATATCATTAGACATATGTGAGATTTGTATCATAAAAGGTTCGATATAGCTGTAAGCGGTGAAATGAGCGACGATAGCGGTCGCCGTCAAAGCAAAAATACCCAAAATCAAAGGACGTTTTAAAACTATCGGAACACTGCTTAATGATCCTGTATTTTTGGCTTTCAAATTTGGTAAAAATTTATACATGAGCACCATGATGATGAAAGCTAGCAATCCGATTAATCCAAAAGTGACTCGCCAACCTAATAACTGACCAATAATCCGTCCTAATGGTAGTCCAAGAATTAAGGCCATCGCAGTACCCAAAGTTAACCATGCTAAGGCTTGTTGTTTCTTACCTTTTGGAGCCACTCTCATCACTAAAGAAGCGGTAATGGACCAAAATACAGCATGAGATAAAGCAATACATATTCGAGAAATAATGAGCACTTCAAAGTTCCAAGATAAAGCTGATAAGATATGCCCCAAAATAAAAACAGTGAATACAACCATCAGCAATTTGCGTCGTTCTGTTTTTGAAAAAATAATCATAAATGGTAGGGACATAATCGTGACTACCCACGCATAGACGGTAATCATAATGCCTACTTTAGAGACAGGAATTTCAAAGCTTTTTCCTATATCGGATAAAAGTGCAACGGGAATAAATTCGGTTGTATTGGCGACAAACGCCGCAATGGCAAATAACACAACACGAAAATAAGCCATTTTAGTCATGTTTTTTGTGGATAACATATGGGTCAAAATAACGAGGATTGAAAAAAGCCTATATTATAAGGGTTTATTGAGTTATCGATAACTGAATTGGGTAAGTTAAATAATGAGCTTTTGTTTAGATAATAGAGGGCCGCATAAAAAATGATGGTAGGGTGAATAAAGATGAGTGATAGGGGATGATAAAACGTGAATAAAAAATTGTTAAATCAGCCTCATCAAGTTGGTATGTTTGCGTGAAACCGTTGTGAAAGCTTATTGTAAGGCTTGGATAATTTCTTGCAAAATAAATTGAATTTTCTGTTTTAGCTCCCATTCGGGTTTTAATTGAATGCGGATTTTATCGGAACCCATCATTTTGATCTGACGCTGCGACTGGATGAGTAAGATTAATTTTTTCGGATCGATTTTTGTACGAGGTCCGAAATGAATGATAGCCACATCATCACCTATATCCACTTTTGTAATCCCTAGTGGTTCAGCCATTAAGCGGATTCGATGACTTTCGATAAGTGCACGTGTAGCCTCTGGAAGTACACCAAAACGATCGGTAATTTCTTCTCGAATTCCAATGAGTGTTTCTTCATTTTGGGCATGGGCCAAACGTTTATAAAATGTTAAACGTGTGTGAACATCAGGACAATAATCATCGGGTAATAAAGTCGAGGTGTGAAGATTGACTTCACATAAATAATTAAATGGATTCTCTAAATCAGGTTCGTAGCCATTCTTCAATGATGTAATCGCTTTGTTGAGCATCTCAGTATAAAGAGAATAGCCGACATCCTGAATATTGCCTGATTGCGATTCACCTAATATTTCTCCCGTTCCTCGTATTTCCATATCATTCATCGCCAGATAAAATCCTGAACCTAATTCTTGCAAATTCTGAATCGCTTCTAAACGTAATTTTGCATTTTTAGTGATGGCATCATTTCCGGGTGTTAATAAATAAGCGTAGGCTTGATGATGAGAACGACCTACACGGCCACGTAATTGGTGTAGTTGGGCCAATCCTAATTTATCAGCTCGGTGAATAATGATGGTATTGGCATTAGGAACATCAATTCCTGTTTCAATAATCGTGGTGCAAAGTAACACATTGTAACGATGTTGATAAAACCCTTTCATGATGGATTCTAGTTCTCGTTCATTCATTTGACCATGTGCCACCGCGATGTTTGCTTCAGGAATGAGTTCTTCTAATTTCTTTTTTCTATTTTCGATGGTATCTACTTCATTGTGTAAGAAATATACTTGTCCACCGCGACGTAACTCGCGTAAGACCGCTTCACGAATGGTGCTACCATCTTCTTTGCGAACAAATGTTTTGATGGCTAAACGTTTTTGAGGGGCGGTAGCAATAACTGAAAAATCTCTTAATCCCTCTAACGACATGCCTAAAGTGCGAGGAATAGGCGTAGCTGTTAAGGTTAAAACATCCACTTCAGCTCGCAAAGAACGTAATGTTTCTTTTTGTTTCACGCCAAAACGATGTTCTTCATCGATAATCACGAGTCCTAAATTTTTAAAGCGGACATCTTTAGAAATGAGTTTATGTGTACCGACAACAATATCAACAGTGCCTTTTGATAAGCCTTCAATGACTTGTTTGGTTTCTTTTCCTGTGCGAAAACGCGATAATTCCGCTACCGTGATGGGCCATTCAGAAAAACGATCTCGGAAAGTTTTGGCATGTTGTTCAGCTAATAGGGTGGTAGGACATAAAATAGCGACTTGTTTGCCATTGGCGGCACAAATAAAGGCAGCACGTAAAGCCACTTCAGTTTTACCAAACCCCACGTCGCCACAGACCAATCTATCCATGGCTCGACCAGAGGTCATATCGTGAATGACTGCTTCAATAGCATCGGCTTGATCAGGTGTTTCTTCAAATCCAAATCCTTGTGCAAACTCATGATAGTCGCTTAAAGGTAATGAAAAAACGGTGCCTTCCCTCAGCTGTCGTCTTGCATATAAATTTAATAGTTCAGCGGCTACATCATGTGCTTGTTTTGCAGCTTTTTTCTTGGCCCTGTCCCACTGATCCGTGCCGAGTTTGTGCAAAGGTACATTATCTGGATCGATACCCGTATATCGAGAAATAACATGTAAATGAGTGACTGGAACATATAAAGAAGTTTGATTGGCATATTCCAAATGCAGCATTTCAATTTGTCCATCACCATCGTCAATACGGGTTAAACCAAGATATTTTCCGATACCATAATTAACATGTACAACAGGGTCTCCTTCGTGCAATTCGGCTAAATCTCGAATCATGAGGTCGATATTGCTCGATTTACTTTGTTTGCGATGAGTTCGAGACTTGGTGTGAGGATATAGGTCGTTTTCTGTTAAAAAATGAATACCTGTTTTTTTGATATGAAAACCGTCATATAACTGAGCAAAGCAAATGCCAAAAGTGATCTCTGTTCGTGTTAAAAAATCTTCTATGCTGTCACAGGTCTTGGGCGTTAAGTTTTGTTCGCGAAGAATGTGTTCCAGCGTTTCTCTTCGACCAAGTGAGTCCACACATAATAAGGTTCTTTGATCGGTTGATGACAATAAATTTTTGAGTTTAAAAAACGGATCCGAGGAACGACTGATGACGGAAACATCCTCAATCGCAGAAAAATCTTTGCTTTCTTTTTCGGTGCTGAACTTGAGTTGTGAAAATGATTTGAGTCGATTGAAAAAATCATCTTCTTTTATAAACAAGTGTTCTGGACTGATTACCGCACGTTCTTGAGAATTTTTGAGAAACTGATAGGTTTTAAGTGTGGTATCAAAAAAATCGTGAATGCTTTTTTGTATGTCACCATGCAGACAACAAATCGTATCTTGAGGTAGATAATCAAAGATGGTGGCGACTTGATCATAAAAAAGAGGTAAAAAATATTCAATCCCAGCACTGGCAATGCCGTTACCAATATCTTTGTAAACGTCGTATTTCGTAGGATCGCCTTCAACTAATTCTCGAAATTTTGAGCGAAACCGTTGACATGAACTATCATCAAGAGGAAATTCGCGTCCAGGAAGTAAATCAATATGATCAACGGGTTCAATGCTAAGCTGAGTATCAATATCAAAACTTCGAATGCTATCAATTTCATCATCAAATAGATCGATGCGAAACGCGGTATCAGCACCCATTGGAAATAGATCAATTAAACTGCCTCGTACAGAAAACTCACCTGCGGCGGTGACTTGTGAAACATGGGCATAATTAGCATTGATAAGGTTTTCCTTAAAATGTTCGATTGAAATCTTATCCCCTTGTTTGAACTGAAAACTGTGAGCCTGTACATATTGTTTAGGACACAGAAAATAAAGAGCTGTGGAAACAGGGATGGTTAGTACGTCAATGTCATCCTTTAATAAGGACTGTAACGTTTTTAATCGTTCAGACACCAGATCACTATGAGGCGAAAAAGTATCGTAAGGTAAGGTTTCCCAATCTGGAAAATGACGAACTTTTAGGGATGAATGAAATAAAGAAATTTCTTCAAGTAAACGTTTGGCTTGTTGAGGATCGGCACAGAAGACAACAAGTTTTTGTCCAGAAAGAGCAAGTTCAGATAATAATAAAGAATCGCTGGAACCATAGCCAATAGGGGCGATAGCCTTTTTTCCTTTTGCAAATTGTTCCTGAATAGATTTAATTTCGGTCAGTTTCATGGAGCAATATTATAATGTAGGGAAATAATTTTTGATACTCGATTGATATGAAAGTTGGAATTGCTGGTGCAGGATTGCTAGGTCGATTATTGGCTTTTAATCTTTGTAAACAGGGGCATGATGTAACCGTATATGACCCTGCTTCTCATTATAAAGAACACGGTGCAGCTGGATTTACTGCGGCAGGTATGTTAAGTCATGTTGCAGAATTAGAAACAGGTGATGATGAAGTATTTCAACATGGACTGCGTTCTCTAGAATTATGGAAACAAATGGTGCCAGAACTAAAAGCACCTGTTGAATTAAATTATCACGGTAGTTTATTATTGGCTCATCGAGGAGATGAGGGCAGTGCTAATCGCTTGGTTTCTTTGTTAGAAGCAAAGTGTCCAGCGGATCAAATGCCTGAAAAAATCTCGATTGATGAATTGAAATCCATGGAGCCTGATATTAAAAATGTCGCCAGTGCATGGCTATTGAAAAATGAAGGGCATATTCACACCCCTCAGGCAATGGAAGCTTTGGCCGTGTCTGCAAAGAATGCGATTTGGCAATGGAACACAAAGGTCACACGATTAACGCCACATTATATTCATATAGAACAAGAAAAACATGAGTTTGATTGGGTGTTTGATACTCGAGGCGTGGGGGCCAGAGATATTCCTTGTCACGATCCTAGTTTGATTTCATGTAGGAACGTTCGTGGTGTCAGAGGCGAAACTTATTGGTTACAATTGTCGGGCTTAAATTTAACGCGTCCTATTCGTTTATTACATCCAAGATATCGTGTTTATATCGTGCCAAGAAAGCCTGATATAGTAGTCATTGGGGCAAGCGAAATAGAAAGCGAAGATAGAAGTCCCGTCTCGGTAAGAACGACGTTAGAGTTACTTGCAGCGGCATATAGTGTGTTACCTGAATTAGCAGAAGCTAGAATTATTCACACAGAGACAAATTTGCGTCCAGCTTTAGCGAATAACTTTCCAAGGATCGAGCATGAAAAGGGATTAACGCGTATCAATGGATTATTCCGTCATGGCTGGCTGATAGGGCCGTCCGTGGTAGAAAAAGCATTGAATATGGGTTTTTAATATTAAGGTGAAATCATGAAAATTACAGTAAACGGTGAGGTCAAAGAGGTGGAAGAAGCCATCACATTGGATCATTTGATTGAATCGTTACTTCAAGAAACAGGACAAAACAATCCCCAGTTATTGGCGACTGCCGTCAATGAGGTTTTTGTTCCGCGTTCTAAACGTTCAGCGTATCAGCTCAAAGAGGGCGATGCCATTTTTACTTTTACACCGATAACAGGAGGCTAATAGAATGTCTTCATTAACAATAGGTGATGTGGTTTTATCGAGTCGTTTTTTCTTGGGCACTGCAGGTTATCCTTCGCCCACAGTATTACAAGAGGCGATCAATGTCTCTGGTGCAAGCGTGGTGACATTGGGTCTGAAAAGACAGTTGTCATCTGGAACGTCAACCGCGGATCATGCTTTTTTCCAAATTATTAAACAAAGCGGTGCTTACTTATTACCGAATACGGCAGGCTGTAAGACAGCTAAAGATGCCATTACACTTGCTTTAATGGCCAGAGAACTTTTTGAAACAAGATGGATTAAGTTGGAAGTTATTGGCGATGATTACACCTTGCAACCTGATCCTCAAGAATTGTTAATTGCAGCTAAAACCTTGGTGGAAGAAGGTTTTGAGGTGTTTCCATATTGCACAGATGATTTGGTAACTTGTCAACGTTTGTTAGATGTGGGATGTAAGATTTTAATGCCATGGGGAGCTCCTATTGGATCAGGGCAAGGTCTCACTAATCCCAATGCATTGAGAATTCTACGTTCTCGATTGCCCGATATTCCTTTAGTAGTGGATGCAGGCATCGGTTCTCCTAAAGATGCTATACAAGCTATGGAAATGGGCTTTGATGCGGTATTGTTAAATTCGGCTGTGTCTCAATCGCATCATCCTGTGAAGATGGCAAAAGCATTTGGTATGGCAATTGAAGCAGGTCGTATGGCTTATGAAGCAGGTATTATGGCCAAACAAGACATGGCGGTACCTACCACAGCAGTGACTGGACAACCTTTTTTATTGTAGAAACTTGTGTTGTTAACGCCTAAAGATGTGCTTCAAAAGGTATTTGGTTTTCCTCATTTTAGAGGTAAACAAGAGGAAATTATTCATACCTTATTGTCGGGAAAAGATGTATTTACCTTGATGCCAACAGGTGGCGGGAAATCATTGTGCTATCAGATTCCCGCACTTTTAATGCCAGGTTGTGCTGTGGTGATTTCGCCTTTAATTTCTCTCATGCACGATCAAGTTTCTTACTTGAAAAGTTTGGGCATTCGAGCAGCTTATCTTAATGCGTCTTTAACGGATGAAGAGATTCAAACGACTCAAACCGCTTATCAAAATGATGAATTAGATCTTTTGTATTTAGCTCCTGAACGTTTAAATACAGATAGAACAGTAGCCTTATTATCACAAGGAAAAATTTCTTTATTCGCTATTGATGAGGCACATTGCGTGTCTCAATGGGGACATGATTTTCGTCCTGAGTATTTGAGGATTTTTCAATTTACTCAAAACTGGCCTAATATTCCTCGTATTGTCATGACCGCTACGGCCACACAACAGACTTATCACGAGATCATTGATAGACTTGGTTTATCGCAAGCCGCTTGTTTTGTTGAAGATGTTGATCGACCTAATATTAAATATTTAATTGAAGACAAGTACAAAGAAAAGGAACAACTGCTTTCATTTATTCATCAGGAATGTTTAGGACAAAGTGGTATTGTTTATTGTTTAAGTCGTCATAAGGCAGAATCCATCGCGGCATATTTGCGAGAAAAAGGATTGAATGCATTAAGCTACCATGCAGGGCTTTCCTCGGAAGAGAAAAAAATAACGCATCAACGTTTTCAAACGGAAGATGATATTATCATTGTGGCCACGATTGCTTTTGGAATGGGAATTGATAAGCCTGATGTACGTTTTGTCGCTCATTTAGATTTGCCTAAATCCATTGAACATTATTATCAAGAGACAGGGAGGGCGGGACGTGATGGCTTACCAGCATTGGCTTGGATGTGCTATTCAGTAAAAGATATTATTCGATTACAACGTTTTGTTGATGCAAATAATGGTGATGATTTTTATCAAAAACATAGTCAACAACTGGCTCAATCATTATTAAATTTTTGTGAAGATATTACGTGTCGCCGGAAAAATTTATTGTCATATTTTGGTCAAACGTTACATAAAAACTGTGGCAATTGCGATAACTGTTTAACGCCCTCCACAGAAATAGAGGTTACCATGGCCTCTCAAATGATCCTATCAGCAGTGTATCGTTTGAGAACCCAAAAATCGATGGGATTAGGAGCCAGTAAACTGATTGAATTGTTGGAAGGTAAGCTCACTGCTACAGTAAAAAAATATGATTTAACCTCTTTATCTGTATTTGGGATAGCTAAAAAATTACCTTATGCAATGGACGATAAAACTTGGCAAAATACTATTAAACGTTTATTGATTGATGGCTATTTAACAGTGGATGAAGCGTTTGGCACATTTTCACTGACAGAAAAAAGTCGATGTGTATTAAGAGGCGAAGTACATTTATTGGCAAGAAAAGACTCTATGCAAAAAGTGAATAATTCTAAGAATAGAATGCACGCGATTTCTGCTCACCAACAGATAATGACACCAGAAGAACAATTCTACTATGATCGCCTAAGTCAATGGCGATTACAGTTGGCTAAAAATCACTATGTACCTGCCTTTGCGATTTTATACAATAAAACTTTATTAGACATTGTTCGCAAAATGCCTAAGAATAAAGGCGAATTGGTGGGGATTGAGGGCCTGCCATTACAAAAAATAGAACAGTATGGTGAAGATATTTTGCGTTTGTTAGAGGCAAAAGACACATTGGAAACCGACAGCAGGGAACATCAGTTTTCGTTATAATACGGTAACATGATATACGGTTGAGTAATAGGTATGATTGGGCGTTTAAAAGGTATTTTGATTCAAAAAAATCCTCCCACAATTTGTGTGGATGTCAATGGTGTTGGCTATGATTGTGATGTACCGATGAGTACATTTTATGAGTTGCCTGAATTAAATCAAGAGGTGGTGTTATACACACACTTGGCTGTTCGTGAAGATGCTCACTTATTGTTTGCTTTTAAAACAGAGCAAGAGCGTGCTACGTTTCGTCTTCTATTAAAGGTTTCTGGGATTGGTGCAAGAACAGCTTTATCCATTCTTTCAGGGATGAATGTGGATGAGTTACAGCTAGCCATTCATACGGATGACGTTGCAAAATTACAAAAAATTCCAGGGATAGGTAAGAAAACGGCTGAACGTTTATTAGTTGAGCTAAGAGGTAAATTTGGTGCTATGCCAGCCAATGATAAAGCCCTTGTACCGAGCACCCATACAGATGTACTGAATGCGTTATTAGCATTAGGCTACTCAGAAAAAGAAGCCAAAACCGCGATGAAATCGATGCCAAACGACCATACGGTTGAAGAAAGTATTCGTTGGGCATTAAAACAATTGGCAAGCTAATTACTTTTATAGGCAAGCATATGGCAATCAAGTCAGATCGTATTTCTGTCGCAACAGAATTTCAAACACCCGATAATCGATTGGTTTCAGGAACTGCTCAATCACCGAATGAAGAGTCACTGGAAAGAGCGTTACGCCCGAAAACTTTGCAAGATTATGCTGGACAAGCAAAAGCCTGTGAACAGTTGGAGGTGGCTATTCAGGCAGCCAAAAAACGTCAAGAATCTTTGGATCATGTGTTGTTATTCGGGCCTCCAGGGCTAGGAAAGACGACATTGGCACGCATTATTGCCAATGAAATGGGGACAAATTTACGACAAACATCAGGCCCTATTTTAGAAAGAGCAGGTGACTTAGCCGCATTGTTGACGAATTTAGAAGCTCATGATGTTTTGTTTATTGATGAGATTCATCGCCTATCGCCTGTGGTTGAAGAAGTGCTGTATTCGGCGATGGAAGATTTTCAAATCGATATTATGATTGGGGAAGGCCCCGCCGCTAGAAGTGTCAAAATCGATCTACAGCCTTTTACTTTAGTGGGAGCAACGACACGTGCGGGTATGTTGACCAAACCTTTGCATGGACGCTTTGGTATTAAGTTGCGTTTAGAGTTTTATGCGACAGAAGATTTGGCAAAAATTATTGAACGAAGTGCTTATTTATTGAATATTGAAATTGATAAAGATGGAGCGATTGAATTGGCAAAACGCTCCAGAGGTACGCCTCGTATTGCTAACCGACTCTTACGTAGGGTAAGAGATTACGCTGATTTGTATTATGAGGGAAAAATTACCAAAGAATGTGTATCGACCTCATTAAGCAAATTAGAAGTCGATCCTTTAGGTTTGGACTTAATGGATAGAAAATTGTTAGAAACGATCGTCTATCGTTTCGATGGTGGGCCGGTTGGAGTGGATAACTTGGCCACCGCAATAGGTGAAGAAAGAGACACGATAGAGGATGTCATTGAACCTTATTTAATTCAACATGGTTTTATTCAAAGAACGCCACGTGGTCGTATTGCCAGCACTTTAGCTTATCAACATTTGGGGTTGACACCACCGTCTAAAGCCTTTGTGACAGCTTCTTTGTTTGATGAATAATTGATAGATAAATTCATGATCAAAATCGGTCAATATGAGTTAGATAATAATATTTTTGTCGCACCGATGGCAGGTGTGACGGATAGGCCTTTTCGCTTGTTATGTCGAAAATTAGGGGCTGGCTATGCGGTTTCTGAAATGGCTGCGAGCAATCCATTATTATGGGAAACGGTTAAAACCGCTAGACGACTAAATCATGATGGTGAAAAAGCACCTATAGCCGTTCAAATTGTTGGGGCAAATCCAGACATGATGGCCCAATCGGCTGTTTTTAATATCCAGAAAGGGGCCCAAATCATCGACATCAATATGGGCTGTCCAGCTAAAAAAGTATGTCACGTGGCTTCGGGGTCGGCATTGATGAAAGATGAAAAATTAGTAGCCGATATTCTCCAAGCCGTATTTGAGGCGTGTCAGCCTTATGATGTCCCTGTAACATTGAAAATTCGTACAGGTTGGGATAGGGCGAATAAAAATGTTGTTACAATAGCGAAGATGGCGGAGGAAATAGGGCTTTCTGCAATAGCTGTTCACGGTCGCACGAGAGCTGACAAATACGAGGGTGAAGCAGAGTATGATACGATAGCCCAAGTGGTTTCTGAGGTAAGTATTCCTGTGATTGCCAATGGTGATATTGATAGCCCTGAAAAAGCAAAATATGTCTTGGACTACACTCAAGCCGCTGCCGTGATGATAGGTCGTGCTGCTCAAGGTAATCCTTGGATTTTTCAGCAAATTGATTATTTTCTGAAAACAGGCCAACAGTTGTCTTTTCCAAGCAATCAAGAAATAGCCACTGTATTGCTTGAACATCTGGAGGAGCATTATACGTTCTACGGTAGTGTCTTAGGGGTCAAAACAGCTCGAAAACATATTGCATGGTATGTTCAATCCCTAAAAAATAGCGAATCACTGAAACAGAAAGTTAATAGGTCAGAAAACGCCAGTGAACAATATCGATTGGTCAAAGAATGGTTTGATAGGGAAATGTGATGGAAACGCAGGATCGTGTGAAAAAAAGCGAGATGAAAACAGATCAGGATCTGAGTAAATGTGTTCGCTCAAGTTTAGAAAATTATTTTGGACACTCTGGTTCAGATAAAATTGAAGGCGTATGGGACATGGTGATGTCTTGTGTTGAAAAAGCGATGTTAGAAGTGGTCATGGACAAGTGTCACGACAATCAAACGAAAGCGGCTCAGCTACTCGGCATTACTCGAAATACACTGAAAAAGAAACTCATTAATCATAAACTCATAGGTAATCATGAATAAAACTGCACTTATTTCCGTTTCAGATAAAACAGGCATTGTAGAATTTGCTACATCTTTGGCCCAAAGAGGGGTCCGTATTCTATCTACAGGTGGTACTGCCAAACTATTGATGCAAGCGGGTTTGGATGTAACGGAAGTAGCCGATTATACGGGCTTTCCTGAGATGTTGGATGGTCGTGTGAAAACATTACATCCTAAAATTCATGGTGGCCTATTAGGTAAACGAGATGACCCCGAGCATTTACAAGCAATGGAACGTCATGGCATCGAACGAATTGATTTATTGGTAGTGAATTTATACCCTTTTGTCGAAACGATCAATCGTGAACATTGTAGCTTGGCCGATGCCATTGAAAACATTGATATTGGCGGACCTGCTATGTTAAGAGCGGCTGCTAAGAATCATGGTAATGAAGTAGATGGCGTGACCGTGATTATTGATCCATCAGATTATGAGACGGTGTTAAAAGAATGGGATGAGTTAGGTAAAACAAGTTATGAAACGCGTTTTCGCTTGGCAATGAAAGTGTATTCACATACAGCTGCTTATGACGGGGCGATTAGTAATTACCTTTCTTCGATTGTAAATAGCCAACCTGCTATTGATGAGGTGCCAGAACGTGAAACATGGCCTAAGGTCATGAATATTCAAATGACTCGTCAGCAATCATTACGCTATGGCGAAAATCCTCATCAAAGTGCTGCATTTTATTTAGATGCCCAAGTGGGGTCTGGTTTATTAGGTAGCTATCAACAATTACAAGGGAAAGAGTTGTCTTACAACAATATCGCTGATGCGGATGCTGCTTGGGAATGTGTGCGTGCATTTGATAGCACCGCTTGCGTGATTGTAAAACATGCCAATCCTTGTGGTGTGGCTATTGCACCGACACCATTAGAAGCCTACCAAAAAGCATTTAAAACAGATTCAACATCGGCATTCGGAGGCATTATCGCCTTTAATACAGAGGTAGATGAGGTAACTGCTGCAGAAGTTAGTAAGCAGTTTATGGAGGTGTTAATTGCCCCTTCGTTTACAGCGGGAGCCTTGGAATTACTGGCCGCTAAGAAAAATGTTCGAGTGTTAAAAGTGCCTATGGGAACTTCTTATAATGCTTATGATTTAAAACGCGTGGGCGGTGGTTGTTTAGTACAAGATCCAGATGTTAAAGATTTTGATTTAAGTGATTTAAAAGTAGTCAGTCAGCGTCAACCTACTGATCAACAAATGCAAGATTTGAAATTTGCTTGGACGGTTGCTCGTTTTGTCAAATCTAATGCGATCGTATTTGCGTCAAATGGAATGACGATGGGCGTTGGTGCGGGTCAGATGAGTCGTATTGATTCGGCACGTATCGCTTCAATTAAAGCCCAGAATGCTGGATTAAGTCTGAAACATACTGCTGCTGCTTCAGACGCGTTCTTCCCATTTAGAGATGGTCTAGATGTGATTGTTGAAGCAGGGGCAGACTGCATTATTCATCCAGGAGGTAGCATTCGTGATCAAGAGGTCATCGATGCGGCCAATGAACATAATGTGGTGTTAGTGGTGACGGGTATGCGTCATTTTAGACATTAATATGCGTATTTTAGGAATTGATCCCGGTCTTAGAAAAACGGGCTTTGGTGTGATCGATGCTCAAGGCCAGAAACTTTCATGGGTAGCCAGTGGTACGATTGTCATTGATACAGACTTATCGCTGGCCTTACGTTTGAAAGTCATCTTAGATAATATTCGAGAGATAGCGGATCGGTATCATCCTGATGAAGCCTGTATAGAGAAGGTTTTTGTTAATACTAACCCTAATTCAACACTTTTACTAGGGCAGGCGAGAGGGGCTTGTTTGTGTGCTTTGGCAGATTCTGATTTAGAAGTGACCGAATATACCGCTTTGCAAATTAAAAAATCTGTGGTGGGAAAAGGTCATGCCGATAAGACACAAGTGCAAACAATGGTGAAGTATCTCTTGAATTTAAATAGTGCTCCCTCTCCTGATGCGGCGGATGCTTTAGCCTGTGCGATTTGTCATGCTCACACCAAGCCATTGTCGGAGAAATTACAAGGCCAATCATATACCGCTATTCGTGCGGGCCGTTTTAAATAATACTGTATCGGTGGATATTGAATCAATTAAAACGAGTATCGAGCGATCGAGTCTTGTAATCATCAATTGGATGACAGAGGCATTTATCCAATTAGATAGATAGCCTTTCACCTGATCATCCCTTTAAGTTCTATATCCTTTTAGTAAATGATTGCCAAGTAATGCACGTAATGGAGCGATGGCATCCATTCCCATTAACCCTAGCCCGCAAGCATGATGGATGAGTGAGCAGTTTGCGGTAGTAATTCTGGGCAAGGTATCTGTTAAGCTCCAAGTAAGTCTTCTGTCTAGAAAACGTCTTTTCTCAAAATCTTTCAAATATGCTTGAGGATTGGCTTGTGGACGAATGATCCAGTCTCTTAAACTTAATGTTAAACACGCCACATCTCGTAAACCTAGGTTTAAACCTTGTCCTGCAACGGGGTGCATGGTTTGGGCTGCATTGCCAAGTACGATATGTCGTCCATTCACTAGAGTACGACTCGCTTTTAGAGCTAATGGAAAAACGACTCTTGTATCACAAACTGAAAATTTTCCTAAACGTTCACCAAAGTGTTGTGTTAATGCTTGAGAAAATGTTGGATCATCGAGCTGTTTGAGATATTCGGCCTTTTCGGGAGTGGTACACCAAACGATGGATTGGGCGTTTGGAATACTGGGGTGAGGTAGTACCGCTAAAGGACCTTCTTGTGTAAATCGTTCCCAAGCCCATCCTGCTTGAGGGAACTGTACTGTTGCGGCGGTAATCAAAGCACTTTGATGATAAGGTTTATCAATATCATGTGATTGAGATCCATCGCATTGAATCGCCAATCTAGCATAGATTTCTTGGGAGGTGCTAGATGCTGCAATCGGTGATTGCTGTGAAACGACAACAAAATCAGGATTTGAAATTTTTTGGACAAATGCTTTGCCTGATGAAAAAATAGTTACGCCATCAAGATAGGCCTGTTGCATCGTTAACCAAAGTTCTGCGTAATTGACACAAGCCCCTAATGTTGGCACTTTCAAGTCTTGAAGCGTAATGATGGTACGGCCTAAATAACCTTTTTGTGAAACATGAACATGTTCAATCGGGGCAATATGTTCGGGCCATAGATGGTACTTTTCTAAAAATACTTGGCTACCATAGTTTAAGGCCAGTACTCGCTTATCTGTCTTTGGATCGAGTACGGGTGTTTTGTCTTGGAATAATGCAATCTTTAATTTCCCTTGACTCATTTGTGCCAACGCACTTGCTAATGACAAACCAACGGGACCCGCTCCGAGAATTGCAATATCAAATGAATTCATAACAAAACCTATGGTTAAAATGTTTTAAAATAGACTCATTTTATTATAGTTGAATGGATAGATTGGCTGTGGGTATAGAAGAAGTTTTACATTTATTGGTTCCTTGGGAGTTCTCTCCTACTTTATTAGTGCTATTTCTTCTGTCTGCAGTGTTATTTTGGCGTGGTAGTCGTGTGATGACGATTTCCATATGGCGACCTATCTTGTTTTGGAGTGGTTGGTTGTTGCTGTATCTATCCATGCACACACAGCTTGATTATTATGCTGAACGTGTTTTTTATATTCATCGTATTCAACACGTTATCCTGCATCATTTATCGCCTTTGATGATAATGGCATCGTATCCCGGTCAAGTGATGATGAGGGGGATGCCTTTTACTATACGTTATCGATTTAGGTCATTAAAACATACCTTGTTAGGAAAATGCTTAATAGGATTAATGACAAATAAGGTGTTGGTGCCATTCTTATTTGTGTTCTTAGTATTGGTTTGGTTGATTCCAAAAGTCCAGTTTTACGCGATGTTGGACTGGCAACTTTATCGTTTGATGAACTGGTCTGTAGTATTAACAGGCTTTATGTATTGGAATTTAATTTTAGACAGACGACCTAGTATTCCAAGGAAAATTACCGCTAAGCATCCTATAGGCAGATTTTTTCAGCGTTTTGTCTTGGGTGGCCATCCTGCTGTGATGTCGGTAACAGAACGAATTCTATCACCTATCTTTACCATGTTGCCCCAACTTATTGTCGGCATATGGATTGTGTTAACCACGACTAACTTATATCCTTTGTTTGAATTGTGTGGACGAGCGGTCAATATCTCTTCCATGGACGATCAAAGGCTTGGTGCTTTTATTTTATGGGTGCCAGCAGCCTTGGTGGAAACGTTTGGTTTGGTGGTTGCCTTGATGAATTATTTGAGCTTGTCGTCAAAAGGGCGTTTGGCTCGAGCCAATCGTGCTAAAGAAGATTAGACGATTAAGGAAAACCCTTATTGATTTTTAGTATTACTACGCATATCCTACTTACGTTATCAGATAGAATGGATAAGGAGGAAAGATATGTCTAAAAATTACAGAAAATATGCGGTTTTGGCTGTTTTAGCAATTTTTGGTCTTTCAGCGTGCGGAGACAATAAAGGACCAGTAGAACCTACTGCGGTGAGTGCAGTATCAAAAACAGAAGCACCTAAATTAGATACAAAGTTTGTGACGATTGCCACAGGCGGTGCTTCAGGTCCATATAATATTATTGCTACATCGATGGCTGAAATTTATCGCCAGACTTACCAAGTGAATTCAAAAACTCAAACAACGGGTGCCTCAGTTGAAAACTTGAATTTGATAGATCAGGGTAAGGTTGAGATGGCATTTGTGATGTCTGACGCATTGAATGATGCGGTTAATGGCACAGGAAACTTTAATAAGAAGATTGATAAGGTGTCGCAGATTGTTGCTTTGTATCCTAATGTTGTTCAAGCAGTGACCTCCAAAGGTACAGGAATTAAAACAATTGAGGATATTAAAGGAAAACGTGTAGCAGTGGGTGCATTGAACTCTGGTGCAGAAGTGGCCACTCGAAATTTACTGAATGGTTTTGGTATCACGTATGACGATATTCATCCAGATTTCTTGGGCTATGCTGAGTCGGCTGATGCATTAAGATCTGGAAAAGTCGATGTAGCCTTTTTAATCAGTGGTTTGCCAAATGCTTCTTTGTTGGAATTAAAACAAGGTTTTGATTTACAACTTATCGAAATTCCTTCTGATAAGGTTATCGATATCTCAAAAACGATTCCCTATTTTTCAACGACCAGCATTCCTATCAATACGTATGACAATGATGAACCTGTAGTGACAGCATCGATTAGAAACGCGTTGGTAGTCAGAAGTGATTTATCGGAAAATGATGTTTACTTATTAACGAAAACATTTTTTGATAATTTGGCTGTTTTAGAAAATGCTCATCAAGCGGTTAAAGGCATTGATGTAGAGAATGCAGATAAGAACTTTGTGGCACCTATGCATCCAGGTGCATTGAAATATTATCAGTCTCGATCTAAATAATTTTGTGTCTAAAAAAATAATTGTTGTACTGATGCTCCCAGTTTTTTTGGGAGCATTACTTTGGCAAAAAGACTATGTGTTGATTGATTGGCATGACAAAAGTTGTGTGATTCCCTCTGATCATTTTGCCTTGAGATGGCGACATTCCGTTGAAAAACAAATGTGGGAAGAACACTATGTGTTGAAACATGGACGTATCCAATTAGATAAAACTTTTTTTCAATCATACGGTGCAGGTACGCCGTATGCAGAAAAAGTGATTCATGCACCCAAAGGGTATGTGGCGTATCAAATCGATCGTTCTTTTGATGAGATGAATTGGGTGGTATCAAGAAATATGGAGGGAGCGATTTTATGGATGGATACCACATGGAAAATATCGGACACCGTTCCAGACTATACCGAGATAAAGATAAAACCAATGAAGACGGCTTATTATCAATCTATTTTCATGGAGAATTGTTATGAATAAAAGTGAACATCAAGCTCAAGAAATATTAGAAAAATACGATAGAGAATCTGTCACTCGTACCATTCGTTCTTCATGGTTGAAATACTTGGTGGGTGCCTTGGCAGTGGCTTATTCACTTTTTCATGTTTACATTACTTTTTATCCTATGCCCACTATACTGCAACGTTCAGTCCATGTTTCAGTGGCGTGTGCATTGATTTTTTTGTTATATCCTTCACGTAGTGCGAATAAGCATAAAGGTGTCTCTATATTTGATGGGCTTTTCTTTATTTTGTCGATACTCACTTCTGTTTATCTTTTTGTTGAATACTTGCCGATTACGACGACCAGAGGCGGGATTCCAAATGATTGGGATATCGTGATGGCCATTATCATGGTGGTGTTGGTTTTGGAAACGACAAGACGTATTACAGGCTGGATACTGCCTATATTTGCGGGTGTTTGCCTGTTATACCCTTTTATCAGCCACTTGTCATTTATGCCTGATAGTTTGTTGACCAGACCTTATGATTTAGGAGATATTTTTGGACAGTTGTATTTAAAAACAGAGGGTATCTTTTCAACGGCCATTGGAGCGTCTGTTTCGTTTGTTTTTCTGTTTATTTTGTTTGGTGCGTTTTTAGAACGTTCTGGAATGGGGAAATTATTTAATGATTTGGCCCTTGCTTTAGCGGGGAATAAACAAGGTGGACCTGCGAAAGTGGCGGTGATTTCAAGTGGGTTTATGGGGAGTATCAATGGTGCTGCGGTTGCCAATGTGGTTGGTACAGGTGCATTCACGATTCCATTGATGAAAAAAATTGGTTATGACAAAAATTTTGCAGGTGCTGTCGAAGCTTCTGCATCAGTTGGAGGGCAAATTCTTCCACCGATTATGGGAGCCAGTGCCTTTATCATGTCCGAAACAACGGGAGTCAGTTATGGCACGATTGCATTAGCCGCTTTGTTACCTGCTCTTTTGTACTACTTGGGCGTGATTGCACAAGTGCATTTTCGTGCTGGACGATTCAATCTAAAAGGGCTTTCAAAAGATCAGTTGCCTGAACTGAAAAAGGTTTTAAAACTTAGAGGGCATATGCTCTTACCCATTATCTTTTTAGTAGTGTGCTTGGCTAATGCTATTCCAGTGGGGTATTGTGCTTGTTACACCATTTTGTTTACGATTGTGGTGAGTTGGTTCAAAAAAGAAACGCGAATGGGGCCTAAGGCGATTTTAGAAGCATTAATCAGTGGTGCAAAAAATTCTTTGTCAGTTACCGCAGCTTGTGCAGTGGTTGGGATAGTGATTGGTGTGGTGAATTTAACCAGTTTTGGTACGGTTCTGATTTCGTCCATCATTAGTTTGGGGGCGGGTTCTTTATTCATTACTTTATTGTTAACGATGGTCGCATCAATTGTATTGGGGATGGGCTTACCGTCTATTCCTGCTTATATTATTACGGCAACGATGGCGGCACCTGCTTTGGCTCAGTTTGATGTGCCGATTTTAGTCGCTCATATGTTTGTTTTTTATTTTGGCATCTTTGCTAATATTACGCCACCAGTTGCTTTAGCTGCCTTTGCGGGTGCGGGTATTTCTGGTGGTGACCCGATGAAAACAGGTTTTTATTCTTTGAAATTGGCCTTGGCAGGTTTTATTATTCCTTTCATGTTTGTATATAACCCTCAGATGTTGATGATTGATATTACGGGCGTTGAGATGACTGCAAAAGCCTTTTCACTTCCCGCTTGGCATCAAATCGTTTTTGTTATCGTGACATCAGTGATTGGTGTGATCAGCTTATCCAGTGCGGTTGAGGGGTATTTTAGCGTTGCGTTATCTTGGTTTGAAAGAGTGCTATTAGCCGTTGGTGGCATCATGTTAATTGCACCCGAAGCCGTTACCGATATGTTGGGGATGTGTCTCGTTGCGATATGTTTGCTGATAAATTACAAGAAATCATGCTCAGTTAAAAATGCATGATGTTTTACTGTAAAATAACGCCATCTTTTATTATGGCGACGATCGATGACAATAGAACAGTATATAGACGCTTTACCCAAAGCAGAATTACATCTTCATATCGAAGGAACATTCGAACCTGAATTGATGTTTGAAATGGCACAACGTAATCAGGTATCGATTCCCTATGCAAGTGTGGAAGAAGTTAAACAGGCTTATCAGTTTCATAATTTGCAGTCGTTTCTAGATATTTATTATGCAGGGGCGAGCGTTCTATTACATGAACAAGATTTCTATGATCTCGCGATGGCTTATTTTCAGCGTTGTTATGAAGATAATGTCGTGCACACGGAAATATTTTTTGATCCCCAAACGCATACACATCGAGGGGTGAGTTTTGGTGTGGTGATTAATGGTTTGTCAAAAGCGTGTCAAGATGCGAAAAAACAATACGGTATCAGTAGTGAATTGATCATGTGTTTTTTGCGTCATTTGCCACAGGATGATGCGATCAAAACCTTAGAACAAGCCAAACCTTTTTTATCTCTTATTAAAGGGGTGGGCTTGGATTCGTCAGAATTAGGTTTTCCGCCAGAATTATTTTCAGATGTCTTTCAACAAGCCAAAGAATTAGGATTGATGCGTGTTGCTCATGCGGGCGAAGAGGGGCCAGCTTCCTACGTTTGGGGAGCATTGGACGCTTTGGATGTAAGTAGAATTGATCACGGCGTTCGTTCTCAAGAAGACGATGTGTTAATGCAAAGATTGGTGGACGAACAAATACCATTAACTGTTTGTCCGTTGAGTAATTTGGCCTTGAAAGTCGTCAATCATCTCAAACATCACAATTTAAAGAAAATGTTAGACAAAGGTGTTTGCGTTACGATAAATTCAGATGATCCTGCTTATTTTGGTGGGTATATGAATGCGAATTTTTATCAGATTACCCATGCATTAAATCTCAGCAAAGATGATGTAAAACAATTATGTTTAAATTCATTTAAAGCCTCGAGTTTAAGCCAAGAAGAGAAAACATACTGGTACGAAAGAATTGAAGCCGTTTCTCAGCATGACTAAGAAATCATGTAATGATTGGCCTTATTCATTATAGGCCTGTTTACGGATTGAGTGACGCGAAACTAAAGTATCTCTAGACCTGATGATCGCTGGGTTAAATTAGTCGATACGAAACTGAGAACTGATGAGGATTGATGATCGCTAGTTTAAATTAGTCGGCACGAAACTGAGATCTGATGCGTCTTGACAGTTGTGATGATGAGTAGCTTAAGTTAGTCGTCACGAAACTAAGGTTTAAACAGCTTCTTGACTGTTGGTGGTTTAGATTAGTTGTCGCAAAATAAAAATATAGATGGCTATCAGAATGAAGGTACAGACATCCTGATAGCCTGTTTGTTAAAGAGATTCAATATCCGTTTTTTTGAGTTGAGCCCCTTTTTTGATGTCGGTTAAGGCTTTCTTACCGATAAGTTTCTCATAATCATCAGCACTGAAATCACCTGTACCAGGGCGTTTAACCCAGATATTTTGTTCGCTTAATAATTCACCTGCATGAATATCTTGGTCAGCAACGACGGAAGCAAATGCAAAGTCTTTCGTAGGTTTTTCACTACTTACTACGCTATCTTTGTGACCGCCTCGCATTCTTTTCAGTGCTTTTGAGCCTTCTGATAGTTCCTGATATTCATAAGGGTCCATTGAACAGACAATATCGGGTCCTGGACGGGTTTTGTGATCGGTGAAATGTCTTTCCAAAATCGATGCACCTAACGCTACTGCACCTAAACAAGCAAAATTATTTAAGGTGTGATCAGATAATCCAATTACCGCATCAGGAAAGGCTTCTTGAAGTTCAACCATTGCTCCTAAACGCACGTCTTCGTAAGCAGTTGGATAAACGTTCGTACAATGAAGTAGGGCATAAGGTACGCCTGCTTCACGGATGATATTGACCGATTTTTGGATGCTGGCAATGGTGTTCATCCCAGTTGAAAGAATAATGGGTTTGCCAAAGCTAGCGATAAGTTTGATAAGTGGATAGTTATTGCACTCACCTGATCCAATCTTATAAGCAGGAATGTTCATTCGTTGTAAACGTAAGGCCGCGGCTCGAGAAAACGGAGTGCTGATAAAAATCATGCCTTTGGATTCGACGTATTCTTTCAATGCTATTTCATCTGCTTCACTTAATGCACAACGTTCCATAATTTCATAAATGGATACATCGGCATTGCCTGGAATCACTTGTTTTGCTTCATCAGACATCTCATCTTCGCAGACATGTGTTTGATGTTTGATGATTTCTGCACCTGCTAAATGAGCGGCATCGACCATCTCTTTGGCAGTTTTTAAACTACCTTCGTGGTTAATGCCAATTTCACAAATAATGAGCGGATCGTAATGGGCGCCAATTTTTCTACCAGCAATTTCAAATTCAGGTGTGTTCAAGATAGATCCTTATAAAAATATTAGACAGATACGCTGGAGTCTTGATGACTCATTCTTTTTTCCAAAATCTGTTCAGCTCGTTGGATGTCATTCATGGTGTCAATATCGACAGAATCTTCTTCACTCATGATGTATAAGTTAATCGGAGAAATAAAGAAGCGTTGTTTTTCCATGATTTCTTCAATACGATTAAAGTATATGGCCCCATTGGGTCGATAGGCCTTAGATAGTTTTTGACGTGGACTTTCTAAATCCCTCAAGTCATGAATCGGTAAATATTCGTTATTGGTTTCAATAAGGAATTTATAAGGATGGTGTTCGCTTTCACAAGCAGATACCACGCAACCTTGATTCTGAATAGACCACATTTTATAGGCCTCTTGGATGTGTTTAGCTGTTCTTAGCGGACTGGTCGCTTGTAATAAACACACGGTACCTTTTTCGATATTTAGATTATCTAAGGCATGTACCACTCCGCTGATAGAACTAGCGTTATCACTGGCTAGATCAACAGGACGCATAATGACTTCAGCACCGTATTTTTGGGCTTCTTGAGCGATTTCTTGTCCATCAGTCGAGACAATAACACGATCAAATACTTCACTTCCCAAAGCTGATAAGATGGCATATCCTAATAAGCTGTGTTCTTTGATTTTGGTTAGGTTCTTCTTGGGAATCCCTTTAGAACCTGAACGAGCGAGAATAATGGCAATTTTTTGAGTCATAATGATTTATTGATAAAAAGTTTTTTGGATAGGAATACTCCAAAGTTCGGGTGATTCGATGTATTGTTTAAATAGGCTCGCACTATCTCCTGTACCAAATTCAAAATGGGTGTAAGAGGGAAGAGATAGATCGTGAATAGTTTGAATCGCATCTATGATTTCTTGGGTGTTATAACCGCAGTTTTTAATGCCAGTCATATGTGAACGCTTATTTTGTCGGGTTCCTACATTGATGGCTGGCACGCGATAAATAGGTGCTTCTCTCACGCCTGCACTAGAGTTGCCAATGATGAAATTTGCGTGTTTCAGCAAGGTTAAAAAATATTCAAAACGAATAGATGGGAAGCATTTAAAGTTTGGTGTGGACAAAGATTTGATTTCGGAAATAATAAAATCACTACCCAGATCATTGTTGGGATACACCACAATATAGTTTTTACCACTTTGTGCTAATGCTGCAAAATACTGTTTTGCATATTTGGCTAGATCTTCGTATTCAGTTGTGACGGGATGAAATAACGATATGGCGTAATCGTTAAACGTAATATCGTAATGTTTTTTGGTTTCCTCGATACTGGGAAGATGCGTGTTTAACATGATGTCAATATCGGGAGATCCAATAGTGAAAATAGCCTGAGGATTTTCGCCCATTTTTATTAAACGTTCTTTGGCTTTTTCGTTGCACACCATGTGTATCTGAGACAATTTGCTAATGGCATGTCTGATGGAATCATCGATAGTGCCTGATAATTCGCCCCCTTCAATATGGCAAACAAGCGTATTATTCAGTGAACCAGCGATGGCTCCTGCTAAGGCTTCTACGCGATCGCCGTGAATGATGATCATATCTGGTTTGATAAAATCAATTTGACGGTTGAGAATGTTTATCGTGTTGGCTATCACGCTAGACATCGGTTCCGAGTCAGTTTGGTTAGGAATAAGGTAGATGTTTTTGTAACGTTCTCTCTGGACTTCGAGAAAAGTGCTACCATAGCGTGACAGCATGTGCATACCTGTCACAACAACGTGTAATTCAAAATGACTCTCAAGAAAAGATAAAAGTGGTTTGAGTTTGCCAAAGTCAGCTCTGGTACCCGTAATACATAAAATTTTTTTCATTCATTCAACGAGCGATGATTAACTGAATTATTTTATCTTATTTTTAATAAGCAAATACCGTTTCAGATATGAAAATAGGGCTTTTTGTTGTCAAAAAGTATAGGGGATCAAAAGGCAATCACAATCGATCGGGGAGCATGAAATTTTGATACTCATGAAAAGAGACTTTGATTTAAACACTCTTGGAAAACCTTGTTAGTACTTGATGTTTTTTAATGCGGTATTGCTGATACAATAAACTGTCAAAATTTCTAAGAAAGTTGTAAAGGTTGCTGATGAAAAAAGAACGTTGTGCCATTGTTGGAGATAGTGCATTCGTCAATGAGTTGGAGCAGATTGCTCGTTTGAATGGCTATGCTCAAATCGATACTTATCCAGAAAATGGCTTGGCTGATTTGATTATCAAATTATCACAATACGATCAGGTCGTCTTGGGTAGTCAAGATGCGAGATTAAACTTGAGTTTTTATCGAGAACTAAAAGCGTTAAATGCACCATTGCACCCACTTATCCATCCAACTAGCTATATTGCCCAAGATGCAAAAATAGGCGAAGCATGCGTGATTGGTATCAGTGTGCAAATCCAAGAACGTTGTCAAATCGGCGTGTGTAGTGTGGTGAATGCATCGGTAGTGATAGAACAAGATTGTGTAGTGGGTAATGGCGTGTATCTCGGAGCACATTCTGGACTGGCTCAACAGGTGACGGTGGGTGATATGTGTTGGATGGGCAAGGGTTCATTAGTCATGGCAAAACGTAAAGTGGGAAATTATGCTTCGATTGGATCGGGGGCTTTTGTGATGGAAGATGTTCCAGATGACGGAGAAGTTGAGGGAGAGGGATCTTATGGTATGACGGGCTATTGTTCATGTTGTTATTAATAGGGTGTAAGAGGTGCGATAGTTTTTTTAAGCATGCGATGATGAGTAAGGTGTCTTTTGGGATGATGGCTGTCGATGAGGAGCCGTCACAATGGGCTAAAAAACGGGATGGATGAGATTAAAAGAAATAAGTGTGAAAAATAAAAAAACCTTCTACATGAGAAGGTTTAGTAAACTGGAGCGGGAAACGAGTCTCGAACTCGCGACCTCAACCTTGGCAAGGTTGCGCTCTACCAACTGAGCTATTCCCGCAAGAATTCTGGAGCGGGAAACGAGTCTCGAACTCGCGACCTCAACCTTGGCAAGGTTGCGCTCTACCAACTGAGCTATTCCCGCAAAACATAAACCATAAATATAAACCGACTTGGTTTATAATGTCAATACTTTGCACTTGTTTTTCGATGAAAATGTTTGATTTGTACCACGCCAACACTTTTGGTATTCATGCTAAGGCATTGAATTATCATGAAATAAAGACGATTGAGGCGGTTCGTGAATTGCCTGCTTATCCTGCTGAAAATATCTATATTTTAGGTGGGGGTAGTAATGTTATTTTAAATGATGTTATTCAAACGCCAGTATATCGTATGCGAATAATGGGAATAGATAGATTACCCGATGATGGACAGTACTATTACTTCGAGGTGGGTGCAGGGGTTGGGTGGCATGATTTTGTCTCGTTGACCATGGAACAGGCTTGTTTTGGTTTGGAAAACTTAGCTTTGATTCCTGGAACCGTTGGTGCGGCACCCGTTCAAAATATTGGTGCATATGGCTCAGAGTTGGCTAGATTTGTATATAAAGTCAAAGCGTGGAATCGAAAAACTCAACAATTTTATGAATTATCTGCCCAAGATTGTCGCTTTTCCTATCGCCATTCTTTATTTAAAGAAGAGCCTTGGTGGTGTATTACCAGCGTTGTGTTTAAACTTCCTAAGCAGGATGAACCTAATTTATCGTACCCTGTTTTAAAAGAGGCGGTGGGTTTATCCGCACACCCCAAAGCGATTTTTGAGGCGGTTTGTCGCATTCGTCGGGAAAAATTACCTGATCCTCAAAAAGTAGGAAATGTAGGGTCGTTCTTTAAAAACTGTACGATTCAGCCAAAAACGTATCAGGCCTTACTTGAAACATATCAGCATGTTCCTGTGTTTATACAAGAAGATGGCTCATATCGTTTGCCTACCGCATGGTTGATTGAACAAGCAGGATGGAAAGGCTTTTCCAATGGGCGTGTAGGCGTGCATGATAAACAGGCTTTGGTATTGATTAATAAGGGTGGGGCTTGTTTTTCTGATGTCAAAAAATTGGCGGAAATGATTCAACATAGCGTGGCAGAAAAATTTGGACTCACAATAGAAGTGGAACCAAGCTTCTGGTATGAGTAAATCGTTATCTAGTCGTGTTAAATTAACCTTTCGCTATATTCGTGAATAGGGGATGATTAGACGGTTTTTCACGATTAGAAGTGGCATGACGGTAGTGTTGGTGGATAAAGGATAGTGAGGCAAAAGTCGCATTAAACGCAAGAAAATAGAATAGTCTTCATGAGGTACAAAGAAGACTATTCTCAATCACTTTTTAGTGTTTGGACGTATGAGCCTTAATAACATCAAGCATATTGAATAAACCTGATGATTGGGATTTAAGGAAACACGCGGCAAGTAAACTACCACTAGCATAAGCATCACGGCTATTAGAACGATGGGCAATCTCGATGATTTCGCCAGGTCCACAGAACATAACACGATGATCGCCTACAATATCACCGCCACGCACAACAGAAAAACCGATATGTCCTTTTTCTCGAGGGCCTGTATGTCCATGTCTGGCCCAATCCGCTACCTCGTTCAGATCGACCCCTCTAGCTTGAGCGACGACTTTGCCCATTTCTAAAGCCGTGCCTGATGGTGCATCGACTTTATGTTTGTGATGGGCTTCAAAAATTTCTATATCGTATTCGTCATTCAGCAACTGAGCGGCTTTTTCAAGAAGTAAAAAAGTGCTGTTGACACCAATGCTCATGTTTGGCGAAAACACGATGGCTAGTTGGTGGCTGGCCTTTTCTAGTGTTTGGCGTTGTTCAGAAGTTAATCCTGTCGTGCCAATAACCATCTTGGTTTGGTATTTAAGACAATGTTCTAAATAGTTCAGTGTCGCTTCGGGGCGAGTGAAATCAATGAGACAATCAGCGTTTTTTAGCAAGCTTGGGTCATGGCTAATCTGTACGCCAGTTTCGATGCCTAATAATGCACCCGCATCTTGACCCATTAAGGGCGATTGAGGAGAGTCTAATGCAACGGTAAGTGTTAAATCGGGATGTTCGTTAACCGCTTTGATTAACATTTTGCCCATACGACCACTTGATCCTGAAATGGCAATACGCATTATTTCACCTCAATGCCTGCACCATTTGGGTAAGGCTGAAAGTCAGGTAACTTGTCGCTTTCCCACTGGATAACGCGATTGTTTTGGAACTTAATCGTTAGATTTCTGATGATGGGTTGATGGAACGGACGTTTGTAATAGTATGAGTAACTCCAGTTGTTGGCATTAAAAACATCCACCACCAAAGGCGAACCCATTAGGTATTCGACTTGTTCTTTAGTCATACCTTTGCGTAACTGATTTAACTGATTTTCAGTAATCCAATTACCTTGTTGAATGCTGGGAATGTAAGGAAAACCCCAGTTGCCACTTTGGCTGGAACAAGCACTGAGTAATAGAGCACTTAAAGATAATAAGAGTGTGCGTTTCATCTTCATATTTTGTCCAAATAATCTTTTGTTATCGTATGAGAGATTGTAACCTATCTGTTAAACGGAATCGGTCATGAATTTCAAAAGATACATTTAAACATATCTCTTGTGCTTTGTGTTAAAATGAGCGGGATTTTATATTATGGGATAAAACTGATGTCTGATAACGCGTTACCAGAAGAAGTCGATTTAAGAAGTGTGGGCCTGAAAGCGACGTTTCCTCGCCTTAAAATTCTTGATATTTTTCGCAAAACAAACCAACGTCATTTAAGTGCAGAAGATGTTTATCGTATGTTGGTAGGCGAAAACTCTGAGATTGGCTTGGCAACCGTGTATCGTGTATTGGCTCAGTTTGAGACAGCTGGTATCTTATCTCGTAGTCAGTTTGATAATGGTAAATCCGTGTATGAGCTAAATAGCGGTGATCATCATGATCATATGGTTTGCTCAAGTTGTGGTGTGGTGGTTGAATTTAATGATCCAGGTATTGAAGATATCCAACGCCGAATCGCTGAAGAAAAGGGCTTTAAGTTAGCGGATCATGACTTAGTGTTGTACGGTATTTGTCCCAAGTGTCAAGGTTCTAAATAAACGAATTAGACTTGGATAATGATAAAAGTCGTGTGTTTAAAAGCACTCGACTTTTTTTATGCTTGATGCTGACAAAGTGAGATTAAATAATCAAATAGTTTTTGTTGTTGAGGATCCGTGGCGGCAGATCGTTCGGGATGCCACTGTACCGCAATTAAATTAGGGTGCTCACTATGTTCGATTGCTTCGATAAGTCCATCATCTGCCCATGCAACGGCTTTTAACCCTTTGCCTAAATTTTTAACTGCTTGATGATGATAAGACACAGTTGTGGGATTGGGCCCCATAATTTTCATGATTTGAGAGTTAGGGTCAAGACTTACTTTGTGATAGGTGTTAGAGTTGGTTTGGGTATCTAAATGATTTAACACATTTTTATATTCACGGCTGACATCTTGATATAAGGTGCCACCACACACCACATTCATAACCTGCATGCCACGACAAATGCACAAACAAGGTTTATTTTGTTTCAAGATTTCTTTAGCAAGTCGGAATTCTACTTTATCTCGACAATCATTAATGCCATATGAATAGCAAGGCGAAGAGGTATTTTGTTCATAAAGACAAGGATTAATATCACCGCCCCCTGTCATAATGACACCATCTACAATATCTAACCAATCAGGGACATAACTTTCACAAATAGGAGGCATAAGCATGGAGATACCTCCACTGCGGTGCACAGCTTCAATGTAAGCTTCACTGGTCGTAAAACCAATCTTAGTCTCTTGGTTAGGGGCATACATGGTGATGCCAATAATAGGTCGCCTGTTCATCATGACGCAAAAAAAATAATCCGTTATTTTACTATAAGCTGATTAATATTTCGCAAAAAAATGTGTAAAGATTGATTAAGAGGGAGCGGTTTCCAAAGAGGGCGTTCCCTCATTAGCTAATCTATCGGCAATGATATTACCCTCGTTATCGGCGTGTCCTTTTACCCATACCCATTGAATCTTATGTCGTTGGCAGGATTGGTCTAATGCTTCCCATAGATCCTGGTTTTTAACGGCTTTTTTGGTACTGGTTTTCCAATTGTTGTTTTTCCAGTTTTGTAGCCAAGACGTAATGCCATTTTTGACGTATTGTGAATCGGTGTAAATGGTGACTGAACAAGGACGTTTTAAAGCGTTTAGTCCTTCAATAACGGCTTGTAATTCCATTCGATTGTTAGTGGTGTTTGATTCACCACCGCAAAGTTCCTTGCAGTGCGTGCCACTTTTAAGCAAAACACCCCAACCGCCAGGGCCGGGATTTCCTTTGCAAGCACCATCTGTCCACATTTCTACTGTTGTCATATTATGGGTGATTCATAAGTTGGTTAAGAGGTATATTTTATTCTTTTTTTCCACAAAGAATAAAGATATTGCTTTGTGTGGGCCACCAGCGATTTCCAGCTTTTTCTAAAAAATTTAATTTTTTTATCCAATAGGGGTTTTGAGTATATGGAATATAGGAAAGAAAATCTCCAAATTGCCATGAAATGCCAGATGAATAGCTAGTGTGATAAAGATCGCGTATGTGAATGAACGATTCGATGGGATGGTGGCGATAAAATCGTTTGCTCAAAGCTAGGCTATCGGGATTAAAGGCGGTTAGGATGAGGGTACCTTGTTTTTTAAGAATTCGTATCGCTTCGTGTAATATTTTTTGAGCTTGTGGGTAAAAATTAAGGGTGTGGGGTAATAATACCAAGTCAACGCTGTTATCTTCGAGGGGTAAATGAGTGAAGCTGGGCATAAAAAGCCTGTTTTTTGAACAAGCATCGGTTTCCTCTGATACAATTACAGTAGTGTCTATCAAGTCATTTTCCAAAAAGTTTAAGCCGTTCATCCCAAATTGAATGGCTTTTATATGGTGCTTGTTAGAGATAAACTCAAGAATTTTTTTTTGTTCAATACTTAATATATATTGGCCAAAGTGGCTGTTTGCCCATTGTTTCATCATTAGGAAAATAGAATGTTAAGTGTGGTGTATTTAAATGCCCTAAAAGATAATTATATCTGGATTCTACACAATAACTGTTATGTATATGTGGTGGACCCTGGACAAGCTAAGCCAGTGATTGATTTCTTAAAGAAAAATCAGCTGGAATTAAAAGGTATTTTGATTACCCATCATCATGAGGATCATGTTGGTGGCGTAAAAGCTTTGTTAGATGAGTATTCGGTGCCAGTTTACGGCCCTAGTATTGAAGCTCAAGAATATGTGACGCATCCTTTAAAAGAGGGTGATGTGTTAAGTATGGATAATGTTGTCATTAAAATAATGGACGTTCCAGGACATACATTAGGGCATATTGCTTATTTTGTGGAATGTCATAATGACGCACCTTATCTGTTTTGTGGTGATACATTGTTTTCTGCGGGCTGTGGACGATTGTTTGAAGGTACCCCAGAACAAATGGTGGAAAGTTTAGATAAGTTATCGAATTTACCTGGCAATACCAGAGTGTGTGCGGCACATGAGTACACCTTATCTAATATCGCATGGGCAAAAAAAGTAGAACCTAATAATCGAGCCTTGCAAATGTGGGAAAAAGAAGCCACTATGTTGATTAAAAAAGGTGAGGCGACGTTACCGACTACGATTGCTTTGGAACGATTGATTAATCCTTTTTTAAGATTAACGGATACGACGGTACAACAAGCTATTCAGGCCTATGCAGATGTCCAAGTCAGTGATGTGGTAACGCTATTTGCTTATCTAAGAGAATGGAAAAATAAAGGATAATGACGTTAGCGATGAGAAAAATAGTTAGATGGTTGGTGATTGGGTCGGTATGTTTGTTGACTGCTTGTACAAGCATGAAAAAATCGGCTTATCAGGATGGTTTGGTTAGACCGCATGGGACATTGAACAGCCAGAAAGTCGATAAGATTTATAACAATGTTTGGGAACGTATCATCGATGGCTTTGGAATCGATTCTTTGAATGAAGATGCGTTGATTAAACATTGGGTGAAGTATTACACAGAACGTCCTGAGTTAATGCATCGAATGCTGAATCGTTCGGCCAAGTTTTTACATTATGTCACGATTGAAGTAGAACGTCGAAATATGCCAACAGAATTGGCGTTATTGCCGTTTGTGGAGAGTGCATATAATGTGAGAGCACGCTCGAAAGCAAAAGCGGTAGGGCTGTGGCAGTTTATTCCTAGTACAGGGCGTGATTACAATTTAAAACAAAAATGGTTGTTGGATAAAAGACGTGATCCAATAGAATCCACCACGGCGGCGTTGAACTATCTTGAGTATTTATATGAGTTTCAGGATAAGGATTGGCATCTTGCTTTGGCCTCTTATAACTGGGGACAGGGGTCGGTAAAACGAGCAATCGCTTTAAATAAAGATAAAGGCTTGCCTACGGGATATGAAGATTTAAATATTCCCGCTGAAACGAGAAATTATGTACCAAAATTATTGGCATTGAAACATATTATTTTGAACGCTAAAAGATACCATATTCAGTTGCCCAATATCCCTGATAAGCCTTATTTCACGCAAGTTACGCAAGAACGTGATATGGATGTGACGGTAGCGGCCCAATTGGCGGAAATGGATGAGGAAGAGTTTAAAGAATTAAATCCAGCGTTTGACGCGCCCGTTTTATTGACCAGCCATAGCGATACTTTTTTATTGCCAATTGATAAAGTGGGGATTTACCAAACTAATCTTGATAACTATAAAGGAAATTGGGCCAAATGGCAGTTATATACCCCAAAGAAAAAGGAATCTTATGATGCGATTGCCAAAAGACATGGGATTGGATTGAGACAATTAAAAGCATTAAATGGAATCAGTGCAAGACAAAAAGTGGCATCGGCAGGGCGTGAATTGTTGGTGCCTACTAAAGGTGCAAAAGGCTTGAAAATAACTGAGGATATGTTAAGAGATGTGCAGGTCGTTAGCCAACCGTCTTTTGCAAAATCTTCTGTTAAGGTTTCGTCTAAGAAGAAAACATCAGTAAAAACGGCAGTAGCGAGACAAAAGGCAAATAAACCCACAAAATCAAAGAAAAAAACTGTTGCCTCAAAGTCACAGTCTAAGACAGCAAAGTATGTGGTTGCAAGAGGAGATACATTATTTTCGATTGCAAAACGTTATAATACGACAGTATCTAATCTACAAAACTTAAATAAATTGCGTGGTGTTGCGATACGACATGGTCAACAGATACTTGTCCCTACACGATGATTTTTAATAAGGAATAGGAAACTATGGGTTTTTTACAAAATAAACGTATATTGATTACTGGTGTGATTTCTAATCGATCCATTGCCTATGGAATTGCCAAAGCTTGTCATGAGCAAGGTGCAGAATTGGCTTTTACCTATGTAGGGGAAAGATTTGAAGAACGAGTCAGAGAATTTGCTGAAACGTTTGGTAGTCAGATTGTCATTCCTTGTGATGTGGCATCTGATGAACAGATTGAATCTTGTATTCAAGAACTTTCTAAACATTGGGATAGTATGGATGGTTTAGTTCATTCTATCGGTTTTGCACCAAGAGAAGCGATTGCAGGTACTTTCTTTGATGGTTTATCACGTGAAAATTTCCGTGTCGCTCATGATATATCGGCATATAGTTTTGGGGCGTTAACTAAAGCGGCTTTGCCATTGTTAGAGCCACGCAAAGGATCTGCTTTGACATTGAGTTATTTAGGGGCTGAGAAAGTCATCCCTCATTACAATACCATGGGCTTGGCAAAAGCATCATTGGAAGCTTCAATGCGTTATATCGCTGCAACAATTGGTCCAAAAGGTATGAGAGCGAATGCGATTTCAGCAGGCCCGATTAAAACGTTGGCAGCAAGCGGGATCAAAGACTTCTCAGCCATCTTTAATTATGTTGAAAAAAATGCACCGTTGCGTCGTAATGTTACCATTGAGCAAGTGGGTAACGCAGCTGCATTTTTATTATCAGATCTTGCTTCAGGTATTACAGGACAAACGATTTATGTGGACTCTGGTTTTGTGTCTGTGGTGCCAGGTATGGAAGAGTACAGAGATTAATAAAATCTCGGCATAAGGCTTAGTCTTTGCTAGGCCTTATTGAATGAATAAGGTGTCGGTTTATGCGTCGGATATTTTTAGATACAGAGACAACAGGCTTTGAACATAAAGAGGGTGATCGTTTGATCGAGCTTGGTTGCGTCGAAATGCAAGATAGAGAGTTGACGGGGCATAATCTACATATGTATTTTAATGTGGATCGTGAGAGTAATCCCGATGCCTTAAAAGTTCACGGTATCACAAAAGAATTCTTATCTGACAAACCCAAGTTTGAAGAAAAAGTAGATGAAATTATCGACTATCTAAAAGGGGCCGAATTAATTATTCACAATGCGTCTTTTGATGTCGGATTTTTGAATGCAGAACTTGCCAGATTGAATAAGCCTAAAATTGAGGAAATTGCAGGAAAAATCACCGATTCCTTGGCGTTAGCAAGAGAAAAATATCCAGGTAAACGTAACTCTCTTGATAATCTTTGTGAGCGTTTAGGCGTATCGAATCAACACCGTGTACTGCATGGTGCCTTACTGGATGCTGAATTATTGGCAGAAGTATGGCTGGCCATGACCAAAGGACAGTTCTCTTTGGATATGTCTTACACAACATCGGAAAAAGAACAAGAAACTCACCGAAAACAATGGCATCTAAACGTAAAAAAAGCTAGCGAAGCTGAGACACAAGAACATTTGCAATATCTAGAAGCCATGAACGCCAAAATGGATTGGTGGAAAAAGTAATCAATCATTCTTTTAGCTAAGTTTTTATCAATCAATGGGTGACATCGTATTGAAGCGATTGTGGCCCAGTATGGCTGTGCGTGGATGATTGTAGGATGGTCGTGATACGTGCGAGAGGGTGAGAGTGATTGAGAAGATCGAGTGCCGTAGAATGCTGGCGAGTGAGGAGACGGTGTGTGCTTGAATAGGTCTTTTTGGTTGGTGAGGCGGTAAGGAGGGGGTGGCTTGTCAAAGATATTTTCTTTTTTTATTTATATGATCGCATCTTTCGTTAAAATCGGTTAAATTGCTTTTATTTTAATTTCTTTCCTACACTTGTTTTTGTCCATAATCTTCCCTATGATGTGATTTTCTAAAGAAAGGAATCACTTATGCAAACATATAGTATTTCACGTCATGGTCCGAAATTAACAGAAAGATGGACGGTGAACCAAATCGTTGAGTTATACAATTTGCCTTTGATGGATTTATTGCATCAAGCTCACGAAGTTCATCGACAACATCATGATCCAAACGCCATTCAATTATCTACGTTGTTGTCCATTAAAACAGGTGGTTGCCCTGAAGACTGTTCTTATTGTCCGCAGTCCAGTCGCTATCAGACAGGGGTGGAGAAAGAGAAATTAATGGAAATTGAAAAAGTGGTTCAGGCTGCAAAAGAAGCCAAAGCAAATGGAGCAGGGCGTTTCTGTATGGGGGCTGCTTGGCGATGTCCTAAAGATCATCATTTGGATGAAGTGATCGAAATGATTAAAGCCGTTAAAGCATTGGGTATGGAAACTTGTGTGACCTTGGGGATGTTGAAAGAGGGGCAGGCGGAGCGTTTAAAAGAAGCGGGCTTGGATTACTACAACCATAATTTGGATACCTCGCCTGAATTTTACGGCAATATTATCACGACTAGGACATATCAAGATCGCTTGGATACATTAGAAAGAGTCCGCAAAAATGGTATTAATATCTGTTGTGGTGGTATTGTGGGGATGGGCGAGTCACGAAGAGAACGTGCGGGTCTAGTGGCACAGCTTGCCAATATGGACCCTTATCCTGAATCAGTGCCGATTAATCAGTTGATTCGTGTGGAAGGAACGCCATTGGCTGATGCGGAAGATTTGGATGAGTTTGAATTTATCCGTACGATTGCTGTAGCACGCATAACGATGCCAAAAACAATGGTGAGACTATCGGCAGGACGAGAAAAAATGTCTGAAAGCACGCAGGCATTGTGTTTCTTTGCAGGAGCGAATTCTATTTTTTACGGCGAAAAATTATTAACCAGTGCCAATCCACAAGAACAAGCTGATAAAAAATTAATGGACAAACTAGGTTTATACGCATTACAAAAGTAGATCACAAATAAATATACAGATCTTGTTGAAACGCACTATTCATCGGCTTTGGGCAGAATCGTTAAATAAGATCTGTTTGGTTTTTGTAAGTATTTGGGGGGGGTTGTGTGTGAAAGTTTTTGTCGAACATTGTCTGAAAGCCAGTGTTTACGGTGGTTTTGGATGATGGTTAGAATAGTGTCTGTTTCGATGGTGTAAAAGTATAAAAGGTTTGTGTGTGAAAGATTTTGTCGAGCATTATCTGAAAGCCAGTGTTTAGGCGGGTTTTGGGTGATGATTGGAGTGGTGTCTGTCTCGATGGTGTAAAAGTATAAGAGGTTGGGGTGTGAGTTTTATCTGAGTGTTAATTAGATTTTGCATGCAATCATGAATAAGTCTATTAAGTGTTTTATTGCCTTGTACAATATGCTTTTTAATCGAAATTAATAAATATAATGTGTCAAACAAGGAAAAGGTAAGTCATGATTTATCTTATTTTGGCGGTGATGTGTAGTGTTGTGGTGTCAGTGATTTTGAAGTATTCTCGCATCACAGGTGGTGATATTCGACAATCTATTTTGATTAATTATGTCATTGCAACTTTATTATCATGGTTTTTATTGAAACCAGAACGTCTTTTACAAAGTGAGACGCTGACTCAGCTACCATGGTGGTTGTATATTTTGTTGGGACTTTTGTTGCCGAGTGTATTCATCGTCATGAGTAAAGCAGTTAGTTGTGTGGGGATTGCACGTTCGGATGTTGCTCAACGTTTGTCGCTGTTTCTAACCTTAATCGCTTCATTTTGGATATTTAATGAGGCCGTCAGTACCTTGAAAATTATTAGTGTGATGGTGGGGTTGAGTGCCTTACTATGCTTGCTTTACAAAGGATCTGAAAAAGAGATAGCCTCAAAAAGCCGATTTTTTGACTCACAAGCGTATTATTTGTTCTTGGTTTGGATTGGCTACGCCACGATTGATATTTTATTAAAAGAAAGTAGTAAGTTGGGTGGAGACTTATTGTCTGGCTTGTTTATTAGCTTTGTTTTAGGAGGTATCGTTCTGTGGGGGTATCTTTTGATGCAAAAGGTAAGATGGGATATTAAAAGTTTGGCTTTAGGTCTGGTATTGGGGCTTTTTAATTTCTTTAATATTTTGTTTTATATTTATGCTCATCAAGCATACAAAAACAATCCTACTATTGTGTTTACCATCATGAATATTGGTGTGATTGCGGTAGGAAGTTTGGTGGGAATGTATGGGTTTAAAGAGACATTAAATCGCATTAATTTATTAGGAATTGCTTTGTCAATACTTGCCGTAGTGATGTTGTTTCAGTTTGCTTAAATGCCAACTTAATTTAAGTGATAATAGGGGTCGTTCTGAGCTTGTTTGGGTGAGTTGAAAGATTGATACGCATTGTAATGATGTGATGTCAATTTGCTTGATAAATTAATCCCCTTTGCTGAGTGTTTATTTGATTAAAAAAGGAAAAAATATGGATCAAGAGAAAGTACATTATCAGTTTATTTCGGAAAATTATGCTGTTTCAGGACAAATTTATGTAGAGCAGTTAGAAACACTTGCAAAATTAGGTTTTAATAGTATCATTATTAATAGACCTGATAAAGAAGGTGGTGATGCTCAGCCATTATCGGCAGATATCATTGCAAAGGCGAAATCATTAGGCATGAATGCAGTGTATTTGCCAGTTGAAAAGGGTATGATAACACCGGATAAGATTCAAGCTTTGGCTGATTGGTTGGAACAACTAGAAGGTCCGATATTAGCATATTGTTTCTCAGGAGCTAGAAGCACTCTTTTATATCAGGCAGCAATAAACCGTTAGTACACATAAGGGGGATTTTATGTACAAGCGTATTTTATTACCTATCGATGGTTCTGATATTTCTCATGATGCCGCTAAAGCAGGTATTGATTTTGCTAAGTATCTTGGGGCAGAAGTCGTGCTTCTAAATGTAACTCAGCCATTTTCTAGCTTGGTAGGATTTGACGGAATTTCTGCTGCATATGCTTTTAGTAATGAAGATTATGAGAGTTCGGCTAAAAAAGAAGCTCAGTCGTTTTTTGCTGATATTGAAGCCTATGCCAAAGAACAAGGCGTGGCTTCTAAAAAAGTGATTAGCTCAAATAGCAGTGTGGCTGAATGTTTGGTTGAAGTCGCTAAACAAGAAAACTGTGATTTGATTCATATTGCTAGTCACGGACGTAGTGGCATTAGTAAACTTTTATTAGGTAGTGTCACAGCGAAAGTGTTAGGTTTAGCAGAAACCAGTATTCTGGTTTATCGTAAATCATAAAAAAGAAGCTCCGTTTTATCGGAGCTTTTTTATATCCCCAACAACCAAAACTGCAAAGCGATTAACGTTTTCGCATCCTTGATTTGACCAGATCTCATGGCCTGTAATGTTTCCTCTTTGCTAAGTAACACGGTTTCCACAAACTCATCTTCGTCAGGTGTTAAAGCACTATTTTTCTTCACGCCTTTGGCTTCATAAAGATACATGAGTTCGTCACAAAAGCCTGGTGCCGTGTAGAAAGTGTGACGTAAGGTCATTGATGTGGCGGTATAAGGGGTTTCCTCTGCCAGTTCTCTGAAAGCACAGTCTAATGCAGATTCACCATCTAAATCCATTTTCCCTGCGGGTACTTCTAAAAGCACTTCGTTGCAAGGATAACGAAATTGTCGAACCAAAATGACTTTTTCATCATCGGTAACAGCTAGAACACAAACGGCAGGACAGTGTCTGACAACCTCTCTGGTGGCGGTTTTACCGTTGGGTAATTGGATATGATCCAACGAAACTTCAATGATATTTCCAGTGAATTGAATATCGCTACTTAATTTTTTCTCAATAAGATGTTGTGTCATATGTGTCTCGTGTTTTACAAGGTAAGTCCAGTATGTCCGATGTCTTTGGCACCCGAAATGCTAAAAATAACTTGATGAAGTTTGGCCATTGGTTTTAATGCAACACTAAAAATAATCCCTTGAATGGGGCTATGTATCGGTGTAATCGTGTCATTGAGTGGATCGACAATATGTCCGATGATGGTGTGTTCATCGACCCAATCGCCTGCTTTTTTAGTAGGAACAAAAATACCTGATTGAGGAGCTTTTACATAACTTAATCCCGAAAGAGGATGTGGCTCAGGAATGTGATTGGACGGTGTTTTAGGGTTGTCTAAATGAATAAAATTTTCCTCGTGTAAAAAGCTAAGAATGGCCAAAGCGTCATTTTCAGCGGTTTCCAGACATAAATCTTGTTGCCCTCTAAGCTCAATCGTGGCACTAAAACAAGCCAGAGTGATAGCGGCTTTTGGAAAGGCTTCTTGTAGCTTTAACCAAGGTATAGATAATATTTCATCAAAGGAATGACTACCACTGTCTTGAGATAATAAATGACATTGACTATTGATGAAACGTGCTAATTTGCTTCCTTTTTGCCAAAGCTGAGGTAAGGTGTACAAATGCATAATCGACTGTTCATCGCAATGTAAATCTAAGACGATATCCGCATCATAAGAAAGTGATAAAAGATGGTGGTGAAGCTCATCGATACTACTTTCTGGAATATGCTGATCCAAAATTTCTTTTATCATACGACGTATCCAAGCGGTATTGGACGATGCGTCGGTTGGAGATAAATCAGCGGCAGAAATTTTTTTGATCAAATGGTCTAAAAAGTAGAACTTGCCTAAACGATTGAAGTTTTGCCCTGATTCAAAAGAATGCCGACCGATACTTTTTTGTAAGATTTGTTGCGACATACCGATGGGGTTGCAATAAGGCACTAATACCACTTGGCAATGTAATTTCTGTTCAGCTTCTAGTTTTTTTAAGTGTTTTTTGAGGAAAAAAATCACTAAAGAACCAGGTATTTCATCCGCATGAAGACTGGCTTGAATATAGACTTTTCGCGTGCCGGCAGGACCGAACTGAAAACTCGTTACATTCAGATCCATGCCGGGAGTCGTGTGAGAAAGTTTGAAATGTTGTGTCAGCATATATCGATTAAATATAATTTACTTTGAACGGTTCGAACCCATCTACAACCGCTTCCAAAATATCGTGTTTGCACACAGGGCCAACGCCTGCAGGGGTTCCAGTCAAAATCAAATCGCCTGGATATAACTCAACATACTGCGATAATTTGCTAATGATTTCCTCAATACTCCAAATCATCATATTGGAATTACCTAGCTGAACGACTTCACCATTTTTTAAGCATTTAATTTGCGTTTCGTGAATATTAGGTAAATCAGATTTTTGGTAAACCGCAGAAATCGGTAGTGCTTGATCAAATGCTTTGGCCATCTCCCAAGGCTGTTTTCTTTCTTTGAACCCTTTTTGAAGATCTCTTCTTGTCATGTCAAAGCAAATCGCATAACCAAAAATCATTTTTTCTGCCTGATCAGGTGTGATGTTCTTACCTTGCTGACCAATGGCAATCGCAATTTCTAATTCGTAGGAAAGTAATTCTGTAGCCGTAGGGAATGGGAGGGTGAGTGTGTCGTTACCTCGTGCAAAAGCAATTCCTTGCTTATCCGCTTGTTTGCAAAAAAAGAATGGTTCGCTACGATTAGGATCTGAGCCCATTTCTCTGGCATGATCAGCATAATTTTGTCCAACACAATACACGCGTCTGACTGGAAATAAAGTAGAATCGCGGTGAATGGGCAAGCCGACTGTTTCTTTAGGGGGAAAAACAAAATTTGACATGATATGCTCCATAATAAATCTTTGTTAATATTGTATTCAATGCCATTATAAACTGCAGGTATTTTGATATTTTTGTGCAAAGAGAATGGTTAAAGTAAATAAGGTGTATTCAAGGAAATAATGTGATGGTTCCGCAAAAAGCAATGATTTTAAGCCTGTCTATCTTGATGACAGCCTGCCAGATAAATGATGCACATAGGGTGAATCAAATAACACAATATGATGCGATACAAACAGAACATCGTGTGATGCAAGAAACGAATCAAAAACACGTTGAAACCACAGTTAAAACACGTGTTGAAACGGAAATAACGATACATCAAGAGGTTCAGAAACGTGTGCTTAAAAAGACAAATAAACAAAATCGCCATCGTCATACAGGTATTCAGAGGCACAAAACAATTTTGCTTAATACAAGGACTTTAAAACAAGATAATAACTGTCTTGACGTGAGTGCAGAAAATCAAAAGGATGTGATTACTTTTATTTGTCATGATGGGGAAAATCAACGTTTTCAGTTTTATTCAGATGGGACGATAAGACAAGGCGGTCAATGCTTGGATATTGCAGGGGAGAATCCTGCTGAAAGTGCTGTGGTGATAATGTATGCTTGTACAGGGCGGAAAAATCAACAATGGTACAAAGATGGGCGGCAAATCCGTAGTGTTTTAAATGGTAAATGTTTAGATACGCGTGCAAGAAAAGTGAGTATGCGAACTTGTACTAATTCTTACACGCAACGGTTTTATTGACGGTGTTTGTGTTATTGAGGTTATTAGGGTTTCTGTGGGAGGGCAGAGAAACAATTGTCAGTCAGTGTTATGAGTGGTTGAAGGGGGAGTTTTAAGTAACGTGCTTGACAAGAGCTTGAACCTCTCAGTCAGCGTACCAATGACTTGAAGGTGGTTCAGGTGGGAGATTAATAAACGTCTCGGGGTGGTTGAAGTACTGGGGGGGGGTTAAGGGCTAAAAGCCTACGTCATAACAAGAGCTTGTGTTTGGCGTACTAGGGTTGTGGCTTAAAGCTCAGAAAAACTATGTTTCGCAAATTGTATTGATTAGGCCGTAGAATGGTTGGGGTGTTGCAAGACAGGGGAGCGGGGGAGTTTCAAGATAAGGTAGGAAAGAATTTACAAGCAAAATTTTTTAAATTAAGCAAAAAAATAATTCATCGTATATTTTTTTGATGTTTGAATAGGTGATATAAGGCTAGGTTATTAATAAATATTAATAATTTTGTGTTGAAAAGGTTAAGGGTTTACTTGTCGGTAATGTCAACGACAAATAAAAATGTATACAAAAAACTACAAACACAAATAAAAAACAACATAAAAGTAAAAAGTGCTTGCAAAGCGATCCGAAATTCGTCATAATGACATCTTTACTGATTTTGACCAACAAACAGTAAATCGGCTAGTTAGCTTTTAGAGCTTGTATCCAGTGGGGGTATAGCTCAGCTGGGAGAGCGCTTGCATGGCATGCAAGAGGTCAGCGGTTCGATCCCGCTTATCTCCACCAAAAAAGCTAGGACAGATTTCTGTCCCCTTCGTCTAGAGGCCTAGGACACCACCCTTTCACGGTGGGTACAGGGGTTCGAATCCCCTAGGGGACGCCAGTTATCGCTGCGGAGCGGTAGTTCAGTTGGTTAGAATACCGGCCTGTCACGCCGGGGGTCGCGGGTTCGAGCCCCGTCCGCTCCGCCACCTTACATACAATACCCTGTAATTTTCAATAGAAGATAAGTGATTGAGAATACAGGGTTTTTTATTTTCTCCTCAAACCTTGATTGGCTGTATTCCACGCTTTAACGAAATTGCACTTTAACAAAACTGCGTTTTATCGAAGCTTCGCTGTCACAAAAAAACTTTAAAAAATTGAAAATCGCAAGTAACATGAATCCATTGCCAAAATGGACGAGATTATGCAAGCATCTGAGTAGCTTTTTAAATCTTTAATGGCATATTTAACGCACGCGTAATACTCAAAATTGTCTCAAATCTCGGTTTAGTGGCACCTGAAAGTGTCTTATATAAGCTTTCGCGTTTAAGGCCAGTCTCTTGTGCCAATTTTGCAATACCATACGCTTTAGCTATTTGACCTAAAGCATACATAAACTCTTGTGCAGAACCCTCTTTAAGCATATTTGAGAGATAGGCTGAGGCGACTTCTGGGTCAGTTAAATACACCGATGAATCGTAAACATGTAGTGTTGTCATTTGTCAATCCTTTAGCGTTCTCCAAATTTTTAACGCTTGTTTAATATCTTTGTCTTGCGTAGTTTTATTACTACCTGCAAGAAAAAAATACGTCACTTCACCGAACTTCCGCCTTTACACGACGATGCCAGCAGATGAGGTTCAATGCAATAAAGAAAAGGGTGATTAGGCTGGAAAGAGTGATAATGAGATGATCTCCCCAGTGAATGAAAGGAGTTTCTCCCGTGTAAGGAGTCACGTTGACTTCTAAAGTATATTTGGTGGCAGTGGGTAATGCTGCGATAACTTTTCCTTTGGGATCGATGTAAGCAGTTCGCCCTGTATTGGTAGCCAATAACATGGGTCTGCCTAATTCCAAACTACGCATTCTAGAAATGTTTAGGTGTTGTCCCAAAGCCGTGCTATCGCCAAACCAAGCAAGGTTACTGATGTTGACCAGAACGGTAGCTCCTGATTTGATGTCTTCGATTAATTCATGACCAAATAAATTTTCATAACAAATATTGGCCCCGATTAATGTTCCTTGGATATTAAAAGGTTTTTGTTGGATGGCACCCGCAGTAAAATCTCCAAGCGGAATTTGTAATATATCCGTAAACCATCTAAATCCAGTAGGTATGTATTCCCCAAATGGCACTAAATGACGCTTGTTATAGTGAGGAATGTGTAATTGGTAAATATCGTCAATAGAAGTGTTTTTGTCAATTAAGATAATCCCATTGGCATACTCATGAGCGGACTGATGTTGAGTAAGGATAGGGGCCCCAATTAATAATGTTGTGTTGGCGTAATCAGCTATATCTATCATTTGTCGCCAAAAAATGGCGGGAACGTTGTGTTGGAAAATAGGGATAGTGGTTTCTGGGAAAATAATGACCTGTGCTTTATTGACGGCACTGTATCGCGAAGCAAGATTTAACGTTTCAATTAACTCTTGCATTTGTGTCAAAGGCGAGAATTTGTTTTCGATGCTGGAATTGGGTTGAATTAATCGGACGGTGATGCTGTCTTGACGAGGTGTTACCCAAGATGTTTGACATAAAAAAGTGGAACCGATTGCTATGCCCAAAATCAATAATAAAGAAAGAATGATATTAGGTATGTGTCGAGCAAGAAACGCGATAAAACAAATGGCCACACAAGCCGAGATAAAAGCCGCCACAAACGTCACACCATAGCTACCTAGTAACGGTGCCCATCCAGATAGGATACTCTCAACGTGAGCATAGGCAATATTGTTCCACGGAAACCCAGTAAATAGAGTACCTCTAAGCCATTCAAAGATCGTCCACACGGCGGCAAAGTTAAAAATGCTCCATAAAGTGGGTTCTTTGTTGAGCCAGCGAATGAGTAAACAAGCCAATCCGTAATAGATCGCCAAATAAAATGCAAAAAGAAATAGGGTTAATGTCGATAGAAAGATGTTTAAATTGCCGTAAGAATGGACACTGATATAAATCCAATAAATGCCCGCAACAAAGCTGATGAAACCAAAGGTAAGACCGTAAGTTAATGCCATTTTTTTGTTTTTGGCAAGCAAAGTGCACACGGCTAGAACACTTAATGTCAGGATTTGAAGTGGTGCATTAAGTGAACCAGATATGGGATCGTTGGAGTAACAAAACGCATTGATTGCACCAGCAATCAGTAAAATAAAATAAGCAAACATTCAGTTTCTATCAATTCGTAAAATCAGGGTGATGCGATTATTCCTTAGGCGATGGGTCCTCGTTTTCAAGAGGTAGCTTGGTAATGTGTAGCCATAACACTTTTTTACCATCACTTTTTAACACTCTAAACTTATATCCTTGTTCTGTATAAGTTTCGCCTCGAATAGGAATATGATCCAGTTTATCAATAATCCAGCCACCTAATGTGATATTTTCTTCCAAAGAAAAATCTGTACCGAGTGTTTCATTAATATCTTCGATTTTGGTAGAACCTACTACACGCCAGGTATTTTCAGATTCTTGGAAGATGGTTTCTTCTTCCTCTTCGTCCGTTTCATCTTCAATATCACCGACGATTTGTTCCAATACATCTTCTAAAGTTAATAAACCCGTAAATCCGCCGTATTCATCTACAGCAATGGCGATATGATTTCTTTTTGTGCGAAATTCTGTCAGTAATTGATTTAAATGTTTGGACTCAGGCACAAAATAAGCAGGACGAATCAACTCTTTGAGATTAATTTGGGGGTTCAAAATATAAGGTAATAAATCTTTTACCAATAATAACCCAATGATATTATCTCTTTCTTTATCATAAACGGGAAATCTTGAATGGCCTGTTTCGATAATGTAGTGCAAGGACTCAGCAAGTGGTTTATTTACATCAATCATACACATCTGAGAACGCGGTGTCATAATATCGCTAACAGTGGTTTTGGCAAAAGAAATAGAACCTGCCATCATATGATAAGCATCATCTGCAATAATGCCATCTTCATGGGCTTTTGATAAGGCATTCATGAGATCCTGAATGTTTTCTATATGTTTGCCTTTAAAAATACTCGGAAAACTTTTAAAAAAGTTAGATTTATTCGGTTCGGTTGAATCTGATGACATCTTTAAGAAGTCTGAGTTAATGGAATATATAAGGATACATGAAAAATAGTAATAAGTGCGTTAAAATAAAAGTTTTTATTAATAATTTTAATGACCCGCGGGACAAAAACCCGTAACGGTAGGAATCATGCAAGAAACGACTTTAAAAAGACCCCATCATGGGAAAACTCCCCAAACTACTTTATCTGCGAAATCTACACCGATGATAAATCGTGCCGGAAATTTAGGCTCAGCGTCCCAAGTTTCTGACGGCAAGAAAAAGTTATTTATCAAAACATTTGGTTGTCAGATGAATGAGTACGATTCAGAGAAAATGGCCGATGTGATGAAAGCATCAGATGATTTGGAATTGACTCAAGTAGCAGAAGAAGCGGACATTATTATATTTAACACCTGTTCTATTCGTGAAAAAGCCCAAGAAAAAGTGTTTTCAGATTTAGGGCGTGCGAATTTATTAAAACTTGATAAGCCTGATTTGATTATTGGCGTGGGTGGTTGTGTGGCTTCACAAGAGGGTGAAGCGATTATCAAACGTGCTCCATATGTGGATGTGGTGTTTGGACCTCAGACGTTACATCGTTTGCCTGAATTGATAGCTCGCAAAAAAGAAAGTGGGCAATCACAGGTAGATATTAGTTTTCCCGAAATCGAAAAATTTGATGCGATGCCTGCTCCTAGTGTGAATGGGCCATCTGCCTTTGTTTCGATTATGGAGGGGTGCAGTAAATATTGCTCATACTGCGTGGTGCCTTATACACGTGGTGAAGAGATTTCTCGCCCTTTGGAAGATATTCTGGTTGAGATCGCTGATTTGGCAGATCAGGGAGTCAAAGAAGTTAATTTATTGGGCCAAAACGTCAATGCTTGGAAAGCCCCTATTACTGAGGGTGGCGATATGGCCGACTTTGCGACTTTGTTAGAGTTTGTGCATGAGATTCCAGGTATTGAGCGTATTCGTTATACAACGTCTCATCCTAGAGAAATGACGAGTAGATTGATTGAGGCTCATGGTAAGTTGCCAAAGCTCGTTCCTTTCTTGCATCTGCCTGTTCAGGCTGGTAGCGACCGTGTATTGGCAGCGATGAAACGAGGTTATACGAGTCTTGAATTTAAATCGATTGTAAGAAAATTGTATGCAGCTCGTCCAGAGATGACGATTTCATCAGATTTTATCGTGGGCTTCCCTGGTGAAACAGATGAAGACTTTGAACAAACGATGAAATTGATTCGTGATGTGAATTTTGATGTATCGTTCTCGTTTATTTATTCGCGTCGTCCCGGTACGCCTGCAGCGGATTTAGAGGATCATACGCCTTATGACGTAAAACTAAAACGTCTGCAACGCTTACAAGCCTTGATTAACGAACAAGCACAAGCTATTAGCCAAAAGATGTTGGGAACGATCCAAGGTGTATTGGTGGAAGGCCCGTCCAGACGTGATATGAACGAATTGACAGGTCGCACAGAAAATAATCGTATCGTGAATTTCAAAGGCGATAGCAGAATGATTGGACAGATTATTCCAGTGAAAATTACCCAAGTTTATACTAACTCTTTACGAGGTGAAGTTGCCTTAACTGAGAAGGTATTGGCATGAAAGATAACGTGCTTGAAATCAATTTGCAGGGTGATAATATCCAGCTTGCCAATTTTTGCGGTCCTATGGATGACAATCTGCGTCAGATTGCACAGGCATGGAATGTCAAGATTGGGCGAAGTGGTTCTCGTCTGGTGATAAGGGGAGAACATGCCCAACAAGCCCGTCATTGTGTAGAGGTGTTTCATCGTCGCTCCTTACATCAAGAGTTAAGTTTGAACGATATTCAGCTCGGATTGGTGGAGATGAAAGCTTCTTTGACCCAAAAAGAAGGGAAAACGCATAAAGCCGAGCCATCTTTGAACCGAGTGGAAAGTGTGGAAGTCAATGATGCGTTTTCGTTGCGTACACGTCGTCATGATTTACGTCCACGTACTGAGGGTCAAAGAGAATACATCCAAAAAATCCTAAAACACGATATTACCTTTGGTGTGGGACCTGCTGGTACAGGAAAAACTTGGTTGGCAGTTGCTTGTGCGATCGATGCATTAGAACGAGATAACGTGCAAAGAATTGTATTGGCTCGTCCTGCGGTAGAAGCGGGTGAACGATTGGGTTTTTTGCCAGGTGATTTGGCCCAAAAAGTAGATCCTTACTTACGTCCTTTATATGACGCTTTGTATGATTTAATGGGATTTGATAAGGTGCAACGTTTATTGGAAAAACAAACGATTGAATTGGCACCGCTCGCCTATATGCGTGGACGCACCTTAAATAGTGCGTTTGTGATATTAGATGAGGCCCAAAACACTACTCCAGAACAGATGAAAATGTTTTTAACGCGTATTGGTTTTGGAAGTAAGGCTGTCATTACTGGTGACCCCTCTCAGGTGGATTTGCAAAAAGGCCAACAAAGCGGCCTGTCGCATGCGGTGAGTATTTTGCATAATGTCCAAGGTATTGCCGTAACAAAATTTACCAGCCGTGATGTGGTTCGCCATCCTTTGGTAGCAAGAATTATTGATGCTTATGAAAAATAATCGTGAATATGACAAGCCTTTTTTACAGTTAAAGGTAGTGAATTCATCAAGTGACCAAGCGTTTTCGCGTCAAAAGCTAAGGGCTTATTTTGGTCAATTATGGAAGCAAATACATCAGATATTGGATTTGGATTGCCAAGGTATTCGTATTGGCTTGTGTTTGGTGGATGAGAAAGAGGGACAGGCGTACAACCAGTCTTATCGCCAAAAAAATTATGCAACGAATATTCTGACCTTTGAATATGGAAAAGATGAGCATCAAGTGATTCAAACAGACATGATTCTATGTATGCCTGTTTTGAGAAAAGAAGCCAAAGAACAACATAAAACGTTTGAACAACATACCGTACATTTGTTATTGCATGGCTTATTGCACGCTTTGGGCTTTGATCATCTAGACGAGGAACAGGCCCAAGAAATGGAGTCTCTTGAGGTTGAGATTTTAAACAGTATGGGATATCCTAATCCTTACGAGTAGATTTTTGGGTAAAATATTTCCCGATTATGTACAATCATCATCTGATATAAAACGATTATTTGGAGAAAAGTATGCAAGACGTATTATCTTTGGTTTTAGCTGATGCAACGACACCGCCAGCGGGGGCAGAAGCAGGACTTTTAGGCTATTTGCCTTTAATTGTGATTTTTGTGTTGATGTGGTTTTTGATGATTCGTCCTCAAATGAAACGTCAAAAAGAATTACGTGAGTTGATTTCTAATTTGTCAAAAGGTGATGAAGTCATCGCTGCGGCAGGTTTGATTGGTCGTATCACTAAAATTGAGGGCGATTATCTTGTGTTGGCTGTTTCAAATCTTGATTCAGACAAACCTGCAGAAATTTTGGTACAGAAAGCCTCTGTGAGTGCCGTATTAGCAAAAGGTACGATTAAAGATCTTTTATAATTTTTTAAATAACGAGATAGGTAACTGATGAACCGTTATCCTTTATGGAAATATATACTAGTATTGGTAGTGCTAGTGATTGGCATTATTTATACAGTCCCCAACTTCTTTGGTGATTCGCCAGCCGTTCAGGTGTCGAGTGCGAACATTACTAAGAAAGTCGATTTAAATACCCAGAAACAAATTGAAACGATTTTGGCGAATAACCATATTGAACCTTTGGGTATTTATTATCAAAGTAATAACAACGTGGGTACGATACATGTGCGTTTTTCAGATACGGATACGCAAATACGTGCCAGAGATTTGCTTCAAAGCACTTTAAATGCTAATTCAGAAACACCAGACTATACGGTCGCTTTGAATTTATTAACAGCCACGCCTGATTGGTTAACAAGCTTGGGGGCCCATCCTATGTATCTCGGTTTGGACCTTCGTGGCGGGGTGCATTTCTTATTGCAAGTGGATATGCAAGGTGCTTTGGATGCGGCGTACAATTCTTTGTTGATTGAGTTAAGAACAACGCTCAATAACCAAAAAATTCCCGTGAATAATATTTCCAAAAACGGTTCATCATTAGTGTTAAGTTTCTCAAATGCTTCTGATCGTGATAAGGCATTAGCTGTGTTGCGAAACAGAGCGACAGAGTTGACTTTCATGCCCTCTGATGCAGATGGTAGAGCTTTATTGACGGCGGAAATGACCCCTTCGCAAAGTCAGCATATTCGTGAAAATGCGTTAAAACAAAATATTCAGACATTACACAATAGAATTAACGAATTGGGGGTCGCTGAACCTATTATCCAACAACAAGGATCTGACCGAATTGTCGTGGAATTGCCAGGTATTCAGGATGTTGCTAAAGCAAAAGATATTCTTGGACGTACGGCCACATTAGAACTTCGTTTGGTCGATGATTCCGTGACGGCTCGTTCGGCTTTATTGAATGGCACCGTGCCTTTTGGTTTACAAGCCTTTAAAGATACGAATGGCACAACGGTGTTGGTTCGTCGTCAAGTGTTGTTAACAGGTGAAAACCTAGAAAATGCACAATCAGGTCGCAATGCTCAAACTGGAGAACCAACGGTAAATCTTACTTTAGATTCCAAAGGGGCACGTATTTTCAGAGATGTCACACGCGATAATATTAATAAACGTTTGGCGATTATCTTGTTTGAAAACGGCGTAGGACAGGTCGTAACAGCACCCGTGATTAGAAGCGAAATTCCTAATGGTCAGGTTGAGATCTCTGGTAGTATGACGGCCCAACAAGCGGCTGATACGGCCTTATTGTTACGAGCAGGTTCGTTGGCCGCACCGATGCATATTATTGAAGAAAGAACAATCGGTCCTCAATTAGGTGCAGAGAACATCAAAAAAGGCTTTGATTCTACCTTGTACGGCTTTATTGCTATCGTGATCTTTATGTTGATTTACTACCATTTGTTTGGTGTATTTTCATCGGTTGGCTTGGCCTTAAACGTCCTATTATTGTTAGCTGCGTTATCTTTATTGCAAGCAACATTAACGCTTCCAGGTATCGCGGCCATTGCTTTAACACTAGGGATGGCCATTGATGCGAACGTGTTAATTAATGAAAGGATTCGTGAAGAATTAAGAGCAGGTTTGAGTCCTCAACAAGCTATTAATATCGGTTTTGACCGTGCTTGGGGAACCATCTTGGATTCTAACTTAACATCATTGATCGTGGGGGTTGCGTTACTTGCTTTTGGTACTGGCCCTATTCGAGGCTTTGCGGTAGTGCATGTCTTGGGTATTTTAACTTCTATGTTCTCAGCTGTCGTCGGTGTTAGAGCATTAGTAAATTTATGGTATGGTAGCCGTAGAAAATTGAAGAATTTGTCTATTGGTACGGTTTGGAACCCTGATGCAGAAAAGAAATAGGTAGGTAAAATATTATGGAATTATTCCGTATTCGTAAAACCATTCCGTTTATGAAGCACGCTTTGGTGTTGAATATCATTAGCGTGATCACATTCATATTAGCGGTGTTTTTTATTGCCACTCGTGGTTTTCATTTGTCTATTGAGTTTACGGGTGGAACGGTCATGGAAGTGCAATACGCACAAACAGCTGATCTAGAAAAAATTCGTGCTGAAATTGGCAAGTTAGGATACAGCGATTATCAAGTACAAAACTTTGGTACCTCAAAAGACGTGATGATCCGTTTGCCTGTGCCTAAGACAGAAACAACCGCTGAACAGGGTGACAGAGTATTGGAGGCTCTAAAAACAGTAGATCCCTCTGTCCAGATGACGCGTGTGGAGTTTGTGGGTCCTCAGTTTGGGAATGAGTTGTTGATCAATGGTCTGAAAGCGTTTGCTTTTGTGGCGATTGGCATTATTCTTTACTTGGCGATTCGATTTGAATGGAAGTTCGCGGTAGCTGGCGTAATTGCTAACTTGCACGACGTGGTCATTATTCTTGGGTTCTTTGCATTTTTTCAGTGGGAATTTTCTTTATCTGTTTTGGCAGGTGTATTAGCGGTACTGGGTTACTCTGTGAACGAATCAGTGGTGATCATGGACCGTATCCGTGAGAATTTCCGCAAACAAAGAAAAATGTCTGTAAAAGACACCATCGATTCTTCGATTACGCAAACCATTTCTCGTACAGTGATTACACACGCTTCTACGCAGATGATGGTGTTATCGATGTTATTTTTCGGTGGTCCGACATTACATAATTTCGCATTAGCGTTAACCATTGGTATTTGGTTTGGTATCTATTCATCTGTGTTTGTAGCTGCTGCCTTAGCAATGTGGTTTGGCGTTAAACGTGAAGATTTAATTAAAAAGCCAAAACCAAAAGATGATCAAACGGCCGAGGCGATGTAATCGTCGCATGGTTTTTTTCCTTCATTGATGAGATCAAGCGACTCGTGTATTGGGTCGCTTTTTTATTAAAAATATATGATAGAGGTAATATATGAATCAAGATAATCAAAAATGGGTAACTGAAAGTGATCAAGCAACGATTGAGCATATTTTGAGTCGTTTTCATGATGTCCATCGTCAACAGTTAGATGAGATCATGGCGTTAGCACAGTCTGATGCTGTGGTGGATAAATTACCAAACGGCTTGATTCCTTTATTACAGCACATTCATATGGATTTATTAAATCATATGATGAAAGAAGAGCAAGTGCTATTTCCTATGATTTTAGCGGGTGCAGGGGCCAGAGCTAGTATGCCCATTACGGTGATGAAACATGAACATGCTGATCATGAATCAGCACTGACCCAATTAGACGAACTGACGCATCATTTTACCGTTTCGGACTCGTCCTGTACTGAGTTGAAAAATTTATATCAGTTGTTAGCAACATTCTCACAAGATTTAAAACAACATATTGATTTAGAGAATAATGTTTTATTTGAACGTACGTTAAATAAGCATTAAAAAGAACATCGCACAACAATCGCCGATATGCTCGTAGAGCGAGTGTTTAAGCGGTTATCATAAAAAAGCCCATCATGCATCGATGGGCCTTTTTTCGTCTCGTATAAAATTCATACTCACTTCAAAAAGTCTGATTACTTTTGTTCAGGGAGTCGATAAAGTTGGTTTTTGTACATATAGCTACCAAATAAAGCATAAGCAAGTGCTTCGTTTTGCAGATCGGATGATAAGCTAGTCGGAGTAAGGGTTTCACGACTTTTATCATACACAAAACCTTGGGCAGGGACTTTGGGTTTCATGATCACCACATCCTTTCCAGACATGAATGCTTGTGTTTGGTCGTACTGCATAATGGCACGGTTAGGATCCACGTCTTTGGTAAGATCAAAACCAATCATAGGATAAGTCGCGTTAATACCCGCTAGAGATAGTAAAGTAGGGGGTATATCAATTTGACTGACTAATCGTGGATCGCGTTTGACAGGAACATCCTTGCCAAGAATCAAAGCGGGAATATGAAAATGCTTGATAGGAACAAGCGTTTCACCAGCCACTCGAGAATCATGATCCGCAATAATAATAAAGATGGTGTTATCCCAATAATTCGATGATTTGGCTAATTTGAAAAAATGTCCTATGGCATAATCAGCATATTTCGCCGCGTTGCGACGGGTTTGTTTAGGTTGTTCGTAAAGCTCGATTTTTCCATCAGGAAACTCAAATGGGTCATGGTTACTTGAACTAAACACTAAGGCAAAAAAAGGTTGGTTTTTTGCAGCTTGCTCCGTAAAGTAATCATGAGCTTTGTCAAATAAATCTTCATCGCTTACGCCCCAAGTGGCTTTAAACTTAGGGTTGGGGTAGTCGTTTTCATCAATGACGGTTTGAAATCCATTGCCATAAAAGAAACTGGCCATATTATCAAAGTGTTTCTCGCCACCATAAATAAAGGTTGTTTGATAACCTTGATTTTTAAGTAACTCGGCGATGGTAAAAAAATTGCGTTGGCTCTTTTCTAGTTTTACCACTGCACGAGCGGGTGTTGGCGTAAAACCTGTCATGACCGCTTCAATCCCACGAACAGATCGCGTTCCCGTTGCATAAATATTTTCAAATAACCAACCTTGTTGAGACAGTTCATCAAAGTTAGGGGATAAAGGTAAACCTCCTAAGGCACCGATAAACTGGGCCCCTAGACTTTCTTGTAGAAGTATCACAATGTTTCTAGGTTTGCCCTGATAGCTAGCAGGATTGACGCTCAATGTCGGTAAGTTAGGATCGATATAATCTTCATTGGAACGATAATTGTGTTTTTTCAATATCTGGAACATTTCTTGGGCAGACATTTTTCCGTATTGGGTAGATGAATGTTCTTCATCTTTGAGCTGTTGAACAGCATATAACACGGAATAACCAGAATTAAGTACCAAAGAATTGACTAATGGATCAGGTGAAAAGGCGACCATGGCGGGATTGATGCCTCGGTGTCCTAGACTGGATCTGGCCCCTAAAAAAGCAATGACAATAATCAGCACACTGACAATAGGTTGCCATTTCCATGAGATGGGATGTACCTCTTTACAAGCCCATTTCGCGATTTTCCAATACACATAAATACTCAACAGCAAAGAAAGGCTGCTTAATATAACAGCGGTTAAGTGTCCGTGAGTAAGCATAGTAAAGACTTCTTTGGGGTACAAAAGATACTCGACAAATAGACGATTAGGTCTAAAATCATAGGTTTCGATAAAAGCAGGTGTGCTGACTTCCATGAAAAGGATAAAAACACTGCTAATCGTTAACCAAAGAGACAAGATGTAGCGCCAGACTTTACCAATAAGACGGTTTGGATAAAACAACAATACGCTTAATAAGGCAGGAACACCATATAGATAGCACATTGATACGATGTCGATTCGCCACCCTTGAATAATGAGGTTTGTCCAGCCTTGCACTTGATTGACGCGTTCGGCTTGCCAAATAGATAAACCTAGTCTGAATGCGGTCAAAACGATTAGGTTTATCAAAATAAAAACAAAAATGGGGAATAAAACAGATTTTGATTTTTTTATCATGGGATTAATAACCTCGTAATCCAGACACCGTCATGTTATCAGGATAGGTAACTGTAAATTTTTGTATCACTTCCTTTTGGGATCCAGCAGGCAATGTCACCGTTTCTTGATACTCATTTATCCAGTTGACTTCTGATGTATCAGCCGATTCTTTTTGTTCAACGTGTCCCAACTTAATGTTTTTGGGGATAATGGGCGTGACTTTAATTCGTTCATCCGAAGAAATAGGTAACACCAAGTTTAAGGTTAAGTTTACTTCTTTAGACAACGTGTTCTGTAATTGGTATCGGTATTCATAAGTAACGGTGTATTGTTTACCTGTTTTCTTGGTTTGTACGTTTTTCTGCGTTTTGAGTGAAATGCGATTATCAATACCTAATAAAATACTCAGTTCACCGCCTTTTGCTGTGTTTTCAATATAAGAGGAAGATAGGTATTGGTGATTGATATACGTATCTAACATCCCCGCATAAATAGGCTGTTCAAGGGGTTTGCGGGCAATGAGAAATACATTTTGGTTTTGCATCGGCCATGCTTGATACGAAATCTTGGCTTGAGTATTGATGTCGTCTTTCAATAATAATTGTGTCAAACCCGTGTTAATGCTTTGTGGCCCATCGATCTGAATATCAGATGATACCCATGTTTCCTTGGTTTTGACCTCGTATGCATGTGATTCAGGAGCATTATCAGAAGAGTCCGCACTGAATTTTGCCATCTTTACCATGCGAGTAGCTTGAATGAGGTTGTTATTGTTTGCTTCGCGTAGTTCCCAACGATAGTTTTGGGGAATATAACTCGCTAATGTAGCGGTAGAAAAGTTGATCGACGCATCTGGATAATCGATGCTTTCATTATTGATCAAAGCGTATGAATAAAAGTTCAAATGATCTTGGGAAAAAGAGGCTAAATAATGCGGTTGCCAAGAAATTTTATCATCGATGTATGAAAACAAAAAATGACGTTCGTTTAATGCCTTATCCGTTTGCAACGTGATTAGAATTTGTTTAGCAAGCAGGCGTTTTTGCAGTTCATTATACGTTTCATACTCTTTTTCTAATGAGTCTTCAATCTCATTTAACAGTTTTTGGCGATCCTTAAAAATGTTGGTGAAATCTTTTTGATCAATAGGGGATGTCAAAATTAATGCACGTTGATTATCTAAATTTTTAATGCGTTGATTCACCGCTTTAATTTCTTTATCTAATTCCCCATCCTTGTTTTGTTCGAGTACTTCTTTTTTTAGGATTTTTACCCCATCGATGGGTTGGATGTAAAGATTGGTGGGTTTGATAGTACTGGGGATATTGGTTAATCGAATGGTGTGAACACCTTTCTCCAAACTGATGCTTTTTTCGAGATTGATCTGAGCATTTTGAGAAAAGATCGTGATTTGAGCATGATGATTGTCGATGAACACGTCTTTTGCCATCGTTTGAGTTGAGATGAATAGTGATAATGTAAGACTAAGGGGGAAAAACTTTTTCATAGGATAGACGGTAAAAGTTAAATTGATTGCCTATTATATAAGTCTTTGTGTTTTAAAGGTTAAAAAATAAAATCAAAAATAATTTTTTGGTATTGCAAATGATAATGATTCTCATTATAATGTAAATATTCACACATTGATTGGGAGTTGAAAAATGAATGATGCAAAAAACGCATTGGTGGTAGGAGCGGATAGGTTAGGGAATATTCCTGATTTGCTGAAAAGTCATCAGATTGCCATACGCCAGCATATTAGTGGTCGTGACCCAGCTCATCAGAAAAAAACACTGAATTTGCCTAGTGGTACGCACTTAGTGATTTTGCTGACGGACTTTTTAGGGCATAACGTGATGAAATCGTTTAGAAATGCTGCTCAGAAAGCAGGGGTTCCTGTATTGGTTTGTAAACGATCGGTCAGCAGTGTTCACCAAGCTTTGACTCAGAATGGATTTGCTTGATGAAGTAAAAGAAGTCTGGTGCTCAAAGACAGAAGCGTAAGAGATGTGGGTGATGGCCAGAGACGGGGAGTGAGTCTGGAGCTGGTGATGGCGTGTCACAGGAGGATGAACGGAGGTGGAGCGGTGACACCTTGTTTATTCGTGCATGGTTTGCGATGGGAGTGAGTCAAGAGCAAGTGATGGCGTGCCACGTGAGGATGAACGGAGGTGGAACGGTGGCATCTTGTTTATTCGTGCGTGGTCTGAGATAGAGAGTGAGTCTGGAGCTGGTGATGGCGTGTCACAGGAGGATGAACGGAGGTGGAGCTGTGGCACTTGTTTATTCATGCATGGTCTGCGATGGGAGTGAGTCAGGAGCTGTTGATGGTGTGTCACAGGAGGATGAACGGAGGTGGAACGGTGGCACCTTGTTTATTCATGCATGGTCCGCGATGGGAGTGAGTTAGGAGGCGGTAATTTCATCGTTTGAAAGAGAATAATAAAAGGCAATACTTTCAGGTAAGAAAAACAGAGTCTAGAAATGTCTTTTTTATCAGTGGGTTGTATGCGTGTTTTGGAATGAAATGGCCCAGATTCAGGCATTTTGCTTAGGAAAATATTTCAAATGCTGAAATATTATTGGTGTTAAGGACTTATTTTTCCTTGTTTTTGTGAACAAAGCTGTATAAAATAAACGCTGAAATGAAGATTGTTGACGAGTTGTACGAGAATTATGTTAAGAAGAAAGATGAAAAAAACATTATTGAGCAGAATGCTATTTGCTTCTGTATTTGCTATGGTGACAGCGGTAAATGCTTATGCAGCACCTGCTACTACGTCTGCACCCGCCACGAAAAAAACAGTAACGAAGAAAGCATCATCTAAGAAAACGAAAGCGTTGAAAGTATCGAAGCATTCTGTTACGACTAAGGTATCTAAGCACAAGACGGCAAGTGTATCGAAGAAATCGACTACGAAGAAAAAAGTCGTGGTCATGAATGATGTCGCATCGAAAAAAGAGTCGATTGACGAGAAAATGAAGCATATTGAACCGTTGAAACTAACGATGAATATGCCTGTACCAGCGACTTTGACTGAGCCAGATCCGCTAAAAGATTTTGCCATGGCTAAAAAGCTTGATTTAACAGCTGAATCAGAGCGTCAGAGAGAGTCAGAATTAGGACAGACTCTAGCTTATGCTGCATTGGACCATTTAGGTATCCGTTATCGTTTTGGTGGTACCAGTCCTGCAGGTGGGTTTGATTGCAGTGGTTTGATTTATTACACAGTGAATAAGTCTTTAGGTGTGAAACTTCCAAGAACAGCAAGAGTGATGGCAACGATTGGAGAGAAAGTTTCTCGTGAAGACCTACAACCTGGCGATTTGGTATTCTTTAATACACGTGGACACCGTAATTCGCATGTGGGTATTTACCTTGGCGATAACCAGTTCATTCACGCACCTCGTACAGGTAGAAATGTCAGCATTGAAAGCTTAAATTCTTCGTATTGGATTAAGCATTACAATGGTGCAAGACGTATCACAAAAGAGTTAGCTGCTCGCTAAACTTTCATCTAATCTCACTAGGAAACCGTTTATGCTTGATGTAAACGGTTTTTTTTATGCTTATTTCTTTTATAAGCGATCATAATTCATCTCTTATCTGCTCCCATCCTTGTTATGACGATTTGCCATATAAAGAGAGAGGATATAAGGATGTTTCGCGCCTAGATACAAGCCGTCAATATGACGATGTGCCATATAAAGAGAGAGGGTATAAGGATGCTAACGAACGGTCCGATTCTCCAGAAAAAATAAATAGTACACAGCGTGATGGCACCATGCACGAAGATCAAAACAACCGTGTAATGAAGCTAACAAAGGACAACATCGATCAACCTCACAGATGACCAGAGGAAAATTCAGATCATCAAGCTTCGATGTTAACAGGTGGTTTGGGTGCTTTGACACGGATTCTTAACCAGAAAAAATAAATGGTACACAGTGCGATGGCACCATGCACTAAGACCAAAGCAAGCACGTAACTTAGACTACCAGAGGAAATCCAACTGCGAGCCAAGTTAATCACATTCATGTAAATCAAAGCGAGTAAGCCAGCAATGATCAATGCCCCAGATTTACCTATTCTGGGATTAACCGCTCCTAATGGAATCGCTAAAAACGATAGAATAATGGCGGCGATAGGGATGCTAAGACGATAAAAAAGTTCGGCATCCGAACGAGCATGATGATCGTTAAAAAGTAGCAGACTAGGGCGTGCTTTAATTTGGTTTTGAATAACGTTATTGACTTGATTTTGCTGTTCTGCCGCGTCTGGATTAGAAACACGAATCGTGTATTGATCAAACGCAATCGTCCTAAATTCGGCGGTATCAGCTTGCGTATCATAACGGGTACCCTCACCTAATTGGACCAATCTTTCGCCTGCATCATTAGTCAAAATACGAGCATTTTTGGATAGAATGATAGAGTACCAACCAGGTGAATGAATGCGAGCAAATACCTGTCCCATATCATCTGTACTATTTTTGGGGGGTTCGATGAACACGACTTTGTCTCCCCCGCTTACTTCAATAAACTGTCCCAAAGCGACTTTAGAAATTTCAGAACGATTTTGGAAACGAACACGGTACTCACTGATTTGTTGTTGAGACCAAGGGGTAGCAAAAAGCGTTAGTAGGGTAATCAAAATAAAAAGAGGTAGCGTGACTCTTAATGTGGGTTTAATAAAATCAATCGTGGAGACACCACTGGAAAACCACACCATCATTTCGTGATCGCGATAATTGCGAGAAATGGTCATGATCACGCCTAGAAATAAAGATAAAGTCAATAGGGTGGGAACCGCCGCAATGACGGCCAATGAGGATAAGGCAAATACTAAATCTGCACCAATTGCCCCTTGTGTTGCTTGACCTAGTAAACGTACTAACAGTACACTAATCCAAATAATGGTTAACGTACAAAATACCATGCTCGTATGACTGATAATTTCATTTGAGACAGAACGTTTAAATAAGGACATAATGGTTCTAAATTGATACAATAAAATCGGTTTATAAAAGGATAAACATCATGCAATTCAACACAAAACTTAGTACAAAACCTTTAGAATTTAACACTCATGCTTTATTCGTTGGCGTGTATAAAGATGCTTTGAATACCAATGCCCAAGGAATTGAAGCGATTGGTGAGCATATTATAGCCTTGAAAGGGGAGTTTAAGGCAAATATTGGCGAAACATTGGTATTGAGAAATCTCTCTGGTATTAAAGCAAAACGTGTGGTTTTGGTAGGATTGGGCGATCAGGCAAATTACAACATTAATTCATTGCAGAAAGCATATGAAAGTGTGAGCCGTTATGCGAATGCTGCTTCTTTGGAAAAGATTGCTGATACGATTATTCAGGAAAGCATTGAGGGAGTCAGCATGGCGGAACGAGCAAAATTAGCTGCTCGTTATTTAGAGTTGGGTAATTATCGTTATGATACAAGCTTTAGTAAAGCACATAAACCATCAGCACCCACTTTGTCTCAGGTAACGTTTATGGTTCCTAGAGATGAGGCTGAAACCGTGCAACAAGCCGCTCAGATGGGACAAGCGGTGGCGTTAGGACAGAATTTTGCAAAACAATTAGCCAATCTACCAGGTAATTATGCAACGCCGAGTTATTTGGCCCAACAGGCATTAGCTTTGGGTAAAACATATAAATCCATTAAAGTTGAGGTGCTAAAACGTAAACAAATCGAAGCCTTGAACATGGGGGCGTTTTTGTCGGTTGCAGCAGGTAGTGAACAAGAACCACGTTTTCTCGTGTTGAAGTATTTTGGTAAAAGTGGGGCTAAAGCGAATAAGCTAAAACATCCTTACGTCTTGGTGGGCAAAGGGGTGACATTTGATTCGGGCGGTATCTCGTTGAAACCTGGTTTGGGAATGGATGAGATGAAGTTTGATATGGGTGGTGCAGCTTCTGTATTAGGCACGATTAAAGCGGTAGCAGAAATGAAACTTCCTATTGATCTGGTGGTATTGGTGCCTGCCACAGAAAATATGCCAAGTGGTCGTGCAACGAAACCGGGTGATGTGGTGACCAGTATGTCTGGCTTGACGATTGAAGTATTGAATACTGATGCGGAAGGACGTTTGATTTTGTGTGATGCATTAACTTATGCTAAACAGTTTAAACCCAAGTTAGTTATCGATGTGGCGACTTTAACGGGGGCTTGCGTGATTGCCTTGGGTAATGAATTAAGCGGTTTGTATGCGAATGACGATGCCTTGGCTCAGGAATTGTTAGCGGCAGGTAAAGCAACAAGTGATCGAGCTTGGCATATGCCTTTGGAAGAAAGCTATCACGAATTACTGAAAAGTAATTTTGCAGATCTTCAGAACATTGGCGGTCCAGCAGGCGGTTCCATTACGGCAGCTTGTTTCCTATCTAAGTTTGCAACGGATTATACATGGGCTCATTTGGATATTGCGGGTACGGCTTGGACAAAAGGATCCCAAAAAGGTGCGACAGGTCGTCCAGTGCCTTTATTAGTGCAGTTCTTGGAAAATCAGTTGAAATCTGAATAGTATGTCTCGAGTGTATTTTTTGTTTGGCGTTCCCGATCGTTTTGTTCAAGCGAGTAAAACGATCGCAAAACGTGTTAGTGAGGGAGAAAGGGTCATTGTTTATTGTCCTGGCAAAGCTCGTGAAGATAAACTCCAACGTATTTTGTGGAATATGGAGGGAGATTTATTTTTACCTTTGATTGATGTCAATGAGCCAGAACCCGCACCAAACGTGAAAAAACATGCTAAATTATTACTGTGTCATCAGTTTGAAAATATAGATATTCGACCAGAGGATTGGTTGTTGAATCTATCGAATGAAATACCACCTTGTTTTGAGAAATTTTCAAAAGTCATGGAGATTGTCTCAACTGTGGAACAAGACATAGAGAATGCAAGAAATCGATGGCGAAACTATAAACAAGCCCAACACCAGATGAAATCCATGAAATATGATGAACTGGCAGCGGGTAATTAATGGTTAATTTCCAACGCGAGACAAAACAGGTGTGAACTTGTGATGAATGTGTTGGTTTAGATTCCAACGCGAAACAAAGCGGGTGTAAACTTGTGATGAATGTGTTGGTTTAGATTCCAACGCGAGACAAAGCGGGTGTGAACTTGTGATGAATGTGTTGGTTTAGATTTCAACGCGAGACAAAGCAGGTGAGAACTTGCGATGAATGTGTTGGTTTAGATTCCAACGCGAAACAAAGCAGGTGTGAACTTGCGATGAATGTGTTGGAGTGGGTTTAGTTTTTTGGCATAAACTTTTTTTGATGTGCTGAATAATATTTTTTTATAAGGAGGTCAATATGTCTGCATTTGAACCTAATTACTCGCCGACGGTGTCTGCGGGATCGATGAACAAGGTATTACGTAATACATTATGGATGCTTGCTTTGTCGCTTCTTCCAACGGTTGTGGGAGCAGCAGTAGCCATTCATTTTCAGTTGTATTACTACATGACGGGCATTATGTTTGTCATCGTCTTTTTTGCTTCAATGTTTGGTCTTTTTTATTTGATCAATGCGAATAAAGATAATGCGTTAGGCGTGGTATTTTTATTGCTGTTCACGTTTATTGAGGGGGTGATGTTATCGGGTGCGTTAGCATCGGTGCAGACACTTCCAAATGGCGGTGAGATTATTTTGTTGGCCTCGTCAGGTACGTTTGCCATTTTTATAGTGATGTCTTTGATCGCTACGGTTACTAAGAAAGATCTTTCATCATGGACATCGTTTTTAACGATCGGTGTGGTGTTACTGATTGTAATGGCGATTGCGAATATGTTCTTGCACATGAGTGCCTTGAGTTTAGCGATTTCTGCGATAGCATTGTTGGTATTCTCTGCATTTCTTTTGATTGATATGCAAAGAGTGATTCGTGGTGGTGAGACAAACTACGTCATGGCAACATTGTCTATTTACCTAGATTTGATAAATATTTTCCTTGCATTGTTAAATATTTTATCTGCTTTAAATCGTCGTTAATTAATATACTTCAAAGTCTGAACTCCTTATTTGATGGTGTTTATCATTGAAAAGGAGTTCAGATTTTTTGTTTGTCTAAAAAGAAAATTCAACATTCCATTTATTTAAATAAGCCTTTCAAAAGTGGCTGGATACCTCAAGCACGTTCAAATAAAGAGTTCAAAAATGATGAGAGGTTGAGGGCGAGAGATGTTTCTTGATTCTTGAGATGATGAACCTAGACGCAGGAGATGTTTCTCGAGATGATGAACCCCAAAAGCTGTTTAGAATCGATTTAATCAACGGCTTTTTTTATTTATCCGTATATTCCACGTAACAAGGGTTTATTTTGTTTTACAATAGAATGATTCAAGGAAGCGACTATGGTGCGTAAACCTTTGCTAAAAATCGGTTTAACAGGTGGTATTGGATCAGGAAAATCCACAGTGGCTGATAGTTTGCAAAAAAAAGGAATATTGATCATTGATGCGGATCGGATTTCACGTGAGCTAACGGGGAAAAATGGTCGAGCATTGGCACAAATTAAAGCGACGTTTGGAGAAAAATCTGTTGTTGAAACGGGCATGAATCGAGATTATATGAGAGGATTGATTCTTTCAGATAATACTCAGAAATGGCGACTGGAACAGATATTGCATCCGATGATTCGTAAAGAGATGCAAGAATGCTATGAACATGCTGATACGGCATATGTGGTGTTTGATATTCCTTTACTGATTGAATCCATAGATCGGTACAAAGATTTTTTTGATCATATCTGTGTGGTTGATTGTGATCCGGAAACTCAGATAAACAGAGTGATGGCAAGAAGTCATTACAGCCGTGATCAGGTCATGAAAATTATTGCTTTACAGGCACCAAGGACAAAAAGACTTGAGTATGCGGATGCGGTAATTCATAATGATCAGGAAGTAACCCTTTTGCAACTTGAAGAACAAGTGAATGCCTTGCATGAACGTTGGTTGCATGAATCATCTAAAAAAGAGGGATAATTTTGGTATTATTTGAATTTTCTTTGATAGAGCGTGTACGTTCATTAATTCGATTAGAAGCGTTATTTGAACGACTTTTGGAACTTTCAAAACAACAAGACCCTTTAATGCAACAAGTCGCCATTAAAGTTCTGTTTGAACTGGTTGATGCGTGTGAACGAGCAGAGATACGTTCTGGTTTAATGCAAGAAATAGATAAACAAAAACAAAGTATCGAGGCGTATCGAGGATGTGAGGGGGTCAATGATACCGCGATTGATAAGGCGATTCATCGATTACAAACTGTTGCAGATAAATTAACAGAATGTGAACGATTAGGGCAGTCGGTTCGAGATAATAAATGGCTGATTCAAGTGCGTAATCGATTCTCAAGTTTTGGATTTGCAACACCCGCTGAAGTGCCTGTTTATTATCTTTGGCAAACCACACCAGTTCAAGAACGCATGGATATGCTCAATACATGGATTGTTCCTTTATTACCGCTATATAATGCCATCAAATTATTATTAGAAAATTTGAGAAATTCCGCACCAATGGTTGAGATGGTATCTAAAGCAGATGGCACTTATTGTGAGGTTTTAAAAGGTAAATCTTACCAATTAGCAAGGATCCAGATTTCTGGCTCATTGAGAATTTATCCTGAGTTGACCGCCAATAGACATATGATGTCTGTTTCTTTTAAATGCCTAGATGAACGTTTGGAAAGTGATTTTGCACGACAAAAAATACCATTCCAAATGGCCTTATGTCATTTATAAAACAGATTGCCTATAAGTGTCCCTCTGATCTTTGTTAATCCGCTTGTTGGCGAGCTTCTAGCACTTCCCATCGTTGCATGAGTTTTAAAATGTTGTGTTCAATCTCAGTGATTTGGTGTTGAATGCGAGTGACGGTTTCCATTCCAAATGACCTTATGTCATTTATAAAAAGATTGCTGATAAGTGTCCCTCTGATCTTTATTAATCCGCTTGTTGGCGAGCTTCTAGCACTTCCCATCGTTGCATGAGTTTTAGAATGTTGTGTTCAATCTCAGCGATTTGGTGTTGAATGCGAGTGACGGTTTCCATTCCTTCTGGGGTTTCATAAAGTTCAGGATTCGATAATTCTTCACTTAAAGCCATTTGTTGGTTTTCTAATTCAGTGATTTTCTCAGGAATTTGAGCTAATTCCTTTTCTTCGTATTGACCTAATTTTTTGGTTTTAGGGCGGGAGATTCTATCGTGAGTGGTAGAAGTCTGAGGTTTAGCAGGTGTTGGCGAGGAGGTCGGTTCGCTTAAATGCGCCATGACATTATCCCAATCCACGCCGACAAAATCTTTCCAAACGCCTTGTCCTTGGTACACAATAGACTGAGTAACCACGTTTTCAAGGAATGTTCTATCGTGGCTGACGATAATAACGGTACCTTGATATTCTTGAATAAGCGTTTCTAATAACTCTAATGTCTCAATATCCAGATCGTTCGTGGGTTCGTCCATCACGAGGACATTAGCGGGGCGAGCAAATAGTCTTGCCATCAGTAATCTAGCTCTTTCACCACCCGATAAGCTGGAAACAGGGGAATTCGCACGAGCAGGAGAGAATAAAAAATCTCCTAAATAACTCATGATATGTTTGCGTTCATTCCCAATCTCCACCCATTCGCTTCCAGGATTAATTACCTCGCAAAGTGTGGCATGTTCGTCTAATTGATCGCGCATTTGATCAAAGTAAGCAATATTTAAATTCGTGCCTAACCTGATTTTGCCTTGGTCGGGTGGGATCTTGCCTAAAATGATATGGATTAACGTGGTTTTGCCTACGCCATTAGGGCCGATGATCCCAATACGATCTCCTCGCATAATCGTGGTGCTGTAATCCTGAATAATGGTTTTTGACCCATAAGATTTAAAAATGTGTTGTAATTCGGCTACTAATTTTCCGCTACGTTCACCACTGTCGATCATAAAGCTGACATTGCCGATACGTTCGCGTCTTTGGGAACGTTCTAAACGTAACGCTTCTAATCGTCGCACACGCCCCTCATTACGCGTACGACGCGCTTCAATGCCTTTTCGAATCCATACTTCTTCTTGGGCAAGAAATTTATCAAACTTCGCGTTTTGTTGTGCTTCGGCTTCTAACCAAGCCATTTTGCGTTCTTGCCACTGGGTATAGTTACCAGGAAAACTATGTAGTGTACCTCTATCTAATTCGATAATGCGATCAGTGATGGCATCTAAGAATCGACGATCGTGAGTAATGACCATTACCGCCCCAGAAAAGGTTTGTATCATCTGTTCTAACCAAAGAATTCCCTCTAAATCTAGGTGATTGGTTGGTTCGTCTAATAGTAATAATTCAGGTTGGTTGATAAAGGCTTTGGCTAATGCAATTCGTTTTTTGGTGCCGCCAGATAATCCCGAAATCAAAGCGTTTTCATCAAGACGAAGCTGATCAATAAGGGTTTTCGCTCGAGCCCCTTTTGACCAATCTTCTTGTTCTTGCATTCCCTCACTCAATACTTCATAAATAGTTTGGTTTTCAGGCAGTACGGGTTCTTGTTCAACGGTCAAGGTGTGTAACCCTGCACTAAAAATGACTTCGCCATCATCTACTTGAATTCTTTTGTCAAGAATCTTGAGTAGGGAGGATTTGCCTGCACCATTTCGGCCAATTAATCCGATTCGTTCCATGCTAGAGATGGAAAGATTGGCGTGATCTAAGAGGGGATGGTGGCCAAAGGCTAATGAAACATTATTTAAAGTAATGAGTGTGGACATAATAAATTGAAAAAGCAAACTATAAAGTATATTTTAATAGATTAGCGGTGTACAATGAAGATGTGGAGGAAGTTGGGCAATCGCGAGATGTTAAATTTCGAGGAACGTCCGGACTCCAAAGGACGGGATAGCGGCTAACAGCCGTCAGGTCATGAAAATGACTTAGGAATAGGGCCACAGAGACGAGACTGATATAAGGGCTGGTATATACTGGCTCCCATACGGCGACTCCGTATGGCGAATAACTACCTGGGCGTTATATTAGGGTGAAACGCGGTAACCTCTATCTGGAGCAACATCAAGTAGGCATAGAGCCTTTGGCAAGAGTGGTCCGCTCTATCTATGCGGGTAGATGGCTCTGAGCTTGTTAGTAATAATAAGCCTAGATGAATGATTGCCAGCCTTAGGGCTTACAGAATCCGGCGTATAGACTTTCTCCACACCTTGACTTCAAAGGTTTTATTCAACGGTCAATCACTTAACGACGCATCTTTTCCCCAAGCACGGTAGTAGAGTAACCCTCATTTATACCCTCATCGAGTGATGATTTATCCCAAGCAAGGGTAGTGGGATGAGAATATCTGTATTTGTTGATACTCCTGATCCATCGTGGATTGTCGCGGATAGATTTGCTGTTTTTGATGTGTGAAGAATGTTTGGTAAACGGAAGTGGGTGGTTAAGGTATTATTTTTATAGATATAAAAACGAGAATACGACTAAAATAAAGGGTGGGCCTTTTTGATTTTAAAAATATTTATTAAAAACAATTAGGTATAGATAGTCAGTGGCGCCCCCAGCGAGACTCGAACTCACAACCCCTCGCTTAGAAGGCGAGTGCTCTATCCAGTTGAGCTATGGGGACGAATTTTTGAATAAGATGCTATTCTAACGAATTTTAAAAGCTTTGACAATCTTAAATAGGTCTTTCATGTAAAATATTAGGCTTATTGATGAAAGATAAAGGTTTGATAAATGGCGGTTAGCAAGGTTTTTTCAGTATTGACGGGATGTTTGGTGCTTGTCTCTATTCCTGTACAGGCACAAGACTCGGTTAATGTGTATGGGGTATTGGATACGGGTTATGCGACTCGTTGGGGAAGTGGTCAACGTTCTGCATCTATGTTCTCTACAAATAGCTACTTGGGTCTTAAAGGTGAGGAAGACTTGGCCAAAGGATTAACGGCTTTTTTTGATTTGCAAATGCCGTTTGATGTGACATCAGGGCGGTCAAAAGGGGCTTTGTTTGAGCGTAAAGCTGTGTTGGGCCTGAAAAATTATGCTTGGGGAAGTATGTCGGTAGGTCGTCAATACACAGTGTTAGATGATTTATTTGCTTCTTTTGATCCCTTTTATCAAACACGTTTATCGCTAGGTGAGACGCTGGATCCGAGTGTTGCTTATGCTTCAGATGCAACATTTAAATACATGACACCTGATGTGAATGGCTTTCAAATGGCTTGGTCTTGGTCAGGACGTGAAAAAGAAAATGGGGTAACAACACGCGGTTCACGCAGTATTGGTATTCATTATGAGCAAAGTGGGTGGTTGGCGTCTTTGGCTTACCAAGAGGATTTAAGCGGTTTTATGCATGCTTGGTATTTGGGTTTGGGGTATGATTTTGATGTGGTAAAACTGACTGCCCTTTATAGTAAAGGAAGAACGCCTCGCACTTCATTATTGGATGCGGTGGACGATTGGCAATCAGGTAAAACTTGGTTAGTCGGTTTAGAATGGCGTTTAGATGAACGTCAATCGCTGAAATTTGCCTATGCTGATACCTTAAAAACACAATATCGTATTCAACAATATCAAGTATCGTATCAACAGTCATTATCTAAACATATCAGTGTCTATGTAGATGGGGATTATCGACGAATGAATACCCCTCACCGTCACTCAACGGGATTGGGTGTGGGGATGAAGTATCGATTTTAGTTCTGTGATTTGATGAGAACTGAGGGTGTAAGTACGCTCTCAAGTAGCACTCTGTGTGCAGGTTTTCTTTTCGGCTGGGACAAGACACTGGATTTGTCAGTCTAAGCTAGCCAATAAGAGAGTCTTTGTGATCTATATAGGGTGTTTTTTATGATGACCTAAATGATATGGTTTGGGTTGTTGTTAGAATGGACAAAAGTCATCCTCGCCACATGCTAAGATATAAAAGTAGATGAATATATTTATTTAACTTCTTGTTGTTAAATATATTTGAAGGGAGAGAAGTGGTTAAAAAGGTAAAAATAAGGGTGTTTTGTTGTAGTTGAACAACAAAAAAAGCATTTCTTATTAAAAAAACATCCGAAACTATAGGCATGGAATGAATTTTGGTGTTTAATGATAACTAACTTCGATAGTGAAGTATCTTCAGAGTAGTGAAGCATGGTGTTTCACGCTCTTTTTAACTAATCTATGGAGATTTGTACAAATGAAAAAAACATTGATTGCTGCAGCAGTAGTAGCTGGCTTAGCTGGCGTAGCTCAAGCAGAGTCTTCAGTGACTCTATATGGTATCGTTGACGGCGGTTTAGCTTATACCTATTCTAAAGGTTTGAAGGCTGATAATAGCTATGCTGGCAAAGGTGCTAAAGTTAAATCTTTTGCTGTATCACAAGACGGTGCTGCAGCTAGCCGTTTCGGTTTGAAAGGTCAGGAAGACTTGGGTAACGGTCTAAACGCTATCTTCCAATTAGAAGGTGGTTTTAACCTAGCAACTGGTGCAAGTGCTAGCGGTGAAGACCTTACAAAAAATGGTCCTTTGTTTGCTCGTAAAGCGATCATCGGTCTTTCTGGTGAAGGCTTCGGTACTTTGACAGCTGGTCGTCAGAACGATGTAGTTGATGAATTAGCGAAAGGTGATGTATTCGGTGGTAACTTCGGTGACGACTACTCTGCATTCGGTGCATTACAAGGTCGTTCTAACAGCGTCGTACGTTACATCTCTCCAGACTTAGCTGGTTTGAAACTAGGTTTGTCTTGGTCTGGTGATCACAAGAAAGTAACTGATGCAGCTGGTGATGTGGATAAAACTAAAGCTGATAAATTAGCTGCTATCGCAACATTTGATGTTGACGGTTTAGGTTTAAGTGCTGGTTACATCTATCAACGTACTAACGATGGTTCTGATCGTGCTGTAAACAAACAATACTCTTTGGGTCTAGAGTATGACTTCGAAGTATTGAAAGTGTTTGCACGTTTTGAACGTCAGAAAGTTGAAAAAGCTGACTTAAAAGTTGTGTTAGGAAAAGTTGTTTCTGGTGGCTTCTTGTTTGGTGATGTGTTAGGTGCTTCAGAATTTAAATCTTACAACTATGCTTTAGGTGTAGCTCTTCCAGTATCTGAATCTGGTACTGTGTTAGCTGGCTGGCAGTACACAACTGGTAAGTATAATGGTAATGACGACGCAGTTCGTTACAACTTGTTCCGTGTAGGCTATGCTGAAAGCTTGTCTAAACGTACAACTGCTTACGTTTACGGTGGTTACGGTTATGCTAAACAAAATGGTTTAGGTCATACTCCTAAACTAGGTACTGTATCTATCGGTTTGAACCACAAGTTCTAATCATCCACATGGCTTAGTCCATGTTTGATACGAACCCAAGCCATCTCGAAAGAGGTGGCTTTTTTATTTCTTCTTTTTTGCTACCTTGTGTTTTGTTTCGGGTTTTATTGGCTCATTCATCTCTCAGCTCGTTTATCTATCTCCCATCTTCTCTATCTGCCTATAGTCACCATTTATCTATTCTGCGATGTTTGATTTCTTCCCTTGCATATCGCACAATCAAGCTGCCTAACCATCAACTCGTTTATTAATCATTGTTAAGTTCTCTACTGACTCATTTAGCTGTCTCAGAATATGACTTTACTTCCCCTGCATATCCCTCAATCAAGCTGTCTAAGCATCAACCCGATCATTGCTCAATCTGTTAAGTTCTCTGCTGACTCATTTACCTATCTCAGAATACGTTTTTACTTCACATGCATATCGCACAATCAAGCTGTTTTGTTATCAATCCGCTCATTGTTCACTTTTGTGACATGTTGATTTCTTGAGAATAACTTGTCATTTATATTTTTAACTTACCTGTTTGAATCGCTTGACTTCTTTATCGCTTGTTTTTAGTGGTGTTGAACACTGTTAATGAGCTTTTATACATCCCTGTATCTGCAGTTCTTAGTCGCTAATAATTTTTATAAAAATTATTGACAAAATCAGTATTTGTAGCAATTTCTCTACAGATTAATTGAATTTTTTATTAGGGTTTTTACTAATATTGAGAATTATTTTTATTCAGAAAATTTAATGTTATCAAACGGATGCTAGATAAACGCTGTATTCTTGAGGTGTTTTCATTTCATATAAAATTTGTTTAACTATATAACATGTTCTTTGGGAGTGGTACCTAAAGATAATTTTTGATGAATGTCATTGAGGAGACAGAAATGAAGAAAACGCTTATTGCGGTTGCAGTGGCAACGAGTTTGGCAGGTGTTGCATCGGCAGATTCGGTTACCGTGTATGGTTTGTTAGATGGTGGATTAGGCTTTAAAGAATATAGCCTTAAAACACTATCAACTGGTGCAAAAGTAAAAACAAAAGAATTCGGCGTGACCGATGGACATATGTCAGGTAATCGTTTTGGTTTTAAAGGTGTTGAGGATTTAGGTAACGGCACTAAGGTAGCATTTGATTTGGAGGGGGGCTTTACCTTAGCTGACGGCAAATCAGGTCAAGGAACACGTCTATTTGGTCGTAAAGCGACAGTAGGTATTGTGGACGCGGATCTGGGGGCAATTTATGCCGGCCGTCAGCACGGGGCTGTGGGTCATACGACATTTGATGAGGGTTTTGGCGATACGTTCTATCACAGAGGTACAGGTCTGTTTGGTAATGCAACGGGTACGCGTCAAGATTCTAATGTTCGATATAAATCCCCTGATTTAGGTGGGGCAACATTACAGTTGTCTTGGAGCGGTACGCATAAGACAGAAGGCACGAAAAGCACTCACAAAGACCATGTTCAAGCTGCTGTAGATTTTAAATTGGATGCTTTAAAAGTCGCAGCAGGTTTGATTTACACAAAAGACAATACGGCTAAAACGAATCACTTCGCAGCCATTGGTGCTGTGAATTATGACTTTGGTCCAGTTGCACTGTACACACGTGTGGCGGGTGGTAAATTGGCTGGTGGTGTGAATGGTTTATTAGGAAATGCGTTCTATGCAGGAACTGATGATACCATGAAAAAGAATAGAGCAGCATTCGACAAACTCTTTGCTTGGTCTTTGGGCTTGAGTGCTCCAGTATCAGACAGCGGAAAACTGATGTTTGCGTTTGAGCATGGTACAGAGAAGCAATCAGCAGGTAACGGTAAGTTGAAAGGTTGGAACTTGAAGTTAGCGTACACAGAAGCTTTATCTAAGCGTACAACGGCCTATGCAGGAGCTTACTATGCAGTGGGTAAAGAGTATGTAGGTGGTAATGCAACTAGAAAATACAAAGGTCTTGAAGGAAATATTGGTTTAAGACACCGTTTCTAATGATCTGAGTATTATTGATGTATCCATAGGTTGACCAGTCCTTGTTTTTAAGGGCTGGTTTTTGTTTTTTATATCAATGGGTTGTATGGGAGCAAAAGGGCTTGAGAGGATAGGTAAAAACAGGATGGGCGATAGGAAAAAATGTTAAAAATGAGCCACAAATAGTCATAACTTTTTTGGTGGTATTGAATAAAGTGGGTTGGTGCAAATAGGATTCAAATAAATGGAATTTAAATAAATTTGATTCACTGATTTCAATTTTTATCATTTTTTGATCGATTCGGGATATTCTCGGAATTAAATTTTTGAAAGATTTTTGAGGGCGTTTAAGGTAAAATGAAAACTTATTTAAACAGCATACGGATCCTGAAAAAATCTAAAAAACGTAGCTGAATGTTTGGTTGAAATCTCTGTAATAGTTTGAATTTAAGGCAAAAAATGAATCAAAATTTACTGGTAACGAAACGTGATGGACGGCAAGAACCGCTGAATTTAGATAAGATACATCGAGTGGTGACGTGGGCAGCAGATGGCCTGCAGAATGTTTCAGTTTCACAGGTAGAATTAAAGTCTCATATTCAGTTCTATAACGGTATTCGTACAGATGATATTCACGAAACCTTGATTAAAGCAGCGGCTGATTTGATTTCCACAGATTCACCAGATTATCAGTATTTGGCGGCTCGTTTAGCGATTTTTCATTTGAGAAAGATTGCATTTGGTCAGTATGAACCGCCTAAACTTGTTGACCATGTTGAGCGTATGGTGGGTTTGGGTAAGTATGATGCTCACATTTTGCAAGATTACACGCGTGAAGAATTAGATGAGGCCGATAGTTATATCGTTCATGATCGTGACATGAACTTCTCTTACGCAGCGGTGAAGCAGTTAGAGGGTAAGTATTTGGTCCAAAACCGAGTAAATGGCGATATTTACGAAAGCCCACAGTTTTTATATATTTTAGTGGCTTTGTGCTTATTCTCGCGTTATCCGAAAGATAAGCGTATGCACTATGTGAAAGGCTTTTATGATGCCATTTCAACGTTTAAGATTTCATTACCGACCCCGATTATGGCGGGGGTGAGAACACCGACTCGTCAGTTTAGTTCTTGTGTGTTGATTGAGTGTGATGATAGTTTAAATTCGATAAATGCCACCACTTCATCGATTGTACGTTATGTTTCACAGCGTGCGGGAATTGGCGTGAATGCGGGTCGTATCCGTGCGGTAGGTAGTGCGATTCGCGGGGGTGAAGCCCGTCATACAGGATGTATTCCTTTTTATAAACTATTCCAAGCAGCGGTGAAATGTTGCTCCCAAGGCGGGGTTAGAGGTGGGGCAGCTACTTTGTTCTATCCTTTGTGGCACTTGGAAGTAGAATCTTTGCTGGTATTGAAGAATAACCGTGGCGTGGAAGAAAACCGTGTTCGTCATTTGGATTACGGTGTGCAGATTAATCGTTTGCTTTACCAACGTTTGATTAAAGACGAGAACATTACCTTATTCTCTCCCTCTGATGTACCAGGTTTATATGATGCGTTCTTTGAGGACCAAAATCGTTTTGAAACATTGTACAAACAGTATGAACAAGATGATTCGATCCAAAAACGCACGGTAAGAGCGGTAGAATTGTTTTCTTTGATGATGCAGGAACGTTCAAGTACGGGACGTATTTATATTCAAAACGTTGATCATTGCAATACGCACAGTCCGTTTAACCCTGAATTTGCTCCTATTCGCCAAAGTAACTTGTGTTTAGAAATTGCTTTGCCAACGAAACCTTTAGACGATATTAATGACGAAAAAGGTGAGATTGCTTTGTGCACCTTATCGGCGTTTAACTTGGGTTCGATTCAGGATTTATCTGAGATGGAAGAGTTGGCGGATTTGATGGTACGTGCATTGGATGCTTTATTAGACTACCAAGATTATCCGATCAAAGCGGCTCGCATTGCCACTGAGAAACGTCGTTCTTTAGGTATTGGTGTGATTAACTTTGCTTATTATTTGGCTAAGCATGGGTATAAATACTCGGATGGTAGCGGTAATGCGTTAACTCATCGTACATTTGAAGCGATTCAGTATTATTTATTGAAAGCATCGATGAATTTATCAAAAGAATTTGGTCCATGTAAAGCATTCCACGAAACACGTTACGCTCAAGGTATTTTGCCGATCGATAACTACAAGAAAGACGTGGATAATATCTGCCAAGAACCGTTGCATTTGGATTGGGAAACGTTGCGAGTCGAGATCCAAACACATGGCTTACGTAATTCTACCTTGACTGCTTTGATGCCATCTGAAACCTCTAGTCAGATTTCTAATGCAACAAATGGTATTGAGCCTCCTCGTGGTTTAGTGAGTGTGAAAGCCTCTAAGGATGGTATTTTGAAACAAGTCGTACCAGACTATGAGCTATTGAAAGATAAGTATGAGTTGTTGTGGGATATGCCATCTAACAAGGGGTATTTGGAGCTGGTCGGTATTATGCAGAAGTTTGTCGATCAGTCGATTTCTGCGAATACGAATTACGATCCAGCACGTTATCCGACTGGCAAAGTACCGATGAAAGAATTATTGAAAGACTTATTGTTAGCGTATAAGTTGGGTGTAAAAACGTTGTACTACCAAAATACTCGTGATGGGGCAAATGATACCCAAACTGATATGATTAAACCTGAAGCAGAAGATGATTGTGCAGGCGGTGCTTGTAAGATTTAAGTTTTCAGCTGACGGTGTCGGTGGGACTTGTAAGATTTAGGTTTTAAGCTGATGTTGTCGGTGGGACTGGTAAGATTTAAGTTTTAAGCTGACGGTGTCGGTGGGACTTGTAAGATTTAGGTTTTAAGCTGACGGTGTCGGTGGGATTTGTAAGATTTAAGTTTTAAGCTGACGGTGTCGGTGGGACTTGTAAAATTTAAGTAGAAGTGAAATGAAATATAGTATTTTTTGTCAGACTCCAAATAATCCATTAACAGAACCGATGTTTTTTGGTCAGCCCGTGAATGTGGCACGATATGATCAGCAAAAACATGAGATTTTTGAACGTCTTATTGAAAAACAGCTTTCTTTTTTCTGGCGACCAGAAGAAGTGGATGTGTCTCAAGATCGTATTGATTATCAAGGTTTGCCTGAACACGAAAAACATATTTTTATTTCTAATCTCAAGTACCAAACCTTATTGGACTCTATTCAAGGACGCAGCCCAAACGTGGCCTTTTTGCCTTTGGTATCGATTCCAGAATTGGAAACTTGGATTGAGACGTGGTCTTTTTCTGAAACGATCCATTCTCGTTCTTACACCCATATTATTCGCAATATCGTGAATGATCCGTCGATTGTGTTTGATGATATTGTGGTAAATAAATTTATTTTGAAACGTGCGACAGGGATTGCTCAGTATTATGACAGTCTTATCGAGCTGAGTCTTTTATACCAACGTTATGGTGTCGGCACGCATGAAATTGATGGCGAAAAAGTCGAGGTATCTTTACGTGAGTTAAAACGTCGTCTGTACTTGTGTATTATGGCGGTCAATGTGCTTGAAGCGATTCGTTTTTATGTGAGTTTTGCCTGTTCGTTTGCCTTTGCTGAACGTGAGTTGATGGAGGGCAATGCCAAGATTATCAAACTTATCGCACGTGACGAAGCCTTGCATTTGACTGGTACACAGCATATTTTAAATATTATGCGTAACGGTGAAGACGATCCCGAGATGGCAGAGGTCGCCAAAGAACTTGAGCAGGATTGTTTTGATTTATTTAAGGAAGCCGCTGAACAAGAAAAAGAATGGGCTGAATACTTGTTCCATCAAGGTTCGATGATTGGTTTAAATAAAGATATTCTTTGCCAATATGTTGAATATATCACGAATCTTCGTATGCAGGCGGTAGGGCTAAAACCCGCTTTCCCACAGGCTTTACAAAATCCTATTCCTTGGATTAATGCATGGTTGTCTTCTGATAATGTTCAGGTGGCACCTCAAGAAGTTGAAATTAGCTCATACTTAGTGGGTCAGATTGATTCGGAAGTCAATAGTGACGATTTAAGTGATTTTGAGCTATAAACATGGCTCTGGTACAAACACGTTTACATAGTATTGATGTTATTGACGGTGAAACGCTACTAGAGACGCTAGAACGTGTGGGATATGATATTGAATTTCAATGCCGAGAAGGGTTTTGTGGTTCATGTCGCACCAAAGTAATCAGTGGTGAAGTCGTTTATTTGCGTGATCCGATTGCTTATATTGGTACAGGTGAGGTGTTACCTTGCTGCTGTCAAGCCAAAGATAAGTTGCTGTTGGATTTGGGCGAAGATGAGTATGAGGCAGGGAAGTAAGATGGCAGAAGTTTTTCAGGTACATTCAAATAATCCCCATACCAGAGTTTTATCGCAAGTGGCTCGATATTTGCATGATGGTAAGGTGGTTGCTTGTCCTACTGATTCAAGTTATGCCCTATTGGCACATTTAGATGATAAAGAGGCGGCAACACAGTTACGACGTTTAAGAGGCTTGGACGACCGCCATCATTTGACGTTGCTTTGTCGTGATCTATCTGAAATTTCGACTTTTGCTAAAGTAGATAATCGCCAATATCGTTTACTGAAATTAGCTTGTCCAGGGCCATGGACATTTATTCTAGAGGCGACCAAAGATATTCCCAAACGTGTATCTCATCGTTCTCGCAAAACGATTGGTATTCGCGTACCTAACAATCCAGTGATTTTAGGCCTAATTGAAGCGGTGGGTTCTCCTTTGTTATCGACGACTTTAATTCCTGAGGGCGAAACCGAACCACTAAATGAAGTGGATGAGATCCAATCCTACTATAAAGGTTCGATCGCCGCCATTATCGATACGGATATTCATGCCCGACTGGCTACTACTGTCATCGACTTAACCACGGATCCTTATGAAATTTTGCGGTGGGGAAGTGGTGATCCGAGTCAGATTGGTTTGTAAGGAATATTGTTAAGGAGCTGATCTTTACAGGGTGCTTGAATGCTCGTCATTGATATAACCTCATGCTTGAATGTATCGAGTCACGGTCTGATCGTTATCAATGATGGTTAATATTAAAAGATAATGTTAAAAATAAATGAACGCAACTAGGGTAAATCCCTATTATTTTGTGCAAGAAAATGCTTGCTAAGTGCGATGGCTTTACGCTATATTAAATGAAACTTAGTTCAATTTCAAAAGAAATTATTGGTTGAAAAAAATAACGATACTGATGATTCAGTAGGAGGATAATTATGGAAGCAGTTGCACAACGTATTAAACACAGCGAGTTGCGTAATAAAGTGATGACCGCTGAACAAGCAGCGGAGTTTGTTCAAAACGGTATGGTGGTTGGAATAAGTGGCTTTACGGGGGCAGGTTATCCTAAAGCATTGCCAACAGCGATTGCTGAAAGGGCAAAGAAATTCCATGCAAATGGGCAAGCATTTAAAATTAGCATGTTAACAGGTGCTTCTACTGCTCCAGAATGTGATGGCGTGTTAGCGGCTGCAGACTGTGTGAGTTTTCGTTCGCCATTCCAATCAGATCCTGCGATGAGAAATAGCATTAATGCTGGTCACACGAACTATGCGGATATGCATCTTTCGCACTTAGAACAACAGGTCCGTTTTGGTTTTTATGGTGAGATGGATTTGGCGATTCTAGAGGTGACGGGGATTACAGAAGATGGCAAATTGATCCCTTCATTAGCGATTGGTACGAATAATGAATGGTTGAAAGCAGCGAAGAAAGTGATTCTTGAGGTGAACTTGGCACAGCACGAAAAACTAGAGGGCATGCATGATATTTTCTTTGATATTGGCTCGCCTCCTAATCGTGTGCCACTTCCGATGACACGTGCGAATGAACGTATTGGTAGCCCTTATTTAGAGTGTGATCTAAATAAGATTGTGGGTATTGTCATGACGAATTCTGGCGATAGAAACAGTAAATTTGCTGATCCAGACGCTAATTCTAAACGTATTGCTGAACAGATTATTGATTTCTTAGCTCATGAAGTAAAAGCTGGTCGTTTGCCTAAAAATCTATTACCACTTCAATCAGGTGTCGGTAATGTGGCAAATGCCGTATTGATGGGGTTACAGGATAGTCCATTTGAAAATTTATTGGGTTATACCGAAGTACTGCAAGATGGTATGTTGGACTTGATTATCAGCGGTAAGATGACTTCTGCTTCCGCAACGGCCTTATCATTCAGTCCTGATGCGTTACAACGTTTCTATGACCATATCGATGAACTTCGTCACAAGATTATTTTGCGTCCACAAGAGACCACGAACCACCCTGAGTTAATTCGTCGTTTAGGCGTGATTGGCATGAATGCGATGATTGAAGCAGATATCTATGGTAATGTGAACTCTACTCACGTGATGGGAACGCGAATGATGAACGGTATTGGCGGTTCAGGTGATTTTACACGTAATGCGTTCTTCTCATTCTTTGTGAGTCCATCGGTGGCTAAAGACGGTGCGATTTCATGTATTGTTCCAATGGTTTCACATCATGATCACACAGAACACGATGTAATGTTTGTCGTAACGGAACAGGGTATGGCAGATTTACGTGGTAAATGCCCTCGTGATCGTGCACGCTTAATCATTAATAACTGCTCACATCCTGATTATCGTGATATGTTGAAAGATTACTTTGATCGTGCCGAGAAATCGGGTGGTGGGCTGCATACACCGCATTTATTGAATGAAGCCTTGTCATGGCACCAACGTTTTGTAGAAACAGGTGATATGAGGCTGAAATAAAGTTTAAATAAGGTAGAGAGAGAACCGAACCCCGTTTTTATAGCGGGGTTTTTTAGTTTGTATCGTAAAGAATAAAGTTTATGTTCGTGTCACAAAGAATAGGATTCATGCCTGTATCGTAAAGAACGACTTTGTTTGTAATAGGAATAGATAATGGCCTCTATTAAAAGGGGGAAAGTGCATGAAGAAAACAGTGGATACAAAAGCAAGAACGTAACAGGGATAAGATACAAAAACACAACTGGAATAGGATACATCAGTTGTGATGGTTGAGATACGATAAATTTTGAACGAAAAAAAACCTCATGAATGAATGCATTGATGAGGTTTTGGAGGAGAAAAATAAGGAGATGAATTAGAAATGGAATTTTGTGGTGCTAATGCCTTTAAGTTTAGGTACATAGGTCTCAAATAGAGATTCTTCTTTAAACTCAGCGGCACCCACACGCGTAATGCGAACCACGGACATCGCAGGTGCTTCGCCGATAATGGCCACTAAACGGCCTCCTTCGGCTAATTGGTATTTTAGCGAGTCAGGAATATCGGGCATGGAACCTGTTACTAAAATGGCATCAAAAATAGAGCTTGTCCAACCTTTGTGACCATCGCCATGTTCCACGACGACGTTTGAAATATTCGCTTGTTTTAAATTCGCTTTGGCAAAATCAACAAGACTTTGATCGATTTCAACTGATACGACATTACCGCATAATTTTGATAGTAGTGCTGCCTGATATCCAGAACCTGTGCCGATTTCAAGGACAGAATCAGATTCTTTTAATGTTAATTCTTGAGCCAGTCTGGCTTCGATCTTAGGTTCTAACATCGTTGCACAGGAATACTTGATGCCCTCGATCTTGAGTGGAATTTTCATATCAGTAAATGCAGAATTAATATACTGCTTGGGTACAAACTGTTCACGTTTTACATTAAACAATGCTTCAATCACGCGTTTATCCACCACTTCCCAAGGGCGAATTTGTTGTTCTACCATGTTAAAACGTGCTTTTTCAATATCCATCATAACCATCACCTAAAAAATATTCGCTTTATTTTACTCAAAGCCACAGCCTTTCTGCTTAATTCGTATCAAATTTTAAATATTTTTTCGCCCTGTCTGCCACCATGCATGAAAGTGATGGGTGGAACCATGTCCGTGACCAACAGATAGTTTATCTGCTTCGATAATGGCTTGGTGTAACCATCGATGAGCATGTTCGACTGCATCAGGAACATCGTATTCTTGGGCCAGTAGCGTGGCGATAGCAGACGAATAGGTACATCCCGTGCCATGCGTGTTCTTCGTGTTAATACGTTGTGTTTCGTATTCGTAAAGCTTATCACCGTTGTAAAGCATATCAACCATTTCATTGCCCACGGCGTGTCCCCCTTTTAATAATACCCATGAGGGGCGACTGTCGTTTAATAAGCGGTGTAACTGTTCCGCCGTACGCCACATTTCTTTGCGATTTTCTGCAACGCTGATATTTAACAGTACCGCTGCTTCAGGTAAATTCGGCGTGATGATTAAGCTTTGGGGAAGAAGCATCTCTTTTAAAGCCCCAATTGCATTTCTTGCTAATAGATGATCGCCACTTTTTGCCACCATGACGGGGTCCAAAACAATTTTTTCGGCTTTCCAGTGAATGAGTCTATCAGCCACGGTTTCAATTAAAGGAATCTCACTTAACATCCCAATTTTAGTCGCATGGATCGTGACATCCGCAAACAAGGTATCAATTTCTTGAGCAACAAAACGAGGAGAAACATTTTCGACTGCTGTGACGGCTTGGGTGTTTTGGGCGGTTAATGCTGTAATCACCGCACAAGCGTAGCTACCCAATGCACTTATAGTTTTAACGTCAGCTAGTATTCCAGCCCCTCCTGAGGGATCTAGGCCAGCGATACTGAGGACATTTTTTATAGTTGAAGAATTCATTTTTATTCCCTTGTTTTTTTTGAATTTACCAGTAATAAGTGAGATAATATTAAGGTTAAGGTTTAATTATACTAAATGGAGAATTTTATGCCTAGAAAATCCTCTACAGCACAAAGTACAGCGGGGAAAACGAAAACTGTTGCAGCCAGCACAGTCAGAAAAACGAGAGCCACAGTAAAAACGCAAAAACCAGTTCGTAGCACAGCGAAAACGACTGCTTCTAAACGAACTTCTGCTCCTAGATTAGTCTCCCAAGGAGATACTCGCACAGGTCGTAATAACAAGGAAACACGTGCGTTAGAGATTGAAAATAGTATTGATAAACACATTAATGCTGAAGCTAGTGCCATCATTAATATTATTCGTGAGCAGCAGCCTAAACTACGTGAAGAGACGTTGCGTACATTGGTTGCTGATTTATCGAACGATGATCGTCGTGCCATTTATAAACTACTAAAAGAAGAAAAGTTAGCAAAACGCAAAACTAAGGTTGATTCGGATAATGAATTAGTAGAGAACTGGCAAGAAGAAGGCGTATATCCTTATAAAAACTTGATGTCTCGTCGTAATTATGAATTTGAAAAATATAATCTACAAGTTGAGTTATTGAAACTACAGGCGTGGGTTCAGGATACAGGTAAACGCTTGGTGATTATTTTTGAAGGACGTGATGCGGCAGGTAAGGGCGGTACGATTAAACGTTTCCAAGAGCACTTAAATCCACGTTATGCACGTGTCGTTGCTTTGAACAAACCAACTGAAGTTGAAAAAGGCCAATGGTACTTCCAACGTTATGTCCAGCACCTTCCCACAAAAGGTGAAATTGTGTTGTTTGACCGCTCTTGGTATAACCGTGCAGGTGTCGAACGTGTGATGGGCTTCTGTACTGAAAATGAGTATTTAGAATTTATGCGTCAAGCCCCTGAATTCGAGCGTAATCTGGTTTCTAGTGGCATTACATTGATTAAATTCTGGTTCTCTGTAGGACGTGAAGAACAGCGCCGTCGTTTCCAAAAACGTAAGACACATCCTTTGAAACAGTGGAAATTATCGCCCGTTGATACGGCTTCTTTGAATAAATGGGATGATTACACGAAAGCTAAGGAAGCGATGTTCTATCACACAGATACTAGCGATGCACCATGGACAGTGGTTAAGTCTGATTGTAAGAAGCGTGCACGTTTAAATGCGATGCGTTATGTATTGCATAAGTTCGATTACGCGAACAAAAATCCAGAAAAAATTGGCAAGATCGATCCGCTGATTGTGGGCCGTTCTAGCGTTGTTTTTGAGGAAAGCGAAAAGAAATTACTAAAAAATAACGTAAAAGCGTAATTATCGTTACGGTGTAAAACCCTTTTGTGTAAAGATGGATCTTACCAAAAGGGTTTTTATTTTTTTAATCTCTCATAAAAAGCGGTGTTTGCCTCCCGCACCTGACCATTGGAAAAGGATCGCATCGCCGCCGATTCATTCCCTCTCATAAACAGTAGCATTTATCTCATCACTTTGAAACGCTGATATTGGGCGGTTGTTGAACGATTGATGTGTTGATGGATAGGCATTGAGATGATTTTTGATTGACACAAAAATATCGTAAAATGTAGCCAATCTCTTGCTTTGAAAATGAATATATCAATAGGAAAGAACATGAATAATAGATATGATGTGGTGGTCTTAGGTGCAGGTAGTGGCGGTGTGAGAGCAGCTCGTATGGCAGCTCAATTAGGTAAAAACGTGGCAGTAGTGGAATGCTCGGCTTTAGGAGGGACTTGTGTAAACGTAGGTTGTATTCCTAAAAAACTGTACAGTTATGCCGCTCATTATGCCCATGATTTTCAGGAATCTCGCGGGTTTGGTTGGTCTTGGGAAGAGGCTGACAGAAAAAAAGAATTTAACCCTACATTAAATTGGGACGTGTTGAAAGCACAGAAAACCAAAGAGATAACACGTTTGAACACCGTCTATCAAGGGTTGTTAGAAAAAGCTGGAGTGGATATCATTCATGGCAAAGGCAGGATAGACGGCCCCAATACAGTGGTGGTCGAAACAGAAAATGAGAAAAAAATATTAAACACGGATCGTATTTTGATCGCGACAGGTGGCCGTCCTGTACAGCCTGATATCCCAGGAAAAGAATATGTATTAACGTCTAATGAGATTTTTGATTTACCAGAATTTCCTAAAAAACTCTTAATTGTAGGTGGTGGTTACATCGCCAGTGAGTTTGCAAGCATTTTTCAAGGATTAGGGGCAAAAGTGATTCAGACTTATCGTGGTGATCAGTTGTTAAGAGGCTTTGATCAAGACGTTCGTCAATTCATTACCAAAGAGATGATGAATGCAGGTGTTGATGTGCGTACAGGCACAGAAGTAGAACGCGTGAATTTGCTTGATGATGGCCAAAAACAAGTGTTACTCAGCACAGGCGATATTATTGAGGTTGATCAGGTCTTATATGCGATTGGTCGAGAACCTAATTTAGAGGGCTTGGGCTTTAAAGAGTTAGGTGGGGAGATAGGTCCAAAAGGTGAGATTCAAGTAAATGAATATTTCGCCACGTCTATTGAGGGGATTGATGCGATAGGTGATGTCATCGGAGGCATCCAATTAACGCCCGTTGCATTGGCTCAAGCTATGGTTTGGGTGGATAATCATTTTGGTCGAAAATCAAATTTAATTTTGGACATGATGAATGTGCCAACGGCGGTATTCACGCATCCAGAAATTGCTACGATTGGATTGACGGAAGAACAGGCAAGACAACGGTATGGCGATGTTCAAATTTTCAAAAGCGATTTTAGACCGTTAAAACATACATTGAGTGGGGCCAATACTCGTGCTTTGATGAAATTAATGGTGAATTCTGCGGATCAAAAAGTAATTGGCTTACATATCGTTTGTGAAGGTGCCGCTGAAATAGCTCAAGGATTTGCAGTGGCCATGAAAGCAGGCTTAACGAAAGCTGATTTTGATGCAACGATTGGCATTCATCCTAGTGCGGCCGAAGAATTAGTGACGATGCGAACACCTAGTGCGTAAATGGCATGATTATGGTATAAGTGTTCATGATTTTTTGGAAAAGTTTGATAATACTTTATAATAGGTAGGATAATACGTTTTAGGTTATTACATGACAACATTCATTAAGAAGTTAAGTGCGGTAGTTTTAGTAGGTTTTGTGAGTATGACGATGACAAAAGCAGACACGCATCTAACCCATTTAGTGGATTGTGCGAACCAAGGAGTGACCGAATGTCAGACAGATTTGGCATTGGCTTATATGAGTGGGCATATCCGCTCTCAAGACGCACAAGCCGCTGCCAAGTTATTTTCAGCTGCAGCAAAATCAGGTGATGCACGAGCTCAGTGGAATCTTGGCATGATGTATTTGTTTGGTAATACAGTGCCACAAAGTAGTGTCAGAGCTTTGGAATTATTGTCTGATGCGGCTAAACAAGATTTTCCTCAGGCAAATTACACCTTAGGTTTGTTATATAAAAATGGTGATTTTGGTGTCTTTAAAGACGGGGTCAGATCATGCAAATATTTAGCAAAGGCTTGTAATCACGACATTTCAAATGCTTGTGATGAGTATGCTTTGAACAAATGTACACTTGAAACGCCGAAAGTAAAGAGGTAAGAACATGAAAAAATTTTTATTAACATTGAGTGCCTTAGTATTGAGTACATCAGTGATGGCGGCGACTGCAACAGGTAGTGGTCAGGTACGCCGTGTGGATAATGGAAAGATTATTATCAAACAATCTGCCATTACGAGTTTGAATATCCCCGCAGGTAGTTTTGCTTATCATATTACCCCCTCTTTGGCCTCAAAGGTGGCTGCAGGTGACGAGGTAAACTTTACGGTAGAAGTGAAAAATAACGAGTACTACATTACTCAAATTAACAAATAAGCGGAACACGTATGGCGTTTTTTAGAAGTAAAAACTCATTCAATGGTGCAATATACAGCAGCAGTTATTCCAAGAGACGTAAACGGATGCCTCGTTGGGTCGTGGTGTTGCTGACAGGTATTGTTGTGGGGGCAGGAGGCTTTTGGTTTCTACAAACGAATTATGGCCCTAAACGATTCACGGTGGAGGAATCGCAAGCATTTATTGATGATGTCAAAAAGGCAAATGATGAGAAACGTCATTTTGAAACCTTATCGATGCAACAAGAATCAGAGATTGCGCAGTTAAAAAATCGTTTGGGTATCGTGACGAATGAAACCGAGTCACAGAACAAAAGCCTAAAAGCGATTCAGGACCGCGTCTCACAGCTTCAAGATGAAGTGACGTTGTTAAGAGAAGCATTGGCATCGGGTACTCAGATTTCGGAATTAAGTTTGCGAACAGCGAAAGTCACGTCTATACCAGGAAAGTTAAACTATACCTTGTATTTTTTGGGTAATATGAAAACGAATGAAAGTGTCGATGTGACGTTAGAGTTTGATATTAGCGGTGTTTATGAAAATGGCAAAGCTGGTTATGCCAAGCCAGAATCCAGAAGCGTGCTAGTCAGTTCGATTACACGAAGTGAGGGGGAGATTGATTTGCCAAATAAACTCCAAGCAAAGAGTATCACTATTAGACTTAAAGATACGAAAACAGGTCGATCTTTGGGTAGGCGTAACTTTCCAGTAAATTGAGGTGTGGCAATGAGCGAAAAGAAACATATCAAACTGCTGTTGGTAGATGATGACAACACCTTGCGTCAATTATTATCAGAATACTTAAATAGACAAGGCTATGATACTTTGATTGCGGTCGATGCGAATGGCCTAGAAGCTAAGATTGAGAAATATTCACCAGATGTGTTGATCTTAGATCGCATGTTACCAAGTGGTGATGGCTTGGATGCTTGCATAAAATTAAGAGAAGCGGGTATAAATATTCCCGTGATTATGTTGACTGCAAAAGATACGATTAATGACCGTATTCATGGTTTGGAAATGGGGGCGGATGATTATTTAGGTAAACCCTTTGATCCAAGAGAATTGGTGGCTCGTATCGAAAGTTTATTGAGACGACACATTGTCACGCACAAAACATTAAAAAGTTTAGATACATTAGATTTTGGTCCGTTTACGTATAGTTATTCTACTCGGACTCTAAAAAGAGATGACAAAATTATTCGTTTGACATCTGGAGAATTGTCGATTTTAGAAGCGTTGATCAATCATTCTGGACGTGCATTAAGTCGTGAAGAATTATTAGATTATTGCCATGATGATGGGGAGGAGCGAAACAATCGCGCCATTGATATTACTGTGTTGCGTTTAAGAAGAGTTATTGAGGATGATCCTAAAAAACCTCGATGGATCAGAACTGTTTGGGGTGAGGGCTACTGTTTCACGCCTGATCCTGAAGAATTTGAATAATTAATGAAAATCCGATCATTGCCGCCGTTTTCTCTTCGTGTCCAGCTAGTGTTTTTGATGTTGGGGATGATTTTTTTAGTTCAGTTAATGACGATTTTCATGACTGGATACATTAAAAATCGCTATATTGATAACGTTGTTAACAGTTATTTGGTCACGAGTATTAATGTTATTCGTAAAGTTGCTTTGTCTGTGCCTGAAGAAGAGCGTGATAGTTCGATTCGGGAGTTGACAGGGCAGCAGTGGTATGTCTATACGCGTTCATCAGATGATGAAGCCTTGCCTTTTTATTTGGTTGATGGACAGTTAAGAAATTTTGACGATGAACTGGATTATGGTTTAAACAAAGAAGATCCAGATAATTTTATTAAGATCGCTTTTATTATCGAAGATGCACTACATTTGCCTGCTCACACAATTGGCTTGTTGAATAAACGTGTTCCTCGTATTTTTGTGCCACTTATCGTCGATGAAAATCAGCCAGTAAAAAGTTGGATTTCTATTCCCGTTGGTAATATCAGACCTCCTAATTTACAATCGATTGTGCTGGTATGGGCCATTAGTACCTTATTCTTTTTAATCTTCTCATTATGGTATGCGGTACGAATTTCACGTCCACTTCTTCAGTTAAAAATCGCTTCGGAAGCCTTTGCTGAGGGTAAATTAGCAAAAGTTGATCCGAATGGACCTGCTGAAATTTATGACTTGGGGATGAGTTTTAATCGCATGGTCAAAGCGTTAAATGAATCTGAAAATGTCAAAAGAACCATGTTATCAGGCTTACCGCATGATTTAAAAAGTCCCTTGGCAAGAATGTTGCTAAGAGTGGAAATGTGCGAAGATGAGTTTATTCGAAATGGTATGAAGAATGATATTTCAGAGATGAAAGCGATCATTGAACAGTTTATTAATTATGTTCAGGGATCGGATATTTCAAATTATCATTTTGAAAAACAAAATTTGGTTGAGTTGATCTTAGAACGTCAGGATCACTGGAATAATGTGGGTATTGAAGTTAAGTTTGACAGTGATATCGATGAGGCACTGGCTTATGTCGATATTCTGGCGATAAGTCGTGTGATTGATAATTTGATCTCTAATTCGATTAAGTATGCCCTACCTCCTGTGGAAATTAAATTGACATCCTTGCCAGAGCAATCTTCTTGGTCTATCGTGTTTTCAGATCATGGTCAAGGTATTCCAGAAGAAAGAAGGGAAGAGGCTTTGCGTGCATTCTCTAGATTAGATTCTGCACGGACATTAACAGGAAGTTCAGGTTTGGGCTTAACGTTAGCAAAATTAATTATTGAATCACATCAAGGTAGCTTAGAGTTAGGCAGTACGGATTCTGGTGCTTTGATGGTGAGTATAACACTGCCTTTTGCCGAAACATTTAAATTACAAATCCCCCCCCCCCATAAAAAATTCTTTGACCGATTAACTGATTGTTTTGTATAGGAAATTTACGATTTTTCAGTCTTTTGATCTGATTGAATAAACATATCGTAATACATATAAATAATAAAAATCGCAATAACGGGAAAGGTGCAAATTGCTAAGGTAAAGAGTGTTTTTAGTGATTGAATGGAATTGATACTTTCCCAAATGCTTAATTCACCATAGACAAAGAATGGAAAATAACAGTAAGCGATACCTGGTAGGGTCACGACAGTCAGTAGCTGTAAGATAAAAAATGGGGTTTTATAAAGAATGTGCTGCGTGATGTGCTGACGGATTTTCTCTTCACATTTTCGGATACTCACCTCAAACAAGACGAAGATAAAAAGAATGATAAACCAGTAAATAACGAAATTTTTTAAACGAGCATAAGCGATCCATTTGTTTAAAATCCCCGTATTCGCAAACACTAATGTTGTTAAAGTTAGGATGACAAATATCGCGGAAATTCGAGATAATCGTTTTGCCCAAATAATGGCTTGTAGTTGCAGAATATGTCGGTTTGATTTCAAAAGTATCCAACAAATTCCTAGCAAACCGTATATAGCGAAACTTAATAAAGCAATTAAAAATGCGATGAGTTGGTCGTTAAAGTCATCTTGGAAATTCACTACAAAAAGCCCTAATAACCAACCGTAGGCAAAAATCGTACATATCGAACCGATGCTAAATAAGGTGCTATAAAGCTTTTTAGAGTCCACACTTCTTAGCCAAAATTCATATCCTAACGTGCGGGTAATGGATCCAATCGCCACTAAAATAAGTGGATAGAAAATCATGCTTGCTAGGTAAGACCAAGCTTTTGGAAAGGCACAGATAAAAAAGATAATGGTGAACAATAACCAAAACTGATTGATCTCTCTCCAACGACTGAGCATTTTCATGACGCGTTTTTGTCCAATAAATGGGGCTAAAAAACCAAGTGCAATGTCGAACCCCTCTAAAATCATGCTCGTCAAAATCGTTAAAAATAAAATGCCATAGCATGCCAAAGGAAGCCAGAACGCAGGGTCGCTAATGGACAAATCGAGTGAAGCGGATAAGTGTTGCAGAATATTATTCATGATGATGAGATGAATGTAATAGTTCAATGCCATTTTTAGCACTGCTATACATCATGCGTCCAAAGGCAAAGGTAAGCAGTGCATAAATACTAAACCAAATAACCAGTCCCAAACTTAAAATGAAGACATTATCGCCCTCGTACAATAGTAATACATTAAGTTGGTTGGATAAGGCATAGTCAATCGCTACCGCATAAAACGTTAGCGAAATAATAAGTCCCACTAATGACGTGTAGGGAAGTAGTTGGTTTAAGACAGGAGATTGATTGTCTTTGTACTTTGGCCAATGTAACGTGAGCCAAATAATAATGGCAATCGTATATAAAAGCCCTAATATAAAAAGCAGGGTGAAAAAAGGGTGGTTTTGATAGCCCCATTGCCAGTAATTTGGGACGTTGTAATGCAAAAGTAACGATAATAAAGCAAAGGTACACCAACCAATCCAAGCAAAAATTAATGCGTTTTTTTGAACCAAGCGATTACCCTCGTGTAATGGAAAAAAGGATGAACGCCAAGTAACGGTCGTTAACATCAACAGTCCCAATGGTAACGCCCCTAATATCGCTAATAAAATGCAACTGAAAAATATATGGATATTGAACGACTGGGAAAAATCAGCTTCTTGAGGGTGAATAATCCAGTAGGTGGAAAGTAGTGTAAAGTAAACGAGAATAAAAAATAAGATAGTGGCCCCTAAGGATTGATATTTTAAAAGTTGATGTTGGAGATTGTATTTTTCGTATAAGGAAGAACGCATCAATCCTAGCTGACAAAAGATAATAATGCAGGTTGATAAACAAAGTAATACGCTTACTTGTGAAGGCATATAACTCCAAATATTTGGCCAAACCGAACTGATTTGAAGCACTACTGGAACCGCCATAGCAGTGGTCATGAGTAAAGAAATGCTTAAACAGCGATTCCATATCTGATAACTTGCAATATAAGGCTTTTCTTGGATGAAACGGGTAAATTTTAACGTGCATAGGAAAACGAGTAATAACAAGCTAATACTGAGAAAACTCGCCATAAAACCGATGCTAAAGATAACGCCTAAATGAGCAAGAAATTGAAGTGTGTTCATGATGGATCGATGCAATGATGAGACGGGTCGATAGATAGATGGGATGAACGAAGTAGATGATCAAGTGTTGCCAAACGTTCAGGAGTCCCAATATCAAACCATAATCCTTGGTACAAATGAGCCATCACTTGATGATTAGCGAGTGCTTGGTCAAATAATGGTTTTAATTTATAAGGAATCATGGGTTGGTAATGGGCAATTTTTTTGAAGAACTCGGGTTGATAAACACCGATACCACTGAATGTATATGCATTTTCAGGTGTCTTAGAACAGAGTCGATGGTCTTGTATCCCATAATCGCCTGAAGGGTGATGGGCAGGATTGTTAACGAAGATGAGCGAGGCTAAGCATTCATGACGTTTTAAATCATCACGCATTTTAAATGCCTCTTGAATAGGCCAATCCGTCCATATATCGCCATTTATCACTAAAAAAGGTTCTTGACCTAATAAAGGAAGTGCTTGGGCAATGCCGCCTGCTGTTTCTAAACCTGGATAGTGTTCATGACTGTATTCAATCGTCACTCCCCATTGTTCTCCCTTTCCCAAGGCATGGGTAATTTGCTCCCCTAACCAAGCTGTGTTAATCACAATATCTTGAATGCCATGAGCCTTTAATCGTTCGATATGCCAAACAATAAGCGGTTTATCATGGACGTTCAGTAATGGTTTAGGACAGCTGTCCGTAAGAGGTTTCATTCGTTCGCCTCTACCGGCAGCAAGAATCATCGCTTTCATAGGCGTTTAAAACGTGTATTTCACTTCTTGTTTGATGTTCTCAATACGATCAAGAATGTTAACAATTGGCTTAAATGGATGATAACGTGAGCCGACTTGACGAACATATTTGATCACACGAGGCATATGGTTAAGATATTGGTGTTTTTGATCTCTTAAAGAAAGTCGTGCAAAAACGCCTAAAATTCTTAGGTTTCGTTGTAAAGACATGTATTCGTAATTTTGGTGAAAGTCAGCAAAATTATCAGGAACTGGCAAACCAATATACTCGGCTTTTTTCCAATAACGAATCGCCCAATCGATTTGGCATTCCTCATCCCAAGTGGTTCTCGCATCCATCACAGTAGAGGCAAGATCATAGCTAACAGGCCCTAATGCACCGTCTTGATAGTCGATAATGCCAGGGTTAGGGCCATAGCGGTCCTCGTCTTCACAGAAAATAAGATTAGGAGAATGGAAGTCTCTATGTATAAATACCTTGGGTTCTTTATCGTTATAATTCGTCAAATAGTCAAAAGCATAGAACAAAGCTTCTTTCTCTTTAGGACTCAGTGTGATTTGACAATATTTATCTAAATACCACTCGTTAAACAAATCGAGTTCTTGCATAAGATGCGTTTTATCATAAACGGGGAGTCCTTTTGTGTCGGCTTTTTGCATCTCTGCCATCGCTTCAACAGCCTGTCGATAAATCGTTTGGATAAGACGATCATCTGCTCCATTAGTCACGACATCGTAGTAAGTAGGGATCCCTAAATCGGTTAACAATAAAAAACCTTGTTCAAGGTCTTGAGCGATGATTTTAGGGACATTCACGCCAGTTTTTTCTAGACGATGTGTGATATCGATAAAAGGCTCGATTTTTTCGTGTTGACTGGGTGCATCCATCACAATTAGGGAGCGATGATTTTTTTCATCTTCAATCCGATAATAGCGTCTAAAACTAGCGTCAGACGAAGCGGGTGATATACTATCGGCACAATAGCCTAGTTTTTGGATCCAATGGGTTAAATCTAAAAATCTTTGTTCTTGACTCATAGCAACAGACTTTATGCGAATTTACGGTTATGAGGTAAAATAAAACTTTATCGCCTTAATTTTAAATTTTTTTAAGGCTGTATTCTTTGATTTTACGATATTTACATGGATAAAATATATATTCGTCTTATTTCTTTGGCTATTGGATTACCATTTTGTAGCTTATATGCGATGGCCAGTGAGCCACTTGAGAGTATCAATTTATTATCAGAACAGTCTCCTAAAGATAATCAGTTGGCGAGCTATACAAAAAGCCGAGATGTGTTCTATGCCGATAATACGTTGACATTGGGCCAAAACGCTCAGGTCAGACGTGCCGATATTATTCTAAAAGGCGATAAAATCGTATATGACCAGAATAAAAATACGGCCACCTTGGTTGGGAATATCCGTGTCTTAAAAGACGGAACATTGATCACAGGCGATACGGCTGACTATCATTTTGATGAAGAATCAGGTCAGATTACGAATATCAAATATCACTTGCTAAATAATGGCGTAGGTTATGCAAAATCCGCTGTTCTAAAAGACAATAACATCATCGTCTTTGATGATGCCGTGTATTCAGCCTGCCCATGCGAAGATCAGGTGTGGCAGGTACGTTCTAAAGTGTTGAAAGTAAATGATGCCAAAAATAGTGTTCAAGCTCGAGATGCCACACTTTACATCAAAGGAACCCCCGTGTTTTGGTTCCCTTATTTGTCTTATGTATTAAGAAAAGAAAAAACAACGGGTTTTCTAGCCCCCATGATCAGCATTACGTCACGTAGTGGTTTGGATTTGAGCGTGCCTTATTTTATTAATTTGGCACCGAACTATGATCTAACTTTAACGCCGAGAATCTTAACGAAACACGGTGCCTTATTGGAAACCGAAGCACGTTATTTGACGACGACGGGAAATGGTCAGATTGGATGGAGTTATATGCCTCGCGATACGCAGTTGCACCAATCTCGCTGGTCTTGGAATTATCGTCATCACCAACGATTAGGCCAGATCGATGACTTCAAAATTAGCATGGATGTGGATTGGAACGCCGTGTCGGATGATGATTACTACCGTGATTTCAGACGAGGTGTCATTGATTTAGGCGATACGATCTACTTAAATCGTTCCATCTCTTTGAATGCCGATGATGGAAATTATTGGACAGCAAAGCTTACCCTCCAAAAATACCAAGTGTTGCAAGATCAGACATCTGATACGGTTTATGGACAATATGAACGCTTGCCTGAATTTACCCTAAAAGGTAAACGTTATGACTGGTATGGATTTGATGTATCCACAGAAAATAGCATCACGCGGTTTGAGTTTCCAAAATATTTTGGCGATAAGCTACCATGGACCCAATACACAGGCGGACACCGTGCTCCAGACGGCACTCGCTACATGAGTTATACTCGCGTGTCTTATCCGATTAGAAAGGCAGGCTGGTACATCATTCCAGAAGTGGGGTTACATGCGACACGTTATGAAACGAATTGGTATCAGCAGTACCTTAATACATGGCGACAAGTTTACCCGAATGTGAATTACCCGATTTCTAGCCAATCAGGTCGAAATCGTGCCACCGTTAATCGTGTATTACCCATCTTTAGTTTGGACAGTGGGATGATTTTTAGAAGAAAAACCAGTTTATTTGGTCAGCCTAGTATCCAAACATTAGAACCAAGGGTTTATTTGGTGAGTATTCCTTATCGCGATCAATCGGATATTCCCGTGTACGATACCAGTTTATCTGAGTTTAGTATGGGATCTGTGTTTAAGCCTAATCGCTATACAGGATGGGATCGCATTAACACAGGTAATATCGTCACCGTGGGCTTGAGTTCTCGCTGGTACGATGAAGATTCGGGCAAACAGCGATTGGCACTACAATTAGCACAGCGTTATTATTTGAATGAAAAACGTGTGTGGTTGCCAGGAGAAGACCCTGATAATTATGGACGTTCTGATATGTTGGTGAATGCTGAGGTTGCGTTGACCAATACATTAGATCTTGAACTGGGCGGTCAGGTCAGCTCAAAACAATACCAAAATATTGCTACAATGGCGAGTATTCGATGGATGCCTAAACGATTAACATCATTTTCACTCAGTTATCGTTATAAACGCGATCCATTAAGTTATATGCCTAATCCTAATTATTCTGATTCGACAGGTAAAGAAACCGTGGGGATGGCGTTTCAGTGGCCATTTACTAAAAATCTTTATGCAGTCGGACGTTTGGATTATGCGATTCGTGAAAAACGATTATCACAGTCTATTCTAGGGATAGAATATAAGGGTAATTGTTGTTGGGCAGGTAGAATTGTGTTGCAGCGTTATGCGGTAGGGAAAAATGCCCAAAACTCTGCGATTTACCTGCAATTAGAACTTCAAGGGTTAGGTTCATTAGGTACTAATCCTGTTGAGGTTTTACGTAAGAGTATTCCAGGATACGAAGCGGTTAATCCAGAAAATGAACTTAACTCAAAGTATGAAAGGTATGAATGATGCGTTCTCATATTAAAAAAATTTTATTAGTGTCTGCTTTATTGCCGACAATGGCTTTTTCGGCGACGCCTATCGATCGCGTGGTCGCCGTTGTTAACAGCCAAATTATTACCGAAACACAGTTAAACCAACGTTTAGCAACTTTGCGTATTAATCATTCGAACCTACGACAAAAAGAAGATGTGTTAAACGCTTTGATTAATGAACAGTTATTGACGCAGCGTGCTGACCAATACGGTATCGAAGTTACCCCTCAACAGTTATCTGCCGCGTTGACCGATACGGCTATGCGTAACAATATGAATTTGGATCAGTTAAGAGTGGCGGTCCAAAGAGAAGGGCTAAGATGGGATGATTATATTGAGAATTTCAGAACAGAACTTCGTATGCAGATGTTACGCCAAGCGATCGTCCAAAATGAAGTTGTGGTCGATGAAGTAGATGTTGATGGATTCTTAAAAGAACATCCTTTGGGATTACTTGATCATCAGATTAAACCAATAGATGTGACACAGCCTTATTTTGTGCCAAAGGCGATTCATTTGCAACAGATTTTTTTACCGTTACCAGAGCATCCTAGCCCTGAACAGATTAAAAAAATCAGTGATACGATTCAACAAATCTACAAAAGTTTATCTCAAGGCGTAGATTTTGCCTCATTGGCACTTCGATACTCGGCTGCTCAGAATGCCTCAGCGGGTGGAGACCTAGGGTTGAGATTGTTAGAAGATTGGCCTCAGCTTTTTATTGATGCTACTCAGAACGTCCCTGACGGTGGTGTATCAAGACCGATTGAAGCTCCTAATGGTATTCATATTCTACGTGTTGTTGAAAGACGTGGGGTGGTGAAACACAGAAAACAATCGATTAGTACGCAAGAATCTGAACTGGCTAAACAGCTGAAATCAGGTAAACCCATTATGATGCAACGCTTTGAAACGCAGCTTATTCGCGTGGTGGCAACGCCTGTACTCACACCAGATTTAGCGAAAGCTAAGATTCAAGAGGCTTATAAGGAATTGCAATCAGGTGCTGATTTTAATACCGTCGCTAGAAAATACTCGGATGATAATTCAGCACCTTTAGGGGGTGATGTGGGTTGGTTGACGGAAACGGATACCTCGCCTGTGATGTTAAAAGCGTTACATGAAACAGCGATAGGCACTTATAGCAAGCCTTTTATTGCCAATAATGCTTTGTACATTGTTAAAGTCAATGCAAAAGATGCTCAAGATATTACGAATATTGTCCGTCGTAACCTCGCACGTAACAATATTTACGAGGAAAGAGCTCAAGCGGCATTGGAAAACTTTTATGCACAGATTCGTGCCGGTGCTTATATTGACAACAAGTTGAGTAAATAAAATGGCTCATCAGGCAAGAAAACGCTTTGGCCAACATTTCTTATCTGACCAAAGCGTAATCGATGAAATTGTGGGGGTGATTGCCCCCCTTTCTACTGATCGTATGGTGGAAATTGGTCCAGGTCTTTCCGCTTTGACCGCTCCTTTGCTTCATCGCTTAAATCATTTACAAGTAGTAGAAATTGACAGAGATTTGGCTAAACGACTTAGAAATACGTATCCTCCAGAAAAATTAACTGTGCATGAAATCGATGCCTTAGAATTTGATTTTTCTTTATGCGGGCATCCATTAAGAATTGTTGGAAATTTACCGTATAATATTTCAACGCCTTTGTTATTTCATTTAATGAATGTGGCTCATTTGGTCGTTGACCAGCATTTTATGCTACAGAAAGAAGTGATAGATAGAATGGTGGCTCAGCCTGGTTCGAGTGCATATGGACGTTTGTCTGTGATGCTACAGGAACGGTATAAGATGTTTTCTTTGTTTGATGTGCCACCCGAGGCGTTTAATCCTCCTCCTAAGGTGATGTCATCAATCGTTCGGATGATTCCATTACCTAATGATAGACCCCAAGCTCGATCTTATGAAACATTTTCGCGAATGGTATTAGAAGCGTTTAGCCAAAAACGCAAGATGTTAAGACGTAGTTTACAAGCGTATCAGATCGATTGGGATGTAGTAGGTATTTCGGAAACGGCTCGTCCGGAAGAGTTGTCAGTGACGGATTTTATTAAATTATCTGATTATTGTTTTGATAGGGAAAGTAAATGAAACTTTTAAAATACGGAACAGGTGTGGTGGTGTTGGCTTTGGCGGTCAACACGGGGTTAATCTATGTAAATGGACAGAAGATTAATGAACAAGTCACTCACTTAGATGAACTGTTTAAGGAAAAGGGATTTCCTTTTAGCCTACGTGTAAGTGAAAACGGTTTCTTTAAGAAGGTAGTAGAATTATCGAATGTTCAGGATGGTAGCAAAAGTGCTTTTAATGTCTATCCAGGCCCTTATCCTTATTTAAAACTCCACAAAACAGGGTTGGTGCCTGTTGTGGCTTATGGTGAGTTTAAAGAAGAGGCTTCTAGAGATTCATCTGTTCAACTTTCAGTTGATGAACAGAATAGTGAATTTTGGACCTATTATTCAGGGGTAACTGATCTAAAAGGTTTTGCAAAAAATATCCGCATGAGTGTGGATGGTAAGTATCAGGTAAATATCGATAAAGGTAATTTAGACCTGACGTTTGATAAAGAAAAAGTGCATCATCTTTCTTATGTGATGGACGGTACAAAATTCGTTGATAATACGACAGGTACGCTACTTTCTATTGGTGCTTCGCATTTTGGTTTGAATGATTTGTATTTGCCTAAGAACTTGGATAATGAGAAAGAGGTGGTTAACACGATTCTTCAATCATTAAAGTACCAGATGACATTTAAAGATGTGAATGTTGATTCCAAAATGTTTCAATTCTCTTTGAAAGCCAAAGAATGGAACTTCTCACAGAAAATGGATATAAAACCAGTAACGGGACAAGGTGAGTTATTGGGTAGAGCGACGGTATCAGGGGATGCATTAATTGATGATTTGAATATTAATGGCGTGAATATCGGCAAAAAACTTTATGCTCAATATGACTCCAAAAATGTACCCGTGCTAGATGAGGGTGACAAGATTTTCGCTTATATCCAGCCAGACCAACCTATGCAAATGGAATTTAAGAAGCTTGAATTGGAATCGGCGGATGGATTTAAAACGAATCTAAGCGGTCACGCGAGTTTCAAATACAATGATAATCCTCGTGCTGATATAGAGGATACGGTAGATAGCTTCTCTGTGAAAGGGGATGTGGATTTGAGATCATGGATTTCAGTGGCTGAAAACATTGACAAAGCCCTTCATCAGAATGATTTTGCAGAGGTTAAATTTACATTACCAGTGTATGCAGGATTGTTAAGTTCATTCGGCGTGGTAGAACCTCAGGATGAGAATGAACCATTGAATTTGAAGATTGATGTATCAGGCGATAGTCAGAAAATCAAGTTCACTAATGGTAAAGAATATACTTACCCTGAATTAAACCAAGCAGTTGGTGCGATGATGGGTGGGGCCCCAGGTCCTGTTCTAGACAATTCATCTGAACGTGGCGACTATATCCCAGAATCTGATGATTTGCCTGAACGTGGCGATTTTCCTGACTCTCCAGATGAGTTATCAGGACACGATACTCATTAATACATTTTTTGATTGAAAAGATACCGATCTTGGCTTGTTGGGTTGAGATCGGTTTTTTTCATATGGCTTTGCGTGAGTATCCTTTTGAAATCTATCTCGTATAAAATGGATACTTTGATTTAAATAGCATAAATAGGATGACGATGCTTACTTTCCAACAATTGATTTTAAAACTACAGAATTATTGGAGTGAACAAGGTTGTGCCTTATTACAACCTTATGATATGGAAGTGGGAGCGGGTACTTCTCATACCGCTACTTTTTTACGTGCGATTGGACCTGAGCCTTGGCATGTAGCGTATGTACAGCCTTCTAGACGACCTAAAGACGGGCGTTATGGCGAAAATCCGAACCGTTTGCAACATTATTATCAGTTCCAAGTGGTATTAAAACCAGCACCAGAAAACATTATCGATTTGTATATTGGATCCTTGCAGGCTATTGGTATCAATCCGCAAGAACATGATATTCGCTTTGTGGAAGATGACTGGGAGAACCCGACTTTGGGTGCTTGGGGGCTAGGTTGGGAAGTGTGGTTAAACGGTATGGAAGTGACCCAATTTACTTATTTCCAGCAAGTGGGTGGTTTGGATTGTTCCATTACCACTGGCGAGATTACCTATGGTTTAGAACGTTTGGCGATGTACTTACAGAATGTCGAAAGTGTCTATGATATTGTTTGGACGGTAAGACCAAATGGTGAAAAAATTTATTATCGTGATGTTTATCACCAAAATGAAGTAGAACAATCTACCTATAATTTTGAATACGCGAATACAGAGGTGTTGTTCCAACATTTTGCAGATTATGAACAAGAAGCGAAAAAGATGATGGAAGTTCCTTTGGCTTTGCCTGCTTATGAATTGGTATTAAAAGCCGCTCATACCTTTAACTTATTAGATGCTCGTGGTGCGATTAGTGTGACGGAACGTGCGGCCTATATTGGGCGAATCCGCCAATTATCGCGTGCTGTTGCCCAATGCTATTATGAGTCGAGAGAAGCACTTGGGTTCCCCATGTTAAAAGACTAATGGAGTAGGTAATGAAAGAAGAAACATTATTAGTAGAGTTGTTTACAGAAGAGTTGCCTCCCAAAGCATTGAAAAAATTAGGCACATCTTTTGCAACACAAATAAAAGAAAGTTTGACTGGTTTAGGATTGTTATCAAGCTCTTCTAAAGTGACAGAGTACGCAACGCCTAGACGTTTGGCAGTTAGCCTTACATCCGTGATGGCCCAAGCAGAAGATAAGCCGTTTAAAGAAAAATTAATGCCTGCTAAAGTGGGCTTAAATGCTGATGGTACGGCAAGTGAAGCCTTATTGAAAAAATTAGCCGCAAAAAATTTATCGCATTTGAACGTGAAAGATTTGATCGTTGAATCCGATGGAAAACAAGATTATTTGATGGCAGCAGGCATCGCAACGGGAGCAAAACTAGAAAACGTATTGCAAGAGGTTGTTGAACAAGCGATTGCTAAGTTACCGATTCCGAAAGTGATGCGTTACCAGTTAGCCGATGGTAAAACAAGTGTTAAGTTTGTACGCCCTGTTCATGGTGTGGTGGCTTTATATGGTTTGGCCGTGTTGCCTTTAACTTTGTTAGGTATCCAATCTAGCCGAACCGTACACGGTCATCGTTTCCTATCTCAAGAACCGATTAGTCTGGATCATGCGAATGATTATGCGAATGCTTTAGAACGAACTTATGTTATCGCCTCTTTTGATGAGCGTCAGGCGATGATTCTCAAGCAACTAAATGAACAAGCAAAACGTTTGAATTTAACGATTGGTGAGGGTCCTGAGGTTCAAGCTTTATTGGATGAAGTGACGGCTTTGGTGGAGTATCCAGCAGTTTATGTAGGCAAATTTGATGAAAGATTTTTGCAAGTGCCTGCTGAATGCTTGATTTTAACGATGCGTTTGAATCAGAAATATTTTCCTTTGTTTAAACAAGATGGCGCATTAAGTCATCAGTTTTTAATCGTCAGTAATATGCCGATTTCTGATCCGCATCATATTATCGAGGGTAATGAACGTGTGGTACGTCCTCGTTTAGCCGATGCAGAGTTTTTCTTTACTACCGATCGTAAGATTAAGTTAATCGATCGTTTGGATTCATTAAAGTCCATTGTCTATCATAACCAATTAGGAACACAGTTTGAACGTGTTCAGCGTTTAGAAGCGATATCGCTAGGATTGGCTAAGTTGTTCGGTGCGGATGAATCTTTGGCCAAACGTGCCGCCTTACTGTCTAAATCAGATTTAACGTCTAATATGGTGGGCGAATTTCCAGAGTTGCAAGGCGTGATAGGTGCTTATTACGCCAAATATGATGGAGAATCTGAATCTGTTGTGAAAGCCTTAGCTCAACAATACGCGGTACGTTATGATGTGGAAGTCGAACCTAATGATTTAACATCTGCTATTTTATTTATGGCTGAACGTTTGGAAACCTTAATCGGTATCTGGGGAATTGGCTTAGCACCGACAGGTGAAAGAGATCCATTTGGTTTAAGAAGAGCTGCATTAGGCTTGATTAGCGTGATTGAAAAATTGTCTTTCTTAAAAGACCGTGTGGACTTGAGAAAGATGCTACAGATCGCACGCGATACGTTTACTCAATCGTTATTGGAATCAGTGGTCGATGACGTAAATGCCTTTATTTTAGAACGTTACAGAAACCAGTTAAATCAAAGCTACGATCGACTAGATGTGGATGCTGTCTTAACGGTGAACCCACCGATTTTGGAAGTGGAATCTAGGGTTAAGGCCATTGCAACGTTTGTTAAATTGCCAGAAGCAGAGAGTTTGATTGCGGCGAATAAACGCATGACGAATTTGCTCAAAAAGGTTGAGGATACATTACCAACCGTTGACCCTCACTTATTTGAACAAGAGGCTGAAAAGAATTTGTTTGAATGGGTAGTGAAGTTAACACCGATAGCTCAAGACGCGGTGAACAAGCAAGATTATGAAACAGCGTTGAAGACATTGGCCAATAGCAAGGCTGCGGTGGATGAATTCTTTGATAAGGTAATGGTGATGGCTGATGATGAGAAAGTCAGACTCAATCGTTTGTCTTTATTGCAATCATTACATCAGTTGATGAATTTAGTAGCCGATATTTCTAGGTTAGCAAAATGAAATTAATCGTTTTGGATAGAGATGGTGTGATTAATGTTGATCGTCTAGATTATGTGAAAACAGTGGATGAATGGGAGCCTTTGCTAGGTAGCTTAGAAGCCATTGCTGCACTGTCTCGTCATGATTGGAAAATCAGTATTGCCACTAACCAATCGGGCATTGGTAGAGGTTATTATGGCTTAGAAGATTTTCTGGCGATGAATGAAAAAATGAATCAACTACTGACTCCATTAGGTGGTAAGGTAGATAGTATTTTCTTTTGTCCCCATGTTCCTGAAGATCATTGTGCGTGTCGAAAACCGCTTCCTGGCATGCTGTTAGATATTATTAAACGATATGAGATCGATCCCTCAAATGTTCCTATGGTGGGAGACTCTTTGAGGGATTTACAGGCTGCGGTTGCGGGGGGATTTGTTCCTTATTTGGTGAAAACAGGAAATGGGCTTAAAACGATGAATGATCCCGATTTACCTAAGGAAACGAAAGTATTTGACGACTTGGCAAGTATTGCAAAAACATTATTGGCAAATGAGGCGTAAGGGTGTTGATTTATATTCGTTCTATTTTATATGCGATTTTTGGCCTGTTGAGCATGGTCATTTACGGTATTTTATGCCTATTATCATGTTTAATTCCCATTGGCTTTAAAAGACGCTATCGCTTTATGGTGGTATGGCCCAGAATGATGATTTGGGGAGCCAAATGGATCGTGGGCATTAACTATGTCATCAAAGGTAGGGAGCATATTCCTGATGAACCGGTTATTGTATGTAGTAAACATCAATCTATGTATGAAACCTTGTTTTTTCCTTGGTTTATGCCCAATCCAGTTTGTTATGTTCATAAAAAAGTATTGAACCAAATTCCTATTTTTGGTTGGGCGTTTTCGCGTCTAAAACATATTCCTATCGATCGTTCAAAACCCACAGAAGCGATTCGTCAGCTGGTTGAAATCGGTGCTGAGCGTGTTAAAGAACATCGTGATCCCGTTATTTTTCCTGAGGGAACGCGTGTCGCTCCTGGCGAAAAAGGTCGTTATCAACAAGGTGCGGCAAGAATGGCCTTAGCCAGTGGTGCGAATATTCTACCCGTTGCGTTGAATGCAGGTTTGTGCTGGAAGAAAAAAGCGGTCATTCTTAAACCTGGCACGATTACGATTTCTTTTGGCCCAGTTATTCAAACGGCAGGCAGAAATCATCAAGAGATTATGAAAGAAGTCGAAGATTGGATAGAACAGGAACAAAAGGTTCTTAATCCAGAATTATATGAATAAGTCATATCAAGTTCAAACGCGACATGGCATTTTTGCGTATCATTTAATTCGTTCTCGTCGAAAGACCTTAGCATTACATATCCATCAGGGACAATTAATCGTGAAAGCACCATTGTCCCTGTCACGAGAATATATCGAACAATTTATCAAACAAAAATCAGATTGGATCGCCACACAGTTTTACGAATTCTCACAACGTGCTTCACCTTTGATGAAGTTGGTTTGGCAAGATCAAGCGAATATTCCTTATCTTGGAAAACAGTTGCGACTTCATGTAAGCCCCGATTTTGCTTGGCCTTATGAATATGTGGATGCCAATGGTCAAACAAAACTTGATAAATTTTCTCCTCAAGAGGGGGATACATTACGTATTAAAGCCCCTGTTCACGCATCTTCTAAAGAAATTGGATACTTGTGTGAACAATGGTATAAAGGCATGGCGGCTTCTTTTTTAAATGCTTTTTTACATGATTTTTGTCGTCAACATGATATTTATTTTACTAAGTTTGTTTTAACGCAAGCCAAGAGTCGATGGGGATCTTGTAGTAGTCGCGGGGTGATCCGATTGCATTGGCAGTTGATTTTTTATGATGTATTTTTGATTCAATATGTCGTGGCCCATGAAGTTGCACATTTACAAGAAATGAATCATAGTCCTGCTTTTTGGAAACGTGTCAAAACCTTAATGCCAAACTACGAGAAAGCACATGAGACCTTAAAAAAGCTGTCGATTTTGGAGATGTGATGGACGCTTAATAGTCGTTCGTCATGATGCGTTTTTGGTGTCGTTCCTAAGTGATTTTTTTGTCTATCTAGCGTGCGTGCTAATATTCTTTAACCTAAATCGTTGTGAAACGTTTCTGTCTTTTTCTCTAAGCTATTTAACTGAAATAAAACGTGCTTGTTTTTAGGGCGGTTGAATAACAGGCTAAGAAAACTTTGTGAACAGTAAGAGGGAGGTAGTAAAGAAATAGCCGATTACAGTGAAATTATTGAGGGTTGAAAGCCTGTCAATCTGTAGCGGAAATGATGAATTTATATGTTTAAAGCGGTAAAAAAGGTAAAATAAGAAAGTTTTATTTTCAGTGAGAATAACATTGGACAAATCAAAACGTAACCAAACAATTATTTGGGTGGCAGTGGGCATGGTATGTGCCTTTTTGTTTTACATTCTGTCTCCCGTTTTGGCACCTTTTATGTTAGGGGTGGCTATCGCTTATGTATTAGCTCCAGTGGTGCAGTATTTGGTCATGATGAAAATTCCCCGTCCTGTGGCCGTGGGGTTTTCGGTGTTATTGCTCATTTTGATCATACTGGGCATTATCCTCGTGGTATTCCCTCTCTTGCGAAGAGAGTTATTGTTGGTGATCACGCGAATTCCTTATTGGGTCCAACTATATAATACGAATTTTGCTGCACAGGTTGGATCCTTTATGGGGGTTGATGCGAGCATTGAATTATCTGCGATTCGTTCCTTTGTACAAGATGCCGTGATGGGAACGAATAATATGACTAACTCGGTGTTTGAATATGTATTGGATAGCAGTACGGTGGTGATTACCGTTGTGATTACTATTTTATTATCGCCAATTGTCGCTATTTACCTTCTTTTAGATTGGCAGGGATTTATTGCAAGAACAAGAGATTTGATCCCCAGACGTTTTTTAAATTCTGCCCAAAGTCTATTAAGTGATATTGATAGCTTGCTATCTAGCTATTTGCGTGGGCAGTTACTCGTCATGGTGATTTTGGCTTTTTATTACAGTATTGGTTTGACGATTGCAGGATTTGATAGTGCGATACCGATTGGTATTTTGACAGGTATGCTGGTCTTTATTCCTTATGTGGGGATTGGGATTGGTTTAACGTTAGCGATTTTAACGGCATTGCTTCAGTTCGGTGACTATTATGGATTACTGGCAGTCGCGATTATTTACGGTGTCGGACAGGTGCTAGAGGGTATGGTGTTAACGCCAAATATCATGGGTAATCGTATTGGTCTGCACCCGTTATTTATTATTTTTTCAGTGTTTATTTTTGGTAAGTTATTTGGTTTTTTCGGTGTCTTGTTAGCCTTACCATTGTGTGCCACTGCGTCGGTTTTAGTAAGAAGAGTTTATGCCTCTTACCGCAGTAGTACTTTTTATACGGATGAGCAATGATTCAAGGCATTTTAGATATTCAGTCCAATATTGAACCTAGCTTTGATAATTTTGTGGTGGGCAAAAATGTTGATCTCATCTACCAGATTCAGCAGTTGAAATTGGGTCAAATGGTTTATATCTGGGGTGAAAAAGGATCAGGTAAAACACATTTACTTAAAGCGATTATTCATTCATTTGATGGTCGATATATCGATGCACAGAAAGAGCAAGTACCGAATTTTCAAGGCGAACACCCTCATTTGGTGGGTATTGACAATATCCAAAGCTTGGATCGCGAAAGTCAAGAACATCTGTTTTATTTGATCAATGAATGGCGAGAAAGTCAAATACAATCTAATGCTTTTTGTTTGCTGATGACGGGCGATCATTCTCCTTTTGGTCTGAGTCATTTACGAGAAGATTTGCGTAATCGATTGTCGTGGGATCAAATATGGAAATTAGAGCATTTGAGTGAACATGATTTAATGAACTTATTTATCGAGCGTGCGTCTAATAAAGGGATGTCATGCTCACCCCAAACCGTGCTTTGGTTGTTTAAGAATTATGCTAGCAATGCCAGTAGTATGATGGATTTGTTGGCCGCATTAGATAATTACACCTTATCGAAACATAGACAGTTATCAATTCCTTTAATAAAAGAGTTTTTGGAGCATAAAGATGATGCGTAGATTAGCTTTATTTGATCTGGACCACACTTTATTACCGATAGATTCCGATCATGAGTGGATAGAATTTTTGATTCATAAAGGATGTGTGTCTGATCCCAAAGCATTAAGGGAAGCTGCCGATGAAATGTTTAGACGCTATAAAGCGGGTGTTTTAAAGGTTGAAGATTCTATTGCGGTGATGTTAAGTGTTTTAAAGGATCATCGTTTAGCACGTTTAGCAGAGTTTCACGAACAATATATGGCTGAAGTGATTCGCCCCAAGATTACCCAGCCCGCTTTAGACCTAGTAAATCGACATTTAGAACTGGGTGATTTATGTTGTTTAGTCAGTGCGACGAATACTTTTGTGATTTCGCCCATCGCTCGAGCGTTTGGATTTCAACATATTATTGGTACCGATCCTGAAATTATTAATGGACGTTATACTGGAAAAGCAGTGGGTACGCCTAGTTATCGAGAAGGTAAAATCGTACGCGTGCATGAATGGCTAGCATCCATGAATAAGAAAATAGAGGACTTTGAAGAAAGTTGGTTTTATAGTGATTCTATCAATGATATTTTCTTGTTGGAGCAGGTGACTTATCCTGTTTGTACCAATCCTGATGATCAGTTAAGGAAAGTCGCACAAGAACGTCATTGGCATATTTTGGATTTATTTGAAAAAGAATAAAGTATAGAACATCATGATTCCAAAAAAGATATTGAAGAAAGCATTAAGATGTTTTTTGCCTGAGAAAGCAGTTTGTTACCCTAAAGGCAAATATCAAATTGATAAAGATGCGGTGTCTAAAAATGCGATCGAGGTGTGTCGTGTTTTACAAAAGAACGGTTATCAAGCGTACATTGTAGGTGGTGCAGTAAGGGATTTGATTTTAGGTCGTGTGCCGAAAGATTTTGATGTAGCAACGGATGCGACACCGAATAAGATTAAACAACTTTTTAAAAGAGTGTATATCGTGGGTCGTCGTTTTAAATTGGCTCACGTGGTGTTTTCCAAAGAGATTATTGAGACGACGACATTTAGAGCGAAACCCGATGATGGCGCGACCAATGCTCAAGGCAGAATTCTAAACGATAATGTATTTGGTACGATAGAAGAGGATGCGGCACGTCGCGATTTAACCATCAATGCCTTGTATTACGACCCGATTAACGAACAAATCATTGACTATCACGATGGTTTTGATGATATTAAATCCAAAACTATTAGAATGATTGGAGATGCTGAAAAACGTTATCGTGAAGATCCTGTGCGAATGTTAAGAGTCGCCAGATTTGCCAGTAAACTGGATTTTAAAATTGCCCCGAAAACCTTAGATCCTATTTCTAAAATGACGAGTCTGCTAGACGAGATTCCAGTTTCTCGTTTGTACGATGAAAGTATCAAGGTCTTGGTTTGTGGAAGTGCTACTCGCTGTATTGCTTTATTACGTAAACTTAATTTGCAAAAAGCCTTATTTCCTTTCTTGGAAGAGGTGTTGAAAATTGAACATGCCAAAAATTTGGTAGAGATGATATTACAAAGGACGGACGAACGTCTAAAACTTGGTAAAACAGTCAGTCCTAGCTTTCTATTTGGAAGTTTGTTATGGCCTTTGGTTTATAAACGTTACCAAGAAAATTTAAACCATCATATGCCTGCGATGGTAGCCATTGAATCTGCAGTAACCGACATTTTGCAATATCTGAAAGTTCCTCTACAAAGACGACAAACGGCTGAGATACGCGAGATGTGGATCTTGCAAATCAGAATGGAAAACGTTCGTTCCCAAAAACAAATATGGACGATTTCTGAATCGCATCGATTTAGAGCCGCTGTTGATTTTATGGAAATTAGAGCGATGAATCATGAGATCGATGCGAAGATTGCCCAATGGTGGCATACCTTGGCCAATAGCCCTCGTGCTGTGGTAGCAGAAATGGTTCAAAATGCCATCATTATTAATCGTCAACAAGCGAATAAAAAACGTAAACGAAAAAGAAAACCCAAAAAACGTTCAGAACAAAAACAAGATAATTTAACGAATGCCTAGAAAACCGCTTGAAACCTGCGTTTTAGGTGATTGGAAGTTGAGTGTGAGTGACTAAAATGAAAGACAGAAAAAAATCGTATATCGCTTTAGGGGCAAATTTAGGTAATCCTGAGCAAACATTACATCAAGCCATTCATGTGATGAGTCAAACACCGGGTATTGTGGTGAATAAAATATCAAGTTTTTATCAAACTGCTCCAATCGATTCAAAGGGTGATGATTATATTAATGCGGTGGTTGAAATATATACTACGCTAAGTCCAATGGATTTATTACAGACATTACAAAAAATTGAATTGGATTTTGGACGCGAACGACCGTATAAAAATGCACCTCGAACATTGGATCTGGATGTTTTATTGTATGAGGGCTATCAGTCTCAGGATGCGATATTAACCATCCCGCATCCCCGAATGTATGAACGAGCGTTTGTATTAGTGCCACTAAAAGAAATCGCTACTCAAGAAGTCAGTGATGAAATGTTATCGGCGGTTTCAGAACAAAGCATTTTTCGTCTTTCAGAATCGTGAGTTAACCGAAAAGACATCTCAAACACGTCCACTATATACCTGTATGTCTGAAAACCTGCATGACAGCGGGCATACCTAAGGTTAAATCTCACCAAACTAATAGTGCTTAGAGCAATGATTATTCAAGAACATTGGTCTAAATAAGCACCCATCACGAATATACCTGTATGTCTGAAAACATGCATGATAGCGGTATATCTAAGGTTAAATCTCACCAAACTAATAGTGCTTAGAGCAATGATTATTCAAGAACATTAATCTAAATAACCACCCATTACCATATACCTGTATGTCTGAAAACCTGTATGACAGCGGTATATCTAGTGTCTAAAATTCTTTGTTATCCGAATTTAAAAGGTGATGAACTTGCTGAACAACGGATGACACCACATCTGGCGATAAACAATCGATAATATGTCGATCTTTATAAGAACGTAACCAAGTCATTTGTCTTTTTGCTAAATGTCGAGTGGCGATAATTCCTAATTCTCGAGCATATTCAAGTGAATACTCTTGATTGAGATAACCCCATATTTGTCGATAACCCACGCAACGGATCGAGGGGAGATCGGCATTTAAATCTCCTCTTTGCCATAATGCTTGTACTTCATCTAAAAAGCCCATTTCAAGCATTTGATCAAATCGTTTTTCAATGCGTTGATGAAGAAGGCCTCTATCACTAGGTTCTAGACTGATAAGTTGATATTGATGCGTTGATTTTTTTTCTTTTCCTAATAAAGAAGACATGGGTTTACCCGTCAACAGACAGACTTCTATTGCTCGTTGGATTCTTTGGCTATCATTAGGAGATAAACGTGCAGCAGTAATCGGATCCAAGGATTCAAGCTGTTTATGAACATAGGCCCATCCTTGCTCTAAGGCTGTATCGGTAATGGTTTTTCTGATCGCTTGATTGGCTTCAGGTAAATCATCAATACCATCTTTGAGTGCTTTGTAATACATCATTGTCCCACCCACTAAGATGGGAATATGGCCACGGTTCTGGATTTCAGTGATTAATGTCTCACAGTCTTGTACGAATGCTGCGACACTATAACTTTCACTTGGATCTTTAATATCCAGCAAATGTTGGGGACATTGTCTTTGCTCATCTTGACTGGGTTTGGCCGTCCCAATATCCATTTGACGATAAATGGTTGCAGAATCTACATTGATAATCTCAATGGGATAATAGTCTTTGAGTGCTAAAACACTGGCACTTTTGCCAGCAGCCGTGGGCCCAGTAATGCAAATAATCGAAGACATAATTATTGTCCTCGCATAAATAATTTGTCCAGTTCTTTCATGCTTAATGAGAACCAAGTAGGACGGCCGTGATTACATTGATCAGCACGTTCTGTTTCTTCCATCTGACGAAGTATGGCATTCATTTCATTTAAAGAAATATGATGGTTAGCTCGGAAAGAACCGTGGCAAGCCATCGTAGCAAGTAGTTCATTTCTTTTTTCGGTGATCAAAGAACTGTGTTCATAGTGTTCCAGATCTTGTAAAACATCTTTGACCATGGAAACGATGTCGCCATCAGCTAACACGCTTGGTACAGCACGAACGGCAATTGATTTAGGTCCTGTCACACTTAAATCAAGTCCCAGCTTATTCAAGGTTTCTTGATAACTATCAATTAAGGCAACGTCTTTCTCACTACAATCAATCGCGATAGGAACTAATAAATGTTGTACAGCAAACGCTTGTTGTTCACTTTGTTTTTTCAGACGTTCATAATTGATTCTTTCGTGGGCTGCGTGCATATCCACCACAATTAAACCCTCTTTATTTTGGGCAAGAATATAAATGCCATGTAACTGTCCAATGGCCATTCCCAATGAAAATCCATCCTCTTGAAAAGTCTGCTGTTCATGATTGGCAGGGTGAGAGGGAGGAGGCGAGGACGGTGTTATCGGTGCATAAGCCTTTTGCCAAAGTTCTTTGAAATCTAAGTTGTTTGAAGACATTGGCTTATATTCTGTCTGGGTAGTAGATGGATAGTTGGTTTGAGCGACAGATGATTGCAGACGCATGGTGCTGTGTTCGCGGTGAGAAGCTGTATCCTGTGCCACTGTTGCGATATGAGGAGCATGAATACTTTCTTTTTTCTGTGCTAAAACCTGCGTTAAAGCTTTTGCCACGAATTGATGAACAATACCCGTATCTCTGAATCTGACTTCATGCTTAGCAGGATGAACATTCACATCTACCTGAGTGGGGTCAATAGTTAGATACAACACATAAGAAGGTTGTCTATCGCCATGTAATACATCTGCATACGCTGTTTTAATGGCATGGCTGATGGTTCTATCTTTAACATATCGACCATTAATGTAAAGAAACTGTTTGTCACTTCGACTTTTAGCGGCGGCAGGTAACGTAATCATTCCCTCTAAAGAAATTTTAGGGTGTGTTTGTGAAAACGATACGCACGCATCGATAAAGGCTTTGCCGAGTACATCCTCAATTCGTTTGGTGATATCAGCGGCCATCCATTGACGATAAATTTTATCGTTATGAAACAAAGAAAAGCTAATGTGAGGGTAGGCCAAAGCAATGCGTTCGAGGGTCGCTACACAATGTCCAAATTCAGTTTGTTCCGATTTTAAAAACTTTCTTCTGGCTGGAATGCAATCAAATAATTGTTTGACATCAATGGAGGTGCCTGTTTGGTGAGCAGCGGGCAAGATCTGTGCATCGTGTATTTGCCAACCGTGTTCATCAGTGGCTGTTTTGGATATTAAGGTCATGTTAGCAACTGCATGAATAGAAGCAAGTGCTTCACCTCGAAATCCCATTGAACTTACTTTTTCCAGTTCTTCGAGACTGCTAATTTTACTGGTCGCATGCCGTTGAAGGGCAAGATGAAGCTCGTTCTTGGGAATGCCTGAACCATTATCCTTAACGAGTATGCGACGAATACCGCCTCCATCAAGACGTATTTCAATATGTGTTGCCCCTGCATCAATCGAATTTTCTAATAATTCTTTTAGAATGGAGGCGGGACGTTCAATCACTTCTCCTGCGGCGATTTGACTAATAAGTTTATCGGGTAATGCTTTGATGGCTGTCATGATTAACCTCTTTTCATAATAGCAGGATTGGTCGCTAGATAATCTTTAATACCTTTTAATATCGCCGATGCAATGAGTTTTTGATTTTTGGTATTTCTTAAAAATAACTCTTCTTTTGGATTGGATAAGAAAGCTGTTTCAACGAGTATTGATGGCGTTTGGGGGGATTTAAGAACCGCGAAATTAGCTTGTTCTACACGGCGACTTTGAATACCATTTAATTTACCTAATGAAGACAATACTTTTTTTCCAAGTACTTTTGAATCGGCTACTTGCAAAGAGGTAGCCAGATCTAATAAGTTCGCTTTGGTGCTTTTATCCACATTACCCACACTAATTCCCCCAATAACATCAGCACCATTTTCTTTTTTTGCTAACCATCTTGCTGATGTGCTAGACGCTCCTTTAGTCGATAGGGTGAATACAGAAGTTCCTCTAGCGGTTCGGTTGATAAAGGCATCCGCATGAATGGAAATAAATAAGTCTGCTTTCACGCGTTGAGCTTTTTGGACACGAATATGTAAGGGTACAAAATAGTCTTTTTCTCGTGTTAAATAGGGACGTAAATTTTTTTCTTTATTCATGAGCTGACGCAGGTATTGTGCGATATTCAGCACGATGTCTTTTTCTTTTGTACCACGTTTTCCAATCGCACCTGGGTCTTCGCCACCATGTCCTGGATCGATAGCAATCGTCAATGTCGAGGTTTTAGAGGTGCTTTTGGAAGCAGACGTAGCCGTTTTAGATTGGACGATTGGTTTAGGTGCGTACTGTCCTTTTACCATAGGAACATTGGAATCGGGCTTTATATCTTTAGCACTTTCTGCGATAAGATCGGCGATGTAATCATGATCTTCGATCGTATTTGGACTATCAAAAGCAGCTAATTGTTCGGCAAAATCAGCAATCGGGTCAACGGCATTGATTGGATACAGATCGATAATCGTACGGTATTTATATTTTGCATTCGGTTCTGTATAAATGACTTGTGGTAATACGATTTCTTGTTTTAGATCGAGTACCAATCTGACTGTGGTGGGATTGTATTGTCCGACTCTTACCCCTTTGATATAAGGGTCGTTGGGTTTGAGTTTAGAGACGATTGAGTTTAACGTTGCATCAATTTTAGTGTTAGGTAAATCGATAACTAAACGATTGGGGTGACTCAGGAGTAAAACTTTTGCATTCAGTTTTTCATTTAATTCTAGCGTTAATCGAGTGTATTCAGAAGCGGGCCAAATACGCACATCAATAAAGGTTTTTTTCTGTGTTTTGGCAAAACCTGTCTGTGCGGTGAGGCTTAATGCACCAAAAAAGATTTGTTGACAAAATAATCGTCTTGTTTTGTTGGGTTCTGAAAAACCTAAATCATCGCTTTGAGCCATGTTGCTCCTTGTTGAGTTTGGGTGGATAAAGTGAGCAAACGCCCTTGGTTTAAATATTCAAAGTGTATTTCTAAATCAGGTTTGGGTAAGCGATGACCTGCTTTTTCTGGCCATTCGATTAATGATAGATTAGAGGCAGCGATATCGTCTTGAAAACCTGCTTCTAACCACTCATCTTCTGAATCGAAACGATAAAAGTCAAAGTGAGATAAGGTTAGATCATCGATGTAATAAGGCTCAGATAAAGCATATGTTGGACTTTTGATCCGACCTTTTATACCACAAGCCTGTAAAAAAGCACGTGTAAAAAAAGTTTTTCCCGCACCTAAATCACCTTTTAAAAAAATGACGGCATGCGTATTAGGTAAGTCAGGTAAGAGAACACGAGCGAGTTTTGTCGCAAACTGTTGGCTGGCTAATTCATTTTCTAATATCACTTTCATGCGGTATGCTCACTGTCTAAGATGAATGTTATGCTCGTGGATGATGTTGTTGATGTAAGCTTTTTAGTCGTTCACGAGCAATATGGGTATAGATCTGAGTCGTTGAAATACTCGAATGACCTAATAACATTTGAACCACTCTTAAATCGGCACCGTGATTCAGTAAATGTGTGGCAAAAGCATGTCTTAATACATGAGGTGAGATAGGGGCGTGAATCCCCGCCATGACAGCGTATTTTTTGATGATATGCCAAAACCCCTGTCGCGTCATCGCATGATTTCGAGAACCAATAAATAAATCATCATTAACTTGTTGATTCAATAAAACAGGCCGACTGTCTTGTAAATACTGTGTTAACCAGTAGATGGCTTCTTGACCTAATGGTACTAGACGATCTTTGCCACCTTTGCCCATGATGACACGAATCACGCCATCATGTAAATTAAGCTGGAATAATTTTAAAGATACCAGTTCCGATACCCGCAATCCCGTTGCATACAATACTTCCAGCATCGCTCTATCTCTTAATCCAAAGCTGGTTGCTGTATCAGGTGCTTGTATTAAAGATTCTACCTGTTGTTCTGATAAGGTTTTCGGAAAACGAGCAGCGGGTTTCGCAGAAGATAAGTCGATGCAGGGATCGTTGGATATGAGCTTCTCGCGTAATGCCCAAGTGTAATAACGTTTAAGGGTCGAGATACGGCGATTTAAAGTGCTGGTTTTACACTGTTCAAAGCAACTTTGTACGTAAGCGTGTAAATGTGCTTTATTTACGTGATTGGGGTCCAAAGGTGGTTTCTGATTGTTTAACCATTGGGCATACATTTTGAGGTCGCGTCGATAGGATTGGAGGGTGTTATCGGATAAACCTTCCTCCAACCATAGATGATCGATAAATAACTCAAATGTATTTTTCATCAGATTTGGGCTTTCCCATGGGCCGTATCGCCAATCTCATTAAATGCAACAGGATATTTGCGTTTATTGTGCCAATACCAAATCATACATAGCAACATAATCAAAGCGACACAACTTGAAAACGCGTAAATAATGGTCGAGATCGATAGTTCGGCATGCAACATCCATGTGTAGATACCTACCATCAGAAGAATATTAAGCTGTTCATTAAAGTTTTGGACAGCGATAGAATGACCCGCAGATAATAAGACATGGCCACGATGCTGAAGTAATGCGTTCATGGGTACCACAAAGAATCCTGATAAAATCCCCACACTTAATAAAAGGGCATAGACTTCCCAAGCGTGGTCAGGGGTGATATGAATCATAAGCGGGGTAATTAATCCCATTAAAACACCGCATGGCATCACCATAAAGCCTTTTTTAAGAGGAACTAGACTGGCTAACACCGCACCTATCGCAATACCAATGGCCGAGATACCCATGAGATAAGAAGAGTCAGATGTGCTGTAGTTTAGGTAATCACTTCCCCATTTGATCACAATAAGTTGTAAGCAAGCACCCGCCCCCCAGAATAGGGTGGTAACGGCCAAACTTAGCTGACCGACTGGATCTTTCCATAGTGCTACCACGAATTTTGAGAACTTCTTAGTAAGTGTAATCGGGTTGCGTGATTGTTTAGGATATACATAGTGAGTATTGGGAATCATGAGGTTACACAACGCCGCTGCTACATAAATGAATGCAATCACAAAAACCGCACACTCGCCTGGTGTGGTGACTAAATGTGAAACAAAAGGAATGGAACGAATGATTTCTGCTGTTTTGGGTTCAATGAGTACGCCACCTGTTACAAAACCTAAGATAATCGATAATACGGTTAGCCCTTCAATCCAACTATTACCCTTTACCAAATCTTCAGGTGGTAACATCTCAGTGACAATGCCATATTTGGCAGGTGAATAGGCTGCCGCCCCAATGCCGACGATACCATAACACAAACATACCAGATAGGCTTGTAAGGTATTACTCTCGCTAGGAATGAGTAAATAAGCAAACATCATGATGCAGCCGAAAAATTTTAGTGTATTGGTGGCAAACATTACCTTGCCTTTAGGGAATGAGTCGGCAATGGCCCCCACAAAAGCCGCAAGAATAACATATGCAAAGGCAAAGAACCATTTCATGGCACCTTGCATCCACTCTGGACCGTGTAAATCATTGTTGATTAAAGAGATAGCGGCAATAAATAAAGCATTATCAGCTAACGACGATAATGCTTGTGCCAACATGACAGCGTAGAAACCTTTTTTCAAAACAAAACACTCACTAAGTTTTATAATAAGGACAATCTTTTTATTTTACATTTTTTTTAGATATAAGACAGTGCGATTAACACAAATAAAATTATCTGGTTTTAAATCCTTTGTTGACCCTACCACGATTCCAGTGCCGAGTCAGTTGGTCGGTGTTGTAGGCCCAAATGGCTGTGGTAAGTCGAATATTATTGATGCCGTACGTTGGGTGTTGGGCGAAACAAAAGCATCTGAATTGCGTGGCGAGTCTATGCAAGATGTGATTTTTAATGGTAGTGGTAATCGAAAGCCTGCTGCACGTGCTTCCGTTGAACTAGTATTTGACAATAGTGAGGGCCGAGCAGCTGGGCAGTGGAGTACCTATGCCGAAATAGCGGTTCGTCGCGTCTTAACAAAAGAAGGGAATAGTAGTTATTATATTAATAATCAGCAGGTTAGACGTAGAGATATTAATGATATCTTTCTTGGAACAGGCTTGGGAGCAAAAGGTTATGCCATTATCGGGCAAGGCATGATTAACCGTTTGATCGAAGCAAAACCTGAAGAGTTAAGAATTTATCTTGAAGAAGCGGCAGGCGTTTCTCGTTATAAGGAACGTCGTCGCGAAACGGAAAATCGTTTGGCAGACACACGTGACAAACTACTGCGTGTGGGCGATATTATGGCTGAGTTGGAAACGCAACTTGAAAAGTTAGAAAAACAAGCTACAGTAGCCCAAAAATATCGTTCATTACAAAACGAGGGAGAAGAAAAACAACAAGCCCTTTGGTTTTTAAAAGAAGAAAACGCTCAGCATGATTTAGAAAAAAGTCGTATTGAACTGGCTGAACGTCGTAATGATTTAGAAAAATCAATTGCCGATTTACGTGCGTTTGAACATACTTTAGAAGAAAGTCGTCAAGCTTCTTATGGCTGGAGAGAAAGTTTACATGAGGCCCAGACTCGTTTATACCAAGCGAATACAGAAGTGGCAACGATTGAGGCCCAAATAAAACATGTGGTGGATTCTAGACAACGACTTCAACAAAGAAAACAACAGTTGCAACAACAAATGCAGGATTGGCAAGAACAGCTAAACTATGCGATTGAACAAACGGCTAAGTTGGATGAAGAGGTGCTTCAAACTCAAGAAGAATTGGAGGCGGAAAAGGCGAATCTTGAAGAGATGAAAACAGGGTTGCCTGATTTTGATGCAAAACGCCGTGAACTTGAGAAAAATAGAGAATCTTTAAGAGAGTCCTTAGCAAAAAGTGAACAAGAACTGGCTTTGTTAGGACAAAAACAAAGTGATTTAAATCGACATTTACAAGCACTGGAAGTTAGAAATCAACGGATTGAAGCACAGTTGGCAGAAATCGGTGCTCCTGATTTAACAGAACTGGCAAGGCTAGAGGGAGCATTATCACAGTTAAGGCAACAGAAAGAAGAAGCTTTAGCAAAAGTTCAAGAACTTGAATATGCTTTGCCAGAAGCTGAATCGGCACGCCAACAAGCTCAACAAGAAGCCCAGCAACAACAAGCTCAAGTCACGAAACGAGAAGCACGTTTGACTGCTTTGATGAAATTACAAGAAGATGTACAAAATCAAGGGGCGTTAGAACAGTGGTTAAAGAAACATGAGTTATCAGGTTTTACTCGCTTATGGCAAAAACTGCAGGTTCAGTCCACTTGGGCAACGGCTTTAGAATCGGTGCTACGTGAACGAATGAATGGGTTGGAATTAAGACAGCTTGATATGGCGAAAGCATTTGAAAAAGATGCACCGCCAGCACGATTAAGTTTTTATGAAACCAGCCAGATGAACGTTGATGCAACGGTTTCAGGAAGTGTCTTGTCATTGGATCCTTTGATTAAGTATGTGAGTACGCAGGATCAGGCGTTACAGTCTTTATTGAAAAAATGGCTCGCGAACATTTACGTTGTTGAAGATATGTCAAAGGCGATGGCATTACGTGCGTCTTTACCAGATGAAGCCTTGCTGGTCTTGCCTGCTGGACATTTATTAAGTCGCTATAACATTAGTTTTTATGCTCCTGATTCAGAACAGTCGGGCATGTTGGCCAGACAGTTAGAGATTGAAAACTTGCAAAGAGATGTAAAGGCAACGCAGTTATTGGCTGATACGGCCTTATCAAAACAAGCTCAAGCGGAACAATCTTATCAGTCAGTGGTGCAGGCATTAGGGCCAAGTCGCCATCGTTTGGCGGATATTAACCAACATGAACATAAATTGGAGTTGGAATTAACCACTCTTAAACAACGTATTGAACAGGCAGATGAACAAGTTTCTCGATTGAAGCAGGATTTAGAAGATAATCACCATCAAGAACAGGAGTTAAAAGCCCAAATTGAATCATCCGAAATAAGGTTTGAAGAACTTGATTTGATGGTTGCCGAACAGTCTGAAAAACATGAAGAAGCCTTGATCGCTTTGGAACAGGCTCAAAAAGAAGCAGATGATTATCGTCAACGCCAATATATTCAAGAACAACGAGTGCGTGAAATGGAATTTAATTTGCGTGCCGTTCATGCTCGTATTCAAGAATTGGGACGCAATAAACAGACGGCTGAATATGAAGTCAGCAAAGCTCAAAATGAAATGGAAGGAATTGAGGGGGATTTGTTTGTTTTTGATGAACAAGCCTCAGAAGTTGGTTTACAACAAGCCATGGAAGAACGAGCGATTAGAGAGCAGGCTTTAGAAACATTACGATTATCCGTACAAGAAAAAGAGCAAGCATTAAAAGAAAAAGAAGAACAAAGAATGCGTTTGGAACAACAATTGGAGCCGTTAAGAGAATCGATTACAGAGATCCAATTAAAAGTGCAAGCAGCGGAATTATCGGTGGCACAGTTTGCAGAACAAATCGATGCAAAAGAAATTGATCGGGCTGCACTCAGAGCAAAATTATCGGAATTGCCTGATAGTTGGAAGAAAGTCACTTGGTTACAACAAGAAGTTCAACAAATCTCACGCCAAATTGAAGCGTTGGGAGCCGTGAATTTAGCGGCTTTAGAGGAATTGCAAGCGGCTCAAGAACGTCAAAATTACTTAACTGCCCAAAATGACGATTTAACAAAATCGATTCAAACCTTAGAAAATGCGATTCGTGAAATCGATCGTGAGACAAGACAGTTACTACAATCAACCTTTGACGAGGTAAATGGTAACTTAGCGGAGATGTTCCCTAAATTATTTGGGGGTGGTCAAGCTAAATTAATCATGACAGGTGATGAGATTCTAAATTCAGGGGTTCAGATCATGGCCCAACCACCTGGAAAACGAAACAGTACGATTTACTTATTATCTGGTGGTGAGAAAGCTTTAACAGCTATTGCCTTGGTGTTCTCTTTATTTAAGCTAAATCCAGCTCCATTCTGTTTACTTGACGAAGTGGATGCTCCTTTAGATGATGCGAATACTGAACGATATGCGAATTTGGTATCCAGTATGAGTGACCACACCCAGTTTTTATTTATTTCACACAATAAAATTGCGATGCAAATGGCAAAACAATTAGTGGGGGTCACCATGCAAGAACAAGGTGTTTCGCGTATTGTAGCGGTGGATATTGAGGCGGCGATTCAACTGGCAAATGAGGCGTAAATATGGAAATAGAATTGTATATAGCCTTGGCTTTATTAGGAGCTGTCTTTATATTGCTTATTTTTATGATTAATTGGTGGCAATTTTATCGCAGCAAAAAAACGCAAGAACGTCAGAAAACAAAATTAGAACATAATTTGATTATTAAGGAATTAGTGGAAGAACAAGCTCAAGACAGGCTGATTCACGAAACAAATGGCGAAGATGGCCAGTTAGATGATAATTCAGATATCGATGAGTTTACCGAGCTCATTATCGATATTAATTTTGAAAAACCTGTGAAAGGGTCGGATATTCGTGCGGTTGCCAAAACGCATTTCGGTAGTAAACCTGCCCGCTATTTTGGGTATCAAGAAAATGAACAGCTTGATGAATCAACGGTTTCGCAGGTTCATTTAATTAAAGATAATGAAATTTATAAATCTGTACAGATTGCTATGACGATGGTCAATCGCGAGGGGCCTTTTACAGAAATTGAATGGTCTCATGTATGTCGTATTGCCGATGTGATCGCACAGCTCGGTGATGGAAAAATCGAGTTCCCCGTGAAAGCCAAATGTATTGAACAGTCTCATAAATTAGATGAAGTGTGTGCTTCGTTAGATGCGGTAGTGACGTTAAATTTGATGTTTACGCCTAAACCAAAAAGTGATGTGGTGCAGATCGTTTTAAATAACGGTTTTGTGGAAAGTCGCTATGGTATGGAATGGCAAAATCAAGCGGGAAAAACACGGTTTTACTTACGTTACGGACCTGTAAGTGAAGAGGATGAGATTTCTTTATTAAGACTTCAGTTAGATGTGCCAAGATGTACGCCTGATGAATATGCGTTTGATCGAATGTTAGGTGTGGCACAAACCTTATCTACAAAGTTGAATGCGAGTATTCAAGATGATAATGGTTGTTTGGTAAATAGTGATAATGTGGGGGATATTGATGAACAGCTTCGTCAACATTACCTTGTGCTTGAGAAAGCAGGTTTTGCCCCAGGTAGTCCACGTACATTAAGAGTTTTTTCCAATAAACTATGAAAAATTTAAATCTATTTGATGAACATGTTTCGCCAACACCAGAGGAACGTGTAAAAGAGTTAAAAGCGTTGATTCATCGTTATGATGAAGCTTATTATGTTTATGATGATCCCATTGTCACGGATGCTGATTATGATCAAGTCATGCGTGAATTGCAAGCATTAGAACGCCAATATCCAGATTTATTAACCATCGACTCACCAACACAAAGAGTAGGTGGTACGCCATTATCAGCCTTTTCATCTGTTTCGCATCGTGTACCGATGTTGTCTTTGTCAAATGCCTTTGAGTATGCCGATGTCGTATCGTTTAATCGACGTGTCGTAGAAGGATTGCAGGAAGAAGGGTATTTGCCTTTGCATGAAGAAGTTGAATATGACTGCTCATTGAAGTTTGATGGTTTGGCCGTTAATTTGCGATATGAAAATGGTGTATTGGTACAGGCCAGTACTCGTGGCGATGGACAGGTGGGTGAAGATGTTACCGCAAACATTCGAACCATAAGAAGTATTCCGTTGCGATTGAAAGCGACTCGTTTTCCTCGTGTATTAGAGGTTAGAGGCGAAGTGTTAATGAGTCATGCCGAGTTCCAAAAACTCAATGCTAAACAATTAGCCATGGGGCAAAAACCATTTGCTAATCCGAGAAATGCGGCGGCGGGAAGTTTAAGACAATTAGATTCTAAAATTACCGCTAAACGTTCATTGAGCTTTTATACATACGGATGGGGTGAGATTCAAGGGTTTGATGATCCTTTGCCACTTACCCAATCGGCTATGATTGAGTGGTTTCATGAAATGGGCTTGCCTGTTGCTCAAGAAAGAAAAACGGGCAAAGGGGTGGACACCTTAACGGCGTTTTTTGAACATATTGAACGCATTCGAGATGAACTTCCTTTTGATATTGATGGGGTAGTGTATAAAGTCAATAAAATCGAGTATCAACAGCGTTTAGGTTTTATTTCTAAATCCCCTAGATTTGCGATTGCTCATAAATTTCCCGCTCAAGAAGTGAGTACCACTTTATTAGATATTGATATTCAAGTAGGGCGTACAGGGGCTTTAACGCCAGTTGCACGATTAGAACCTGTGAATGTAGGCGGGGTGACGGTCACGAATGCCACTTTGCATAATGAAGATGAAATTAGACGTAAAGATATTCGTATCGGCGATAAAGTAGTGGTGCGTCGTGCAGGGGATGTGATTCCAGAAGTGGTGCGTCCATTGACGGTTTGGAGAGAAACGTTGGAAACACGACCTTTTGTGATGGTTAGTGTGTGTCCAGAATGTCAGTCTGCTATTGAACGTTTGCCAGGTGAGGCGGTTTGGCGATGCACAGGCGGTTTATTTTGCCCTGCTCAAAGAAAGCAAAGTATCATTCATGCGGTATCTCGAAAAGCACTGGATATTGATGGTTTGGGCGAAAAAGTCGTGATTCAGATGGTCGATAAAGGCTTAATCAAAAATCTGGCGGATATTTTTTATCTAAGTAAATTGGATTTAGCTCGCTTGGATCATTTTGGACAAAAAAGTATTGATAATTTGATGAATGCGATTGAAAAAAGCAAGCATGTTAAGTTAGAAAACTTGATATTTGCTTTGGGTATTCGTCATGTGGGCGAAAGCACAGCAAGAGACTTGGCTCGTACGTTTGGTAGCTTAGAAAAGCTGATGGCGGCGACGATTGAGGATTTGCTAAAAGTCAATGATATTGGCCAAGTGGTTGCGACTTCTATTGTTCATTTTTTTGCAGAAGCTCATAATCAAGCGGTTATTCAACAGCTGATAAAAGCAGGTCTCAATCCCCAAGAAAACCAAGTGACGGCTGATTCGGGATCGTTAAAATTAGAACAATTAAGTTTTGTGATAACAGGCACATTACCAAGCTATTCAAGGGATGAAGCGGCAGACTTGATTCGTGAACATGGTGGGCAAGTGATGAGTGCGGTATCTTCCAAAACAGACTATTTGTTAGCGGGAGAAAAAGCAGGATCCAAACTGGAAAAAGCAGAGAAATTGGGCGTGAAAATCATCTCAGAAGCAGACCTATTATCCATGATCCAACCAAACGCTGAATAAACGCTATGTACGATCGTGTAGGTTTTACGCTTGTGTGAGTGTGTTGATCAATATGAAGTTGGGTTAAGATGGTGGGTGATTTTCAACCAGACGCTGAATAAACAGCATGTACGATCGTGCAGGTTTTACGCTTGTGTGAGTGTGTTGGTTAATATGAAGTTGGGTTGAGATGTTTGATTCATCATCTGTTCATAACGTGGTAAACGTGCATGAATACTCATTGAACCTTATATCATGCGGCTGCGTGATTCGCAGGAATATGTTGATCATCGAGATAATTAACGTGCATGAGTATTCATGATAAAAAATAACTTTTGTGCGACTTTGATGTGCTTAGGTCAACACAATGAATCGAGCACCCATTTTCTCAAGTGTGTCTTTCATAAAGGTAAAGGCTTCCAGTGCAACATCTTGAGGTCCCGTGACGCTTAATTCTGTATGATAGGGTTGATCTTTTTTGACTTCGCTGGGTAAGCTTGAAGTGCGGATACTAGGCCATTTCTGTTCAATATCCATTAACATGGTGGTGAGATTTGATTCAGGAATTTCATAGCAATCCAAACGGAAAGTGCAGCTGGTAGAACGGGCAAGGTGAGGGTAACGATGCGTTAAAGTCCATTGGATCATATCCCAAGCCATTTCAGGAAAACCAGGTACAAAGCTGTGATGACGAATATAAAAGCCTGGAATGCGATTAAATGCATTGGGAATAATGTCAGATCCTTTTGGAAAATATCCCATTTGTAAACGATGGTAATTGTCTTGGGCATCAAGGTTGGGACTGGCTTTTCCTTGTTTTGCCATGTATTCAATACGTTCAGTGATAAGCTGGATGGCTTCTGGATGTCCCTCCAGTGGAAGATTCAAAGCCTGTGCCGCTGCTTGTCGAGTTTTGTCGTCGGGCGTAGAACCGATACCGCCACATGAAAAAACGATGTCTTGACTTGCAAAACTGCGTTTAAAGTGCGATACCAAAGTTTCCATATCATCTGGCAAATAGTAGGCCCATGATAATTTGAGTTGGTGTTGTGCAAGAATTTCAATGACTTTGCTTAAATGTTTATCTTGGCGATGTCCGTTTAAAATTTCATCACCAATAATGTATAGACCGATTTTTTGATTCGTATTCATATCTCATATAATATAGTGTCTGGTTATGTACATTGTAAAACTTTGGGAGACAAGATGTATATCATCGATTCAGAAAAAAGTTTTCAGTCTTTTGTTGACGATATTAAAGCTCATGAAGATAAGTTGGTCGTGGTGTGTTTTTGTGCGGCTTGGTGTCGTACTTGTGCCAAATACGAAGAAGATTTTTCTGCATTGAGTCAAGAATTCAAAGACGTGATTTTTGCTTGGATAGACATAGAGGTGTTTGGCGATGAGATTTTAGGCGATGAAGAGATAGAAAACTTCCCCACTATTTTGCTTCAACATCAAGGCAAAAATGCTTTTTTTGGTACGATGCTCCCCATGATTTCCCAGCTATCTCGTTTAATTCAAAGCACCACATTACCTGTTACCCACCCCAAAGAGGGGCCCGCTGATCTGGTGAAATTGTTACAAAGTTGAAGCAATTTGTGTAATATTGGTTGAACTTTCGTCTGTCTATTGTGTCTGAATATGTTAAAATAAGCATTTAAAGTATTAGGAATAATTTTTGATGATAGAGAGCGAAACCCGAATAAAACTCATCCAAGAACGTTTACAGCCATTGGAACCTCAAGTGTTAGAAATCATTGACGATTCTCATTTACACAGAGGGCACGCTGGAGCGAAGAATGGAGCAGGTCATTATCGAGTGATTGTCGCTTCTAAAAAGCTAAATAACATGACGGTATTAGAGCGACAAAGAACTGTCTATCGTCTTTTAGAAGATCTTATTCCTTATCCGATACATGCTTTATCGATTAGTGCGAAACCAATATAATTTTTAAAAAGGTAATCATAGATATGAAAAAGATATTAACAGTTGTTTTATCAGGTCTTATTCTTAGCACTGCTCACGCAGCAACGCCAGAGTTTAATCCCGATGTTCTTAAAGGTCTGAAAGATAACGAACCATATATCACGGTAAACGGTAAACCAGCTATCACTGTTGGTGCTTACAGAGAAGTATTAGAAAATGCTTCAGGTGGTGCACCTGCTAGAGCTGATGCGATTTCAGAAGAGTTGGTGAATCAGATTGTTGACACAGAATTATTTTACCAAGCTGCGATGGCGGCGAAGTTTGACCAAAATCCTATGTATCCATCATTAATTCATGCTGCAGTAGCAAATGCATGGACACAGGAATATGCGTCTCAAATTAAACCGACAGAAGCTGAAATTAAAGCGTTCTACGAAAAAGAAATAGTAACACCGACTAAAGGCCAGAAAGAGTACCAAGTTCGCCACATTTTGGTAAAAGATGAAGCGACTGCGAAAAAATTAATCGCTGATTTACAGAAAAAACGTATTACTTTTGCTAATGCAGCGAAACAAAGTATCGATCAAGGTACCGCAAAAACAGGTGGTGAATTAGGTTGGAATAATCCTGATGGCACGTTTGTTCCTGAATTTGCTGAAGCTGTGAAAAATTCGCCAGTAGGTAAAATCAATCCTAAACCAGTGAAAACTCAGTTTGGTTATCATGTGGTTGAAGTTGAAGGTGTGCGTGATTTCCAAGTACCAGCTTTAGACAGCGTGAAATCTAGAATTGAACAAGTATTGGTTCAACAGAAGATGAGAGAGTATTTAGAAGAGTTGCGTCAAAAAGCAAAAGTTGATGTCACTCAGCCGAAAAAATAATTTGGAAGAACGATGAAAAAGCTATTATTGGGACTAATGATAGCGGCGGTGGCTCCAGTAGCCACTGCTGCTGATTCTGTACAAATTCCAGAACCTAAGCCGAGTGATTCTATTGTTACGATAAACGGTAAAAATGTTTTGTCTGTGGCAGATTTGAGAACGATGATCCAAAACGTCGTCTCAAGAGGTGCGACTTATTCGCCAGAACTAGAGTATTCTTTAGTGAATGGCTTCGTTAATAATGATGTTTTGTACCAAGCTGCATTAAAACAAGGCTTAGATAAAATCTCTTCTAATCGTGAAGCGATTGCTCAAGCACAAGAACAGGCAAAACAAAACGTCTTAATCACTATTTTTTACAATGATTGGGTGCAGCGTAATACACCGACTGATAGTGAATTAAGAAATGAGTACAATAATGAAGTTGCTATTTTGAAAAAAATGAATGAATATCAGCTTCGTAATATTGTTTATGCAGATGAAGCAAGTGCCAAGAAAGCGATTAATTTACTAAGACGTAAACGTACAACGTTTGAAAAAGAAGCGTTAAGTTCTTTGGATAGAAGTGCTGCGGCTGATGGTGGCTTGGTAACATGGCGACCTGCTGACCAGTATATTCCTGTTATTCGAGAAGCAATCGAAAAAGCAAAAGCAGGAGAATTAATTCTACATCCGATTAAAACAGATTTAGGTTGGCACGTTGTCCGTATAGACGGTATTCGTCCTGTTTCTATTTTGGATTTTAATCAGGCAAAACCTAGCTTAACAGCGAAAATTTTAGCGAAAAAATGGGATGCTTATTTATCAAGTCTTCGTCAGGCCCAAAAAATCAGCTTCCCCGTTTATGAAGAGCGACAAAAAGCATTAGAAAGAAAGTAATGTTTTGATAACACAGCAAGGATGGTTATGATGAAAAAAATATTATGTTCAATGGGGTTACTAGCCGTTATCGCTACAGCTCAAGCTGCTGATATTAAACCCACTGATACGATTGTAACGGTAGATAAGGTAAATATTACCGTTGCTCAGTTCCAAAAAGCTTTAGATGATAACATCAAGGCAGGTGCGAAAAACGACGCGGCTACTCAGTCAGCGGTATTAAATGATTTAATTTCTCAGCAACTCTTACTAAGTTTGGCTAAGAAAGAGAATTTAGCGACACGCCCTGATGTGGCTACTCAGCTAGAAAATGCCCAAACCCAAATCTTGATGAGAGCGGTTTTGAATGATTACATCACGAAAAATCCTGTTACAGATGAAGAAGTGAAAAAGGCATACGATCAGCTAGCACAACAATACAAAGATGTAAAACAGTATTCTGTTCGTCATGTATTGTTAAAAACTGAGAAAGAAGCGAATCAATTAATTAAAGATTTAAAACGTAAACGTACTAACTTTGATAAAGCAGCGAAGAAATCGTTAGATACGGCTAATCAGAATAATGGCGGTAATATCGGTTGGCATGTACCGACTGACTTTGCACCAAATGTGGCGAAAGTAGTGACTGCAGCTAAAAAAGGTGAATTGATTGCTACGCCAGTTGAAACACCATCTGGTTATCATGTGATCCAAGTGGATAATATTCGTCCATTCCCAATGCCATCATATGAACAGCTTCAAGGTGAAATTCGCACGACATTAACGCGTGATAAGCTAAATGCTTACATTGATAGCTTGCGTAAGGAAGCTAACATCAAAGTAAATGAGGCATTGGGCAAATAATCATCACGCCATACATTAAAAATGAGACGACACTGAGATACACAATCAGTGTCGTTTTTTTTGCTTTAAGATACGCGAAAAATCTAACTAAAAGGGAACAAAGGTAGATATGATGAGTGTGAGGGTGTTGATTAGTGATGGCGGGACGTGTGGTGAGATGGGTGGTGTTAGTTAGTGATGGCGAGACGTGTGGTGAGATGTGTGATGAGATGGGTGATGAGATGGGTGTTAGTTAGTGGTGTGAAGAATCGCGTGTTGGGCCATTTTTGTTTGGGGTGCTTGACTGAGTGTAATAAAAGGGCCTTATGAAAAGCTTGGTGTAAGCCGTATTCACAAGGCCTTTAAAAAATACTAGTTGGTTTGTTGAGCAAGGTATTTTTGAATGGCTAATGCACACTCTTTGATTAAAGTAGGACCTTGATAAATAAGCCCTGTGTAAAGTTGAATGGCATTCGCCCCTGCTTGTAGCTTAGCAACGGCTTGCTGAGCGTTCATAATACCGCCTACACCAATGATAGGGTAGTCTTTGCCAAGTGTTTCTCTGAGCGAACGAATCACTTCATTTGATTTTTCAAAAACAGGTTGGCCAGATAAACCGCCGTCTTCGTGACCATGTGTAAATTGGGCTACACGGCTTTTGTCCAATGTTGTGTTGGTGGCAATCACGCCGTCAATGTGATGAATCTGTAAAAGTTCGGCGATAGATTTAATCGCTTCATTATCTAAATCAGGTGCAATTTTCACAACAATAGGTTTGTAATAACCTAGTTTATCGCATAGTTCTTCACGCTTTTGAGTTAGGGCGGTTAATAAGGAAACAAGTTCGTGCCCCGTTTGCAAACTGCGTAAATTGGCGGTGTTAGGTGATGAAATATTAATGGTAATATAGTCGGCATAAGGGTAAACGCCCTCTAATCCAATGAGATAATCATCGATGGCTTGTTCAATAGGGGTGCTAGCATTTTTGCCTATGTTCAGCCCTAAGATACCGCCGTCTTTTTGAAAAGAAGATTGCTTGACGTTCTGTATAAATTTTTCTAAACCTTGATTATTAAATCCCATACGATTGATTAAGGCATGAGCTTGGGGAATTCTGAATAAACGAGGTTGTGGCTTACCATCTTGAGGTTTAGGAGTCACCGTGCCGACCTCGATAAACCCAAACCCTAAAAGAGCCAGTGCATTAATGTATTCGCCATTTTTATCTAGCCCTGCAGCCAAACCAATAGGATTTTTAATCGTGAGTCCCATGAGTGAAATAGGGGTGTCGGGACAATTTTGTCGAATACAATTTTTAAAATAAGTACAGTTCGCTAATAAGTTGGCTGAGCCCAAAGCTAGATGGTGAGCGGTTTCTGGGTTTAATGAAAAAATTAAAGGTCGAATAGCAGTGTATAAATTAAAGAGACTCATAATTAAATAATATCGTGATAAACGTTGTGATGGTTATCGTTGACGTAATGCTTTAATGCGGTGATAACGGTGTTAAATGATAACTGATTCCATGGAATATTGTCTATGGAGAAAAATTGGGCTTCAAGTGTTTCAACGCCTGGATTGAGGTGATTATCACGTAACGGTGCTAGATAGAAAAAATGAATTTGGTTGCTACTGACACAGCTAATCACATTAAAAAGTTGGGTTGAAAGGATGTTTGCTCCCGCTTCTTCAATGGTTTCACGGATCGCCCCCTCTTGAGTGCTTTCATCATTTTCCATAAATCCTGCAGGCAAGGTCCAAAATCCTTGTCGTGGTTCAATGGCTCGTTTGCATAATAGAATTTTATTTTCCCAAATTGGGATCGTGCCAACAACGGTTAATGGATTGCTGTAATGAATGGCTCCACAATGTTGACAAACATCTCTTACTCTATTTTCCAAAGGCGGTATGAATGATTCAAGCGGATGACCACATTCAGTACAAAATTTTCTTTGTGTAGCGGGATGGTATAGTAGCATTTGGGTCACCGATAGTATTACGTTCTGTTTATTGTAGCGTAATGTTTGATATTCTCGTCAAGTTCTCGAGGCAGGCAGCTGTTTTCAGGTGAGGGGGTGGTGTGAAAGAAAAAGTACCCATGAGAAAAAATCTCATGGGTCTTTCATTTAACTAAAGGAGAATCATATATGTTTAATTTCTGACTTGCAGAGCAACTTTTAGCAAGTTTTAACACTCATTTAAGTATAACATAAAAAGCTGAGCGTTAAAAAATTTTGGAGGCGCAGAGCGGAGTCGAACCGCTCTAGACGGATTTGCAATCCGCTGCATAACCGCTTTGCTACTGCGCCAAATAAAGACGACCATTATGCCATAGTTTTTGGTCCTTTGTCAAGAATGAAGCACTGGAATCAGTGCTTCTACGGATTCTATCGAGAATTTATGAAGTTTCAAATCTTTTAGACTATAATCGAAAAGATTTTTTCTATTTTTTGAGAGTGAATACAATGAGTACACGTACAGAACACGATACGATGGGTGAAATCCAAGTTGATGAGAAGGCCTATTGGGGAGCACAAACACAGCGTAGTTATCAAAACTTTAAAATTGGTGGCGAACGTATGCCACACGCATTGATTGAAGCGATGGCTTTGGTTAAGAAAGCTGCTGCGAAAACAAATACGTCTTTAGGTCGTATTAAAGATGAACAAGCCAAACTAATTATTCAAGCCGCTGATGATGTATTGGCGGGTAAATTAGACGATCAATTCCCGCTTGTGGTATGGCAAACGGGTTCTGGTACTCAGTCTAATATGAATATGAATGAAGTATTGGCTAACCGTGCGAATGAATTGGCAGGTACTGGCCGTGGTGCTTACCAACCAGTTCATCCTAATGATCATGTGAATCATGCACAATCGACTAACGATTCATTCCCAACATCGATTCATGTGGCAGCCGCTCGTCAGATTAATAGTTTATTAATTCCTGCGGTGAAAGCATTACGTGATACCTTAGATGCCAAAGCTCAAGCCTTTAAAGACATTGTTAAAATTGGTCGTACGCACTTACAAGATGCGACACCATTAACTTTAGGACAAGAGTTCTCTGGTTATGTAAGTCAGTTGGATCATGGTTTAGATCGTCTTCAAGATGCTTTGAAAAACTTATATGAATTGCCACTAGGTGGTACCGCTGTGGGTACAGGTTTGAATAGTCACCCTGAATATGCGGTAAAAGCTGCTGCTGAACTAAGTCAGTTAACAGGCTTGCCTTTTGTTACGGCACCGAATAAATTTGAAGCGTTGGCAGGGCGTGATGCGGCAGTTTATGCTTCGGGTGCACTGAAAACATTGGCAGCCAGCTTGAATAAGATTGCTAATGATATTCGTTGGTTGGCGAGTGGTCCTCGTTGCGGTTTTGGAGAAATTACGATTCCAGAAAATGAGCCAGGTTCTTCTATCATGCCAGGTAAAGTTAATCCGACACAATGTGAAGCATTGACTATGGTGTGCTGCCAAGTATTTGGTAATGATGTGACGATTGGTATGGCTGGTGCTTCTGGTAATTTTGAATTGAACGTCTATATGCCTGTGATTGCTTATAATCTGTTACAGTCCATTCGTTTATTAGGCGATGCTTGCAATAGCTTTAATGAGCATTGTGCAGTAGGTATTGAGCCAGTTCGTGAGAAGATTGATTATTTCTTACATCATTCATTGATGTTGGTAACGGCATTGAACCGTCATATCGGTTATGAAAATGCCGCTAAAGTTGCAAAAACAGCTTATAAGAATAATAAATCTTTGAAAGAAACGGCAGTAGAGTTGGGCCTATTGACAGCAGAAGAGTTTGATCAATACGTTCAACCCGCAGAAATGGTGGCACCTAAGTAATTAGGTACGACTTCATTATTCAGCCTCCTAGCTTTAGGAGGCTTTTTTATTGTGATTTAAACGTATCTAATTTTTGCTGAATCAAAGTTATTCTGCGTATCGAATGGTGTTGTTTGATACGCCTATATTATCGATAAGTGATGCTTGAGATAGCTTGAATGATTTTCGATAAATAAAATTTAAGGATCTTGAAACACTAGGAAAAAACGAGATGTTGCGAGGTTAAGCGTATCCAATCCTCGTTGAGTCCTAATCATTCTGCGTATCGAATGGTGTTGTTTGATACGCCTATATTATCGATAAGTGATGCTTAGACGAGGTGATAGAATTTAAATTGTGGGTATTTCAGTTTTTTGAATAATATATCGGCGATGTTTGATGGCATAATAATTGGTGACGAAAATGAGCAGCCATAGCCAATGCCAAGCATATTGAGAACGAAATGCTTTTTCTTCATCCTCGCTATAGCCCAATACTTCTATGAAATATAATGAAAAACCGAGTTCAAAAAGTATCATTATTAGTGCAATTCTAAAGTGATCGTATTTGAATAAATGAAAGATACCGTAATGAAATTTTGCAGGAAGAAAAATGATAAATCCCCAAAAGAAAATGAGTATGTATTGATAATCGAGAGAGATGCGATCCATGTAATTTGGCGTGTCTAGATAGACGATGGGGATTAAAACTGCAAAACTTAATAGCGTTAATAAATAAAGATGTCGAATATAAAAGCGTTTGGGAAGATCTAAGAAAACAATAATCGTTGTAATGAATAAGAGTAATAATGTGTTTTGTTCAAAAGACAAAAGGTTAAGATGGCGGTGAGCAAGCACCAAAACAGATACATCAAAAACCGCTAATATCAAAATGAGTTTACGTAAAGACATAGCCACACTGTTAAAAATAATAAGGGTGATTTTAGGGTGATTATTATAAGCGATTTGCGATTAAATCAGTTATTCAATATGTTGCGATGATAGATCTATCTTAACGATCATCGGGATGAATGCTTGTTTCCAGACGCGTTGTTGAAATCGCTCAGATAAATGATGTCGAGGTTTGAAAATGAGGCATCGGGTTGATGATAATTGTTTTGAAATAATCCATAAATCGCCTTGATTAAATTGATTTTGTTGATAGAATAGTTGCATTTTGTATTAATGTTTGAATAAAGGATGGATGAGTGACTATTGAACAAAGGCTCCAATCATTGCCTGTTGGCAAGTTCCATTATCGTTTGCTAGGATTGGTGGGTTTAGGTTGGTTATTTGATGCGATGGATACGGGATTAATTTCTTTCGTGTTATCGAGTATTGGCAAAGAATGGATGTTAAGTTCAAATGAGTTGGGATGGATTATTAGTGCAGGTTTTGTCGGTATGGCTTTGGGTGCTGTTTACGGCGGTAAGTTAGCGGATTTATATGGTCGCAAAACAGTCTTTGCATGGACGCTAGTGATTTACAGTGTGATGACAGGGTTATGTGCGGTGGCCCCTAATTTTTTTATCTTAATTATTTGTCGAGTAGGCGTGGGAATTGGCTTAGGAGCTCAACTTCCAGTGGCAGTAACATTAGTCAGTGAATATGTACCTGCACGTGTACGAGGTCGTTTTATTGTGTTGCTGGAAAGTTTTTGGGCATTAGGTTGGTTGTTGGCCGCACTGATTTCATACTGGTTTATTCCTTTGTTTGGCTGGCATATGGCTTTCTTAATAGGTGCTTTGCCAGTGTTATATGTGTGGGTGGTGTATCGATATTTGCCAGAATCATTATTGTTTTTGGTGAGAAAAGGAAAGTGGGAACAGGCCCGTGAATACTTATCTAAGATTGAAAAAGAATTGGGTATAGAGGTGGCTGTCTTAGAACATACTCAGACTCATACGACATCGAGTGCAGATTCGGTCAGCTGGAAAACCTTATGGACAGGGGCTTATCGAAAGAAAACAGCTATGTTATGGATGATTTGGTTTGGCATCGTGTTTTCATACTATGGCATTTTTACTTGGTTGCCGACCTTGTTGGTTGAAAAAGGTTTTGATATTGTCAAAAGTTTTGAGTATGTGTTAATGATGATTCTAGCTCAATTGCCAGGTTATTTTACCGCTGCATTATGCGTGGAAAAATGGGGTAGAAAAATAACATTAGCGACTTTTGTTTTAGGTGCCGCCATCTGTGCTTATTTCTTTGGTCAAAGTGCCAGTAATGAAGAAATCTTGGCATGGGGCAGTTTGATGTCATTTTTTAATTTGGGTGCGTGGGGCGTGTTATATACCTATACACCAGAGTTGTATCCCACAGACATTCGGGCATTGGGAAGTGGCTGGGCAGGTGCAATAGGACGGATAGGGGGTATTTTGGCTCCTTTAGTGGTGGCCATGATGGTGGATGTTTATTTGGATTATATTTTTGTCATGTTTGCAGTCGTGATGATACTATTAGTATGGATAGTGGGGTGGATGGGCGAAGAGACAAAAGGCAAAACCTTAGAATAAGCAGAGACACTATTTATCAGTACACTGTCTTTTTTATAAAAAGATGGGGTGAAAAAAAATGTGGACCAGATCATCATTTTAACGACTGTTTGAGAATGTAAGATACCGTCCAAAATGCTCTTAATCCCTAGTTCTAGAGGATTTAGCTATACAAGAATGAATAGAAAGTCGAAATAAAAAAATAAGCCTCTTGTTTAAGAGGCTTGAGAAAGATATTATTTAAGATTCTTATTAGCGACTGGAAAAGGCCAGGGGTTTTGAATAGGTTCTAATATCTTTTTGGTTTGACCTTTTCCTACTGGCTTGCTAGGCGCTTTTTTTTTGCAGGTGTTGTATTAGAAGCGGTAGCCGTTGCTTTAGGTTCAGCAGCTTTTTTAGCTGTTGTTTTCTTCGCAGTAGTCGCTTTAGCAGGAGCTTTCTTAGCGGTTGTAGCTTTTTTCGCTGTAGTCGCTTTAGCAGGAGCTTTCTTAGCAGCTGTGGCTTTTTTCGCAGTAGTCGCTTTAGCAGGAGCTTTCTTAGCGGTTGTAGCTTTCTTCGCTGTAGTCGCTTTAGCAGGAGCTTTCTTAGCGGTTGTAGCTTTTTTCGCAGTAGTCGCTTTAGCAGGAGCTTTCTTAGCAGCAGTTGTTTTCTTCGCTGTAGTCGCCTTAGCAGTTGCTTTCTTAGCGGTTGTAGCTTTTTTCGCTGTAGTTGCTTTAGCAGTTGTTTTCTTAGCAGTTGTAGCTTTTTTCGCTGTAGTCGCTTTAGCAGGTGCTTTCTTAGCGGTTGTAGCTTTTTTCGCTGTAGTCGCTTTAGCAGGTGCTTTCTTAGCGGTTGTAGCTTTTTTCGCTGTAGTCGCTTTAGCAGTTGCTTTCTTAGCAGTTGTAGCTTTTTTCGCAGTAGTCGCCTTAGCAGTTACTTTCTTAGCGGTTGTAGCTTTTTTCGCTGTAGTGGCTTTAGCAGGTGCTTTCTTAGCGGTTGTAGCTTTTTTCGCAGTAGTCGCCTTAGCAGTTGCTTTCTTAGCCGTTGTAGCTTTTTTCGCTGTAGTGGCTTTAGCTGGAGCTTTCTTAGCAGTCGTAGCTTTTTTCGCTACAGTCGCTTTAGCAGTTGCTTTCTTAGCGGTTGTTTTCTTAGCCGCAGTTGTTTCAACTTTCTTAGTAGCAGTTTCCTTCTTAGCGGTAGCTGCTTTCTTAGCTACAGTGGTTTTTGTAGCTGTCTTTTTTTTATCATTGGTTGCCATAATATCTCCTTACAGATAGTTTGATAAAAAAATAATCATACTTAGTCGCACACTGCAGCTAAGCGAGAAATCACTACATCTTTGCCTAATATGGCTAACACGGCATCAATAGCAGGTGTTTGCTTCTGATTGACCGTCGCAACACGAAGAGGAATTCCTAATTTAGGCATTTTAATATCGTGTTTTTGTAACGTATTCATCATGATCTCATGGATGTTTTCTTGTGTCCATGTCGTCAAGGTTTCAATCTGATTTTTAAAATCGCGAAGAATATTTAAACTTTCATCGGTTAAATATTGGGCCGATAATTCAGCATCGACACCGTTGAACTCACTGACTAACAACGACATTTGATCGGCTAATTGTTCCAAAGTTTCAGCTCTATCAATGAATAATTGTAATACAGCTAATAAGTCAATACCAGAGATAATGTTGCATTTACGTTTTAGTCTCGGCATAACTAAGTCAAGTAATTTTTCAGGATCCATACTACGCATGTAATGTGCATTGACCCAATTTAATTTTTTGACATCCCATTGAGCAGGTGATTTGCTAAGGTTGTTGCCATCGAACCATGATACTAATTCTTCGCGAGAAAAGATTTCATCATCGCCATGACTCCAACCTAAACGTGCAAGATAATTAATCATCGCTTCTGGCAAGTAGCCTGCTTCTTCATAAGCCATGATGCTGACGGCACCATGACGTTTTGACATTTTCTTGCCATCAGGACCATTAATCATGGGAAGATGTCCATAAATAGGAATAGGTGCCCCAATGGCTTGAAGAATATTGATCTGACGAGGTGTGTTGTTAACATGATCATCACCACGAATAACATGAGTGATGCCCATATCCCAATCATCCACTACGACGCAAAAATTGTAGGTCGGTGTGCCATCAGGTCGAGCAATAATTAAATCATCTAATTCACTATTATCAATGCTGATGGTACCTTTTAGCATGTCATCCCAAGTGACGGCACCAGTGAGTGGATTTTTAAAACGCACAACGGGCTTGCGTCCTGGTGGAATAGGAGGTAACACTTTACCTTCCTCTGGTCTCCATGTACCGTCATATTTAGGTTTTTTACCAGCAGCACGTGCCTTTTCACGCATGGCTTCAACTTCTTCAGGCGTGCTGTAACAATAGTAAGCTTTACCTTCTTTAAGAAGCTGGGCAATAACTTCTTTGTGACGTTCATAGCGTTGCATTTGGTAAAACGGACCTTCATCTTCTTTTAGATCCAACCATTTCATACCCTCAAGAATGGCTTTAACAGCCTCTGGCGTAGAACGTTCTAAATCGGTATCTTCGATACGTAGTACAAATTTTCCACCAAAATGGCGAGCGTAGGCCCAACTGAATAAAGCTGTTCTGGCACCGCCTAAATGCAGATAACCAGTAGGTGAGGGAGCAAAACGAGTGCGAATTTCTTGTGACATTTTTTTTCCTTATTTTGCATATTGGTTGATAAAGTTACCAATATCTTCAATTTCTTCTAAACAAACCGAATGAACCATGGGATAGGCATGCCATGAAACTGTGTAACCTAGAGACTGTAAATGCTGATAGCTGATATCAGCTAGTTCAATATTAACAACTGGATCTAAGGTACCATGTGCCATAAAAATAGGCGTATCAAGATTAACGCTTTCTTTTGGCGTGCTATTTAGTAATGGCAAATAACCAGATAAACCGATAATGCCTGCAAGTTTGTATTTAGTTCTGGTGAGTGTTAGTAAACTGATGGCACACCCTTGTGAAAACCCTGCTAAGAAAATTTTTTCTGAGGGGATGCCTCGCTGGATTTCTTGTTCAATCAGGGTTTCAATTTCTTTTTGGGAAGCGATTAAGCCTGCTTCGTCTTCTTGGGCATTGATTCGTTCGGGCGATAAAATATCATACCAAGCCGTGGTAGATTGACCACCAAAAATCGTAATCGGTCTCACAGGGGCATTGGGAAAAATAAAACGAATGTTATTTTGTTCTGATAATTTTAAATCTGGAACAATAGGCAAAAAATCATGTGCATCGGCCCCAAGTCCATGACACCAAATAATACTGTGAGTCACCGTTTTTTGGGGATTTTGAATTTTCTCAATCACGTCTAACATGAAATTACCTTACTCATTAATAATTAGTTTTAACTCCTGAAACAAAGCTCTGTAGTGTTTCTTGGGAGCATTTTCTTGGGTTTGTTCTTTACGTGCGGCACGAATCGTGGCTCGTAATTTTTGGATATCAGCTTGTGGATAGTTGCTTAAAAACGTGGTTAGTTCTGCATCGCTCGCGATCAGTCGATCTCTAAGCATCTCCAAACGGTGCATGTGAGCTGTTTCTTCTTTACTGCCGTTTTTCCATGTTTCTAATAAACGTTGGATGCTATCGATATCCTCGGTGCGAAGCAACTTTCCGACATAATGAATCTGTCTTTTTTTGCCACCATGAGCTGAAATTTTTTGGGCAAGAAAAATATTTTCTAACGTTTTTTCTGAAAGAGGTAACTGCTTTAGTTTTCCCTCAGGCAAATCGACGAGTTCTTTTCCAAGATCTAAAATAGCGTGCAACTCCCGCTTAATTTGGGACTTGCTGGGGCGTTCATCTTCTTGTGTAGATACTTGAGTATATTCTGTCATGTGTTTTGTGATTAAAATAGACGTTTATATTATAAAACAAGGAATGCCATGTATTACAAAAAAGAGTTGGAAGAAGCAACGGATTTATTGAATTTTATTTTGGAACATTCAAAAAAAATAGGCGCAAACGAAACTTCCGCTTTATTGAGTGGCGGTAATGGTATTACGGTAAGCGTTTTAAACAGTGAGCTTGAGAACATTGAACATCATCAAAATCGTTCTATCTCTATTTCACTGTCTTTGGGCAAAAGTGTGGGTAATGCTAGTACCAGTGACTTTAGTAAAGAAGCGTTGATCAATACGATTCAAGCAGCTTACGATATTGCTAAATACACAGCTGATGATCCGTTTTCTGGCTTGCCTGAAAAAGATTTATTGGCCACGGAATTTCCAGATTTAGCGTTATGTCGTCCTTGGTCAAAAAGTATTGATGAGACGATTGAGATGGTGAAATTAACAGAGTCTAGTGGCTTGGCATCAGATAAAAATCTGCATTCCATGGGCGCTGAATTTCATGCCATGTCTTCTTATTTTATGTTGGCAAATTCATTAGGATTTATGGCGGGATTCCCCACTTCATCTGTTAGTCTCAGTGCTTCATTTATGGCCAGTCGCGGTGATGAGAAGCAAAGTGGTTCTTGGTATAGTTCGGAACGTTATCCAGAAAATTTATCGTCCCCTGAACTTGTGGGCAAAACAGCTGCAGATAAGTCAATGAGCTTGTTGGGTGCCAAAAGAATCGCAACGGGTCACTATCCTGTGTTATTTGAAAATCGTGTGGCCATGAGTTTGTGGTCGAGTTTTCTCGGGGCGTTCACGGGTTCGGCTCAATATCGAAAAACCAGTTTTTTATTGGATTCTTTGCACACTCAAGTATTGCCTGAACACATTCAAATTTTTGAAGATCCTTTTATCAAAGGCGGTTTCTCTAGTACGGCATTTGATGATGAGGGAGTGGCCACTCAAGCAAGACAAGTGATTAAAAATGGCGTACTTCAAAATTATTTTTTGAGTTCATATTCGGCTCGAAAATTAGGCATGCAAACAACAGGACACGCGGGAGGCAGTCATAATCTGTTTATTCGTTCCGATCGATCTCAAAATGATTTTGATGGTTTAGTGAAAAAAATGAATAAAGGCTTAATCGTGACATCTTTGATGGGACAAGGCTTTAATCCTGTAACTGGCGATTATTCTAGAGGAGCATCTGGTTTTTGGGTGGAACATGGCGAGATTCAATTCCCTGTTCAAGAAATTACGATTGCTGGAAATATCAAAGAAATGATGATGAATATTGTCGCGATGGGAACGGATGAAGTGAGAGTCGGCAGTCGCAGTTCAGGGTCAATCCTAATAGAAAATATGATGATTGCAGGCGTATAGTTGAAATTTAATGTATGATGGTATAGATTTATCAAAATTATCAAGGAGTATGTTATGAAACGTCGTTCGTTTTTGAAAACAGCAGGATTAGGGGCTTTAGCAGGGGGTGCTGCAGTGGTAGGGGCACCAGCGGTTGCTTCGAGTAATCCCAGTATTAAATGGCGTTTAGCATCAAGTTGGCCACGCAGTTTGGAAATTTTGTTCAATGGTGCGGTGGATATGGCAGAGTATGTTCGCCAAGCGACGAATGGCCAATTCCAAATCGATGTTTATCCAGCTGGAGAGATTATTCCTGCTTTCCAAGTATTTGATGCTGTCTCAAATGGAACGATTCAAGCGGGTTCAAGTGCAGGTTACTATTACTATGGCAAAAATCCATCGTATTGTTTCCAGACCATTGTGCCTTTTGGTATGAATGCACGTCAGACAACTTCTTGGTTATTGTTAGGTGGTGGTCAAGCCTTATTAGATGAATTATTTGGACAAGCGAATATCGTGGCTAGACCTGTTGGTAACACAGGTGCCCAAATGGGAGGTTGGTATCGCAAAGAGATTAAAACCTTAGATGATTTGAAAGGTTTAAAAATGCGTACCGCTGGTTTCACTGGAGAAGTTCTGTCAAGATTGGGGGTAGTGCCTCAACAAATTCCAGGTGGTGATATTTATCCGTCATTGGAAAAAGGAACGCTTGATGCGGTGGAATATGTAGGTCCTTATGACGATGAAAAACAAGGTTTCTACAAGGTTGCCAAATACTACTATTATCCAGGTTTCTGGGAGGGTTCGGCTGTTTATAACGCATACTTTAATAAGAATGAGTATGAGAAATTGCCTAATCACTATAAACAAATCATCGAAGATGCGTGTGCTCATGCAAACGCGAAAGCTTTAGCTACTTATGATGCGAAAAACCCAGCTGCATTAAGAAGATTGATTGCTAATGGTGCGATTTTGAAACGTTTCCCTGAAGAGATTATGCAAACTGCGTTTGATGTGTCAGTGAAACTGTATGAAGAATATTCAGCTAAAGATCCGATGTTCAAAAAAATTGCAGATAGTTATTTTGGATTCCGTGACGAGATTATTCCATGGTTCAATGTGATTGAAAATACCTATACTGCATTCTTATCTAATGCGATTCGTAATCAGAAAAAATAATGGTGCAAAATATGAAACGTCGTTCGTTTTTGAAGAAAGCTGGATTGACCGCAATAGCAGGTGGCACGGCGGTCGTCGCAGCACCAGTAGTTGCCAACACGCAGCCTAGTGTGCGTTGGCGATTAACTTCTAGTTTCCCCAAATCACTTCCGATTCTTTACGCCGCTTCCACGAATATGGCTGAGTACGTGCGTCAAGCTACAAACGGTCAATTCCAAATTGATGTTTATCCACCAGGCGAAATTGTGCCTGCGTTTCAGGTCTTTGATGCGGTTTCAAAAGGAGTGGTACAAGCTGGTGCGACAGCTAGTTATTATTATTTTGGCAAAAATCCAGCTTATTGTTTTGATACAGCTTTGCCGTTTGGTTTAAATACACGTCAAGCCTTTTCTTGGATGATTGAGGGTAATGGACAAAAGCTATTGGATGAGTTGTTTGCTCAAGCGAATATTTTGTCTAGACCGATTGGTAATACTGGAGCCCAAATGGGTGGCTGGTTCCGCAAAGAAGTCAAAACAGTTGCTGATTTACACGGCTTGAAAATGCGAACGGCTGGCTTCACAGGGGAAATGTTGTCTGCATTAGGTGTGGTGCCTCAACAAATTCCAGGTGGTGATATTTATCCGTCTTTGGAAAAAGGCACTTTAGATGCGGTGGAATGGATTGGACCTTATGATGATGAAAAACAAGGTTTCTATAAAGTTGCCAAATACTACTATTATCCAGGTTTCTGGGAAGGTTCAGGACAATTCTCTGCATACTTTAATTTAGAGGCATTTCATCAATTACCAGAAAGCTACCAAACCATCTTACAAGATGCGTGTTGGCGTTCTGCAATGAATTCTATCGCTGCTTACGATGGCAAAAACCCCGATGCGATGCGTCGCTTACTCGCTCAGGGAGCCGTGTTAAGAGATTTCTCAACAGAAATTATGGATGCTGCATATGATGCTTCTCAGAAAATTGTAGAGAAATATTCCAATGCCGATCCAATGTTTAAGAAAATTGCGGATGACTATTTCTCATATCGCGATAGCCTAATCAGCTGGTTTAATATTATAGAAACCACTTACACGCGTTACCTAGCACAGAAGATTCGCCAAACGCGTAAATAATCTTATACAGAAGATCAGTCAGACGCGTAAATAAGCGTGTAAGTGGTTCAGCGAAGCCAAACCACGTACGATTAAAAAGAGGTCGGCAGACCTCTTTTTTAATACCCTGTGGCAACAGGGACGCGATATTTGGCTCAGAAGATTCGTCAGACGCGGAAATAATCTTATACAGAAGATCCATTAAACGCGTAAATAAGCGTGTAAGTGGTTCAGCGAAGCCAAACCACGTACGATTAAAAAGAGGTCGGCAGACCTCTTTTTAATACCCTGTGGCAACAGGGACGCGATATTTGGCACAGAAGATCCGTCAAACGCGGAAATAATCTTATGCAGAAGATCCGTCAAACGCGGAAATAATCTTATGCAGAAGATCCGCCAGACGCGTAAATAATCTTATACAGAAGATCAGTCAGACGCGTAAATAAGCGTGCATAAAAAAAGCTGATGTCGTCACATCAGCTTTTTCATTAGAAAAGGATTAATCTAATTTATCCTTAATCCATGTTTTGTAGTTGTGCAAAATTTCAGTAGAAAGCTGACTGATTTCTGTGCAACCACAAAATGCCATAGATGTTTCAAGTTCTTTTTGCAAGATAGACAATGCTTTGTAAACACCTGCTTCACCATAGGCTTGTAAACCATAAATGAACGCACGTCCGATCATCACGCCTTTTGCACCTAATGCTAATGCACGCAAAATGTCTTGACCTGTGCGAATACCGCTATCCATATAGATTTCAGTTTTGCTATTAAGTTTCTGATAAAGGTCCACAATTCTAGGTAGGGCATCGATGGTAGAAGGGGCCCCGTCTAACTGACGACCGCCATGGTTAGAAACGACAATCGCATCGGCACCATGTTCATGTGCCAACTGAGCATCTTCAGGTTCCATAATACCTTTGATGATAAGTTTTCTATCCCAACGTTCTTTGATCCACTCGATGTCATCCCAACTTAATCTTGGGTCAAATTGGTCAGCTGTCCAAGAAGACAAGGAAGACATATCACTAACACCTTTTACGTGACCAACGATATTACCAAATTGGCGACGTTTGGTTTGAAGCATGTGCCAGCACCATTCTGGACGCAAAGCTAAATCAAGCAAGTTACGAATGGTAGGTTTTGGTGGTGTTGATAATCCATTTTTAATATCGCGGTGACGTTGGCCCAAAACTTGCAAATCAAGAGTCACAACTAAAGTTGAACAACCTGCATCATGAGCACGTTTGATCAGATCGGCCATAAAAGAACGATCTCTCATGAAGTAAAGTTGGAACCAGAAAGGTTTTGTTGTGTGTTCTGCGACATCTTCAATTGAGCAGATACTCATTGTTGAAAGTGTGAAAGGCACGCCAAATCGCTCTGCCGCCTTGGCTGCTAAAATTTCTCCATCGGCACGTTGCATACCAGTTAAACCTACTGGCGATAATGCTAACGGCATACTGACATCTTGACCTAATAGCTGACTTCGCGTGTTGCGTCCTTCCATATCAATCGCCACGCGTTGTTTGAATTTTAATTTTTGGAGATCGTCAACATTGTGATGATAAGTGGATTGTGTCCATGAACCAGTGTTGCAATAGTCATAGAACATACGAGGCACTTTAATACGACCGATCTTTTCTAAATCTTTTATGCAAGTAATCTTGCTAAGGTCAGGATTTTTGCTAAATAACATTATTTGATTACCTCATCAAAAATATTTGAATGTTTTGTTATTTAAAACAGACGTTATCCATCGTGACATCTGCTTTAAATAAATCCAACATATTATTTTATTACAGTGCCGTCATAAAATTGCAAGGAGTTAATAAAAATAATGATTTTTATCAATAAAGATAAAATTTTGTGAAAAACCCACACCTAACTCACTCCTAGATAGTGTCTTTTACATACGCTAATAGGGTGATGTAGTCGCTTGTAAGTCGCAAAAAGAATGATGTGGTAAAAGAAGTGTGGATAAGAATAGTGACGTAATAGAAGTGTGATAAGAAAAATGGCACAAGTTGCTGTGCCATTTCAGAGATTATTTAATGATGTCGTCAAAAATATCGATAATGCCTTTCAGATCGGCACGTATTTTCTGAATATCAGAGTGACTAAAACGTACGATTTGACTGTCAAACTCCTTACCTCCGCCGAGTTTGTTACGTGCACCACTAATCGTGTATCCCTCATCATACAAGAGACGACGAATATCGCGAACGATTAATACCTCATGTCTTTGGTAGTAACGGCGGTTATTGCGACGGGTAACGGATAATTTTTCAGCAAATTCTTGTTCCCAATATCTTAGAATGCTAGGTGAAACATTACAAAGATTCGCTACTTCACTAATGGTGAAATAACGTTTACTAGGAATGGTCGGTAATTCGGTTTTCTCAGAAGTAGATGACTGAGTTTCTTGAGTATCTGGGCTAGTCATAATCATCAAAATTTTTTCAAACTCTTAATAGTATATCATTCAAATTACAGATGCGAAAATGAAACGCACAAAGGGCTTGTAAAAGCTCGTGGTTTCATCTCTTTGAGACTTAGATACTCATCGTCTGTTTGTTTTTTAACGCTTGTTCAAGATGTGTTTTGTTCTGAATATTTTTCCAAACCACACTATTTTTCAAAAAGGCATAGATACCTAATTCCTCATTCTTCCAAAAATAATGATTGAGTAATTCACGCTCAAACGCCTTTTTAAGCCTTGTTTCGCTCAAAGGCTGATCATATTTTTCTATGATGACGACTAAATCAGCAGAAGATTGTTCACAGCTTTTGACGAGTTGATTGTCGTCATGAATCAACGAATAATCTTGAACGTTAAGATTCGGAGATAGGGTCTCAAAATTTTGTTTGATTTGATCCAGTTTGTCTGATAAATCGTCGTTGATGAATACATCAATTTTGGCTTGACGATTTTTTCAGCCAAACGAACATATTTGAAAAAAGTGCCGTTCACGCCAGCCCAATTAATCACCCATCCAGGCAATCCATCTAAGAATCCGCCTTTGAGAACCATTGATTTGAAAAAGCTCATCAAAGCATGCAAGGAGGAGGTGATGATATTAGAACGTTTTTTGTACTGGTATTGTTGGGCGTAGAGTTCGCTGTATTGAATGTTTTTCTTTAACATCTCTAAACTACTGCCATATGAGTAGTGTTCCAGTTCACCATCGAGATACGCGGTTTTAATCTCATCAGACAACATAATGGATTCATGAACTTTCTTGGTGTTGAACTGTGTGGTTTGTCGATGATAAAGACGAATGACATCATCCGAACCCCAAGGTGAATGATTGACCGCTTGACCGAGATAATAATTACATCGTTTGATGTAATAAACCGTGTTTGGATTCAGTTCATCAGGCAGTTCTTTTATGCTTTTGATGGTATCTTCATGAACCAACTCATCGGCATCAATATTCAAAATCCAATCATGGCGAGCATATTTTGCGGCTAGATTTTTCGATTCACCAAAACCCAAAAAAGGTCCCTCAACAATAGTCGTATTCGGAAATGAACGAGCGATCTGCGAAGATTGATCAGTCGAGTTATTTAAATAAATAACGACCTCATCAAAAGCTTTTAAACGAGATAAACACTCATGTAATGTTCGACTTGAGTTTGAAACCAAAATCGTCACAGAAATACGTTCAGGAGACATAATTTTCGGGGGGGGGGGGGGGAGTTTGCAATCTAAGATAAAGTATATAATACTTTTTTTTGAAATTGTTGCTGTGTTACAAAATTGTTTCTAATTTCTCTTGTAGCGACAACCATTCTGCTTCTAATGTTGTATTTTTGGTATTTAATTCACCATGCTCAAACATAACCTTTATACAGGTTTCTTTATTTTGATCTTCATATAAATGCGGATCAGCAATTTGCTCATTTAATTCAGAAAGACGTTTTTGTATCGCATCAAGTTCCTTTTCCAAAGCCTCAATTTTTTGCAAAATAGGTTTGCGTAATTGGGCCAGTCTTTGACGTTCCTGTGCTTCAATACGTTTTTGTTCTTTTCGATCAATATGAGTTTTTTCTGCTGTGTTTTGTGTCGGCGTTAATTGATCATTTAACCATTGGCGATAGTCTTCCAAATCCCCGTTAAATGCCTCAATCTTGCCATTGAATACGACCCAAAATTCATCAACAGTGGTACGTAATAAATGTCGATCATGGGATACTAATAACACCGATCCTTCAAACTCGGTTAAAGCATTGGCTAAGGCTTCACGTGTATCCATATCCAAGTGGTTGCTCGGTTCGTCTAAAAGCAAGAGATTAGGCTCTTCCCAAACTATCATCGCCAAAGCTAAACGTGCTTTTTCACCACCTGATAAAGGGCGTACAGGTTCTAAAACTTGGTTGCCATGAAACGCAAATCGACCTAAATAATTACGTAATGTCTGTTCATTTGCATCTGGGGCAATGCGTTGCAGATGCTGTAACGGCGTGCTATCTAAATCTAATAGGTCCAGCTGATGTTGAGCAAAATAGCCGATTTTGGTACCTTTGGATACGGTGATATGACCGCCTAAGAGAGGAATCTCGCCGATAAGGCTTTTGATAAACGTTGATTTTCCAGCACCATTAACGCCTAGTATCCCGACACGAGATTTTGCTCGAACCATTAAATCAATGTGATTCAATACGGGATGATCGGCATAACCCATGCACGCTTTGTCTAAAACAATCAGCGGATCAGGCATGTTTTTAGGGGAGCTTAATTGGATATGAATCCCACTTTCTTGATAAACAGGTGCAAGCTTTTGCATTTTTTCTAAAGCCTTGACGCGACTTTGGGCTTGTTTTGCTTTGCTGGCTTTGGCTTTGAATCGACTGATAAATGCTTCAAGTTTAGCGGTTTGTTTTTCTTGCTTTTCAATGGCAAGATTTTCTTGTTTTAGTTTTTCGGCTTTTTGTGTTAAATAACTATCAAAATTGCCTTTGTAACGATGCAATTTTTGTTGTTCAAAACTCAGAATAACTTTGGATACACTATTTAAAAATTCACTGTCATGAGAAATCATTAAGACTGTGCCAGGATACTGTGATAACCATTTTTCTAACCACAAAATGGCATCTAAATCTAAATGGTTAGTCGGTTCGTCCAATAGCAACAAATCAGAGGGAGTCATTAATGCTCGGGCTAGATTTAATCGCATCTGCCAACCGCCTGAAAACGCCGATACAGGCTTGTCCCATTCGGATGAATGAAACCCTAATCCAGATAATAATTGCTTGGCCCGTGCTTGAGCATTCCACGCTTGAATTTCATCAAGACGCGTTTCAATCTGAGCTAAGGCTTGGATGGTTTCGGGCGATTTTTCTGCTTGGATTAAACGATCTTTTTCATGATTTAATTGTTTCAGTTCTTTATCTCCATCCATCACAAAGGCCACGGCTGATGAATGGGTATCATGGATTTCTTGTTCAACAGAAGCAATTTTCCAGTTTGGAGGGATAAATAGCGTTCCCTCATCAATATCGATGGATCCCTCCAAAAGAGCAAATAGAGAGGTTTTGCCAGCCCCATTTTTGCCGACAATACCGACTCGTTCACCTGGATGAATGACCATGTTTGCTTCGTGAAGAAGAATCTTGGTTCCTCTTCTTAGCGTGATATTTTCGCCTTTAATCATGAGTGAAATTTATAAATCTCTGGCTTGAATCAAGACAATCGATTGTTCTTGAGTCATGGTAGAGAGATAAGTGAAATTTAATTCAGGAAATGCTTGTTCAAAATGGACCGCTTCATGACCAATTTCTAAAACAATAAGACCATGATCGGTTAAGTAATCAGGTGCTTGTTTTAAAAATTCACGAATAAAGTCCATACCGTCTTGACCGCCTGCTAAAGCCAGTCTGGGTTCATGCAAGTATTCTGCAGGAAGATTTTTCATCGACTGTTGGTTGACATAAGGCGGATTGCAAATCATCAAATCATAAGGATCGTCGTTTGGAACCTCTGAAAAAATATTACTTTTGATCAAAGTAACAGGTGCTGCATGTAACTCAATATTTTCTTCAGCTAGGTCTAAGGCTTGATCGCAAATATCCACTGCATCGACGGCTGCTTGAGGAAATGCTTTTGTTGCTAAGATCGCCAAACATCCTGAACCTGTGCACATATCCAAGATATGCAATGGTGCATCGGGATCTTCAATCCAAGGTTCGAGTCGTTCAGCTAATAACTCGGCAATGGGCGAACGAGGCACAATAACACCTTCGCGACTAATAAAACGTTCACCTTGCAACCAAGCCTCGCCAGTCAAGTATGCTAACGGTTTTCGTGTAGAGACGCGTTGTTCAATCAATGCCAGACATTGTGCTTTTTCTTGAGAGGTAACATGTGCATCCATAAAAGGTTCTAGTCTATCTAGCGGTAGATGCAGACTGTGTAAAACCAAATAAACCGCTTCATCGTAAACATTATCAGAACCATGACCAAAAAACAAACGTGCTTTGTTAAATTCAGTGATTGCGTAACGAATAAGGTCTCTGACGGTAGTAAGTGAATCATACATAGTGCGTCTCTTATAACAATAATTGTTTCATGATGCTAAGATAAATATTTTTTAAAGGCTCAATATCTGTCAAAGCAATATGCTCGTCAATCTGATGAATCGTCGCATTACAAGGTCCAAATTCGATGACTTGCGGGCATATCTTAGCGATAAAACGACCATCTGATGTGCCACCTGTTGTCGATAAAGTAGGCGTGATGCCTGTGATACTTTTGATAGCATGAATAGCCGCTTGACTTAATTCAGCAGGTGCTGTTAAAAAAGGTTCACCACTTAACGTCCATTGAATATCATAGTTCAAATGATGTTTGTCAAGAATGGCTAATACACGTTTTTTCAGACTATCAGGTGTGCTTTCTGTGGAGAAACGAAAATTAAAATCCAACACGGCTTGATCGGGAATGACATTGGTTGCTCCCGTGCCAGCGTGATAGTTTGAGATTTGCATGGACGTGGGTGGGAAAAAATCATTACCCTGATCCCATTCTTCTTGTACAAGTTCTGCAATAGCGGGTGCAGCGAGATGAATAGGATTTTTGGCTAAGTGAGGATAGGCAACATGTCCTTGTTTGCCAATGATGGTTAATTTGCCACTCAACGATCCTCGACGACCATTTTTAATGGTATCTCCAAGATGTTGACTGCAAGAGGGTTCGCCCACGACACAATAATCTAGTCTCTCCTGTCTGTCTTTTAGTACTTCGCAAACTTTGACCGTGCCATGGATGGAGGGACCTTCTTCATCAGATGTAATGAGCAAAGCCAATTTACCTTTGTGATGAGGAAATTGGGCCACAAATTCATGAGCGGCTTGAGTCATGGCAGCAATAGATGTTTTCATATCAGCGGCCCCACGCCCAAATAACTTACCCTCTGAAAGAGTGGGTTGAAAAGGTGGGTGTGACCATTTCTCGGCAGGTCCTGTTGGTACGACATCGGTATGTCCAGCAAAAACTAAACAAGGACCATGTTCACTACTGCCATGACTTATCCAAAGATTATCAACTTCTTCAAATTTCATGGATTCAGCCTTGAACCCTAATGGCTCTAGGTATTGTGCAATAAGTTCTTGGCACCCTTTGTCATCTGGTGTGATAGAGGGGCGTGAAATTAGCTCTTTGGCTAGGGTTAGGGTGGCTTGATTTTCCATAGTTAATCGCGAAGTAAATCGTTAATACTAGTTTTTGAACGGGTTTGTGCATCTACTCTTTTTACGATAACCGCACAATATAAGCTATGTGAGCCGTCTTTAGAGGGTAGCGAACCGGGGACGACAACTGAACCAGATGGAATGCGACCATAGCTAATCTCGCCAGTTTCGCGATTTAGAATTTTTGTGCTTTGAGAGAGATAAACACCCATTGAAAGCACCGAGTTTTCTTCTACGATGACACCTTCTACGATTTCAGAACGAGCCCCGATAAAACAGTTATCTTCAATGATAGTGGGGTTGGCTTGTAAAGGTTCTAATACACCGCCGATACCGACACCGCCTGATAAATGCACGTTTTTACCAATCTGAGCACATGAACCGACTGTTGCCCAAGTATCCACCATTGTGCCGTCATCGACATAAGCACCAATGTTCACGTATGAAGGCATTAAAACAACGTTTTTGCCAATGTATGAACCACGACGAGCAATAGCGTGTGGCACGACTCTAAAGCCTGCATTTTGGAAATCTTGTTCTTGATAGTCTTGGAATTTTAAAGGTACTTTGTCAAAAAACTGCATAGGTGCATGGTTCATGACACGATTATGATTAATGCGGAAAGACAGTAATACCGCTTTTTTGACCCACTGATGAGTATGCCATTCACCGTTTAGTTTCTCAGCGACACGAACAACGCCTTTATCTAAATCACTTAATACGGTTTCAATCGCCTCACGAATATCGGCAGGACAGTTATCAGGAGAAATTTGGGCACGATCTTCCCATGCTTGTTCAATTGTTTGTTGCAAAGCCATCGACATATTCAGCTATCCTTTTTATCTTTAAATCTGCCTATTATAACGTACTTACCGATGGTGCTGAATAGTAGGATGGGGCCAACAAAATGCTGATGAAAGAGGTTCTTTAAAGAAACTTGTTTTCAGACCGTTGATTGAATCAAAGGGTTGAAAACTTTAGGAAATGTAGATAGGTCAGTGGATGAAAATGGATGAATGAGGACGACTGTTAAATGGCTTAAACAGTGAGTCCTCATTAATAGATGTTACTTAATATGGTTACATTGTCTGAGTTGGGCACCGTATTGTTTAGCACGCTGATCAACGCGTTTGGCAATATTCAACAGCCATTGTTTTTGGCGATAGGTGCCTCTTGCATAACCTCCCATTCCCTCATGATAGGCAAGATACTGTTTGTAAGCATCCCATTTTGAGACTTTATTTCGAGCGTAGTTTCGATTGACATACCAAGCAATAAAATCAATCGCGTGTGTAAATTCTTCACGATCGCGAGATTTATTCATGGCGTTTTCATACTCGCGCCAAGAATCGTCTTGAGCTTGGGAATAGCCATATGCAGAAGATCCGCGTCCAACTGGAATAACCCACAAAAAATATTTCATAGGTGGTTTGGCATTGTGTCGGTAACTCGATTCTTGATACATGATCGACATGCTAACGTGCATAGGGGTTCCCCAACGATCCTGTGAAAGTTTGGCGGCTTGATACCAAGAGGGGAATTCTTTAAAAATATCGCAGAGATTTTCAGGATTTTTAGGTGGGCCTTTGGGTGTGCCTGCACATCCCACCAGTACGCTAGTGAGTAAACTGATGGCACTAATATATTTAAATCGTCGAGTCATGTTCATCACCTTTTTGTCTCGTTGATTTTAGTATAAGCGAATCATGTGATATTTTCTATCTTTGTCGTGATTTTTTTCTTGATTTATGCCTTATGGTGTCATGATGAGAAAAGGGTAAATAAGGTAGAATATAAAACGTTTGCGAATGCTAGGGGTCAAAGAGATGAAGTCGTCAACATCTTTTCAATATTATGTGTTTTTGTTTTTATTAGCAGCGGTCAGTCTTGCTTTTTTCATGCTTATTAAGCCTTATTTTAGTGCGATTTTATGGGCAGTGATTTTGGCGTTAATTTTTAGACCAGCTTATATTTACATAGAAAGACGAATTAAAAAACCGACGATCAGTGCCTTATTGACAGAGTTATTGATTATATTGATCGCCTTGATTCCCTTGTCTTTATTGATGGCCGCGTTGACAAAAGAAGTCGTTTCTTTTTATCAAAATATTTTATCTGGACAAATTAATATTGGTGCTTATTTAAGCGCGATTTTTCAGGCCTTACCTGATAGTGTGCAGCATTGGTTACATGATAATGGATGGGAAGATGTCTCGCATATCCAAGATAAGTTACGCCAATTAGCCACGAAAACGAGCGGGTATATGGCCAGCCAAGCGGTTTCCATCGGTAGCGATACCTTTAGTGTCGTCGTGTCTTTAGGAATTATGTTGTATTTGCTTTTTTTCTTTTTACGCGATGGACGCAAGATATTCCAAAACATTGCTACAGCCGTTCCTTTGGGCAATGAAGAAAAATTAAGATTATTTAAAAAGTTCACAGCCGTATCAAAAGCAACCGTGAAAGGTAATTTTCTGATCGCTTTGATTCAAGGGATATTGGGTGGTGCGATATTTTGGATGTTGGGGATTAATAACCCTTTGTTGTGGACAGTCGTTATGGCGTTTTTATCCTTGTTACCTGCTATTGGAAGTGCGATTGTTTGGTTGCCAACTTCGGTGTATTTATTAGCGGTGGGTGACTATATAAGTGGCGTGGTCTTACTGCTATGGGGAGTAGTGGTGATGGGATTGGCCGATAATTTTTTACGTCCTATTTTGGTGGGCAAAAGCACAAGGTTGCCTGATTATTTAGTGTTGATTTCAACATTGGGGGGACTGGCTTTATTTGGGATTGATGGTTTGGTGCTTGGTCCATTGATTGCCGCCTTGTTTTTAGTTTTGTGGGAGCTACTTTCCAGCTATTCGGAATCACCATGAATCGTTTATAATGGTGCTAAATTTTTTTAGGGATTGAACATGTCTGATATTTATAAAAGTTACGGCGTATCGGCCGCTAAAGAAGAAGTGCATGCTGCGATTAAGGTAATGAAACCCTCTGCGGCGGGCAATGCGTTTTGTCAGGCGGTTGATATGGGGGATGAATACTTTCATCTACTACATGCAGATGGAGCGGGTACTAAAGCGATTATTGCTTATTTGGATTATAAAGAAACAGGTAATCCCAAAGTATTTGAGGGGATTGCAGTGGATTCTATCGTCATGAACACCGATGATATGTTGTGTGTTGGATTGGTCGATCAGTTTGTCGTGAGTAATACCATCGGTCGTAACGCAAAGCGTATCCCACAAGAAGTACTAACGGCCATCATGAGAGGCTATCAGCAGTTTTGCGATGAGATGAGCCAGTATGGCGTGAATATTCAGCTATGTGGTGGCGAAACAGCAGATGTAGGAGATTTAGTCAACACGGTGATCGTTGACTCGACGGCCTACAGTAAAATAAAAAAATCAGATTTTATTGAAGCAGGACGAATTGATCCTAAGAAAGAAACGGTGATTGTGGCATTGGCTTCGGATGGACAAGCCAGCTATGAATCAGCTTATAACTCGGGTTTGGGTTCTAATGGGTTTACCGTTGCTCGTCATGAAATTCTTTCTAAATATTATGCCGACAAATATCCAGAAAGTTTTTCTGATTCTTTGGATAAGGCGACGGTATATAACGGTCAATACAAGCTTGATCAGTTTATGCCACAAGTAGGACGCACGATTTCAGAATTATTATTATCGCCAACACGCACGTTTTTACCTGTTATGAAAAAAGTGTTTGATGAGTTGCGTCCAGAAATCCGTGCCATCATTCATAATACAGGCGGTGGTTTGAGCAAATCCGTCAATTTTGGTCGTGGCGTGCGTTATGTAAAAGATAATATATTTGAATTGCCGTTTATCTTTGATCTTATCCGTCAAGGAAAGGATATTTCAGACAGAGAATTATGGACAATCTTTAATTGTGGCCAAAGATTAGAGTTATATGTGGCATCTCAACATGCCCAAACGATTATTGATATAGCTACCTCATTTAATATCAAAGCACAGGTGATTGGGTTCATCGAGCCTTGCGAAGAGGGACATAATGAGGTTTTGGTTAAACACAAAGGTAAATCTGAAATTTATACCAAATATTTCTAAGTTTCTTTAATAAAACCAAAAAGTTTCTTTAGTTTTTCTAAAGAAACTTTTTTAATTCATGCAGTCTAATAAGAAAGAAGTTCATTTTATTGATTAAAAACTTTTGGAGTTGATATGTTTAATTCTTTCCGACCTGTTTTTTTATCTGTCCTACGAATTTTAGTCGCATGGGCATTTTTATTACATGGTACCTCTAAATTCTTTGGATGGCCTACTTCGATGGGTGGCACACCTGAATTTTTAAGTATTTTCTGGTTTGCAGGTGTATTGGAGATTGTAGGGGGTGCATTCCTAATTTTAGGCTTGTTCTCTCGCCCTTGGGCATTTTTATTATCAGGTCAAATGGCGTATGCTTATTTCTTTGTGCATGCATCAGCAAAAAATTGGCTACTGCCTGTGGCCAATGGCGGTGAAGCAGCGATGTTGTTTTGCTTGATTTTCTTCTATATTTTCCTTGCTGGTTCAGGTCCTATTTCCTTGGATCATGTTTTGAAAATCCGCATCAAATAATTCTGATGTTTTTATAAACACAAAAGACGGTAGAATGAGCTACCGTCTTTTTTTATATGCGTGGGTAAGGTTCGTCTTTAGGTAATAGTTATTTCGCGTGATCTTGATCTTTAATATATTTGGCTAAAAACACAGATTGAATAATCGCAAAGATGATTAATAATACGGTGCTACCAAATGCTTTAAATGATACCCACTGTTCTTCTGTAAAGTGACCTGAAAAAGCAACGTATATATTTAAGACACTCATAAAGACAAGAAAACCTGCCCACATGTATAAGAGTTTGTTCCATACTTGATCGGGCAAGCTAATTTCTGCTTTTAAAAGATAAGTGATTAAATTTTTATTCCAAAACCATTTTGATGCCAATAAGATGATGGCAAATAAACCATAGAGAATACTAGGTTTGAGCTTGATAAATGTATCGTCATGTAAGGCAATCGTTAGTCCACCGAACACCACAATAACAAAGAGATTGATATAGTTGATGGCTTTGATCTCACGTTTTTTGATGATCAAATAAAGGATTTGAGCAACACTGGCAACGATTGCAACCCCAGTGGCAACATAAATATCATAAAATTTGTAGGCGATAAAAAATAATAATAAAGGGATGAAATCGAAAATTATTTTTTGCATAAGTAGAAACGTAAGAGTTGGATTTAAAGTGTTATCATACTAGAGTTTTATAGGAGAGTGTTTATGGTCGCATTAAAAAAAATATTTTCTGTGATGGGGACAGTCGCATGTTTAGGGCTTTCTCAGACGGTGTTGGCGAATGAAGCGAATACGGTAAATATCGGCGTGAGTCTTGCCCAAACAGGTCCAGCCGCCTCTTTAGGGATTCCAGAAGCCAATACTTTTCAAGTAGTGGATACAAAAATCGGCCCAGTGAACGTGAATTACGTCGTTTTAGATGATGGAAGTGATCCCACTAAAGCGGTTCGCAATATGCGTAAGTTAATCAGTGAGAATAATGTGAGTGCGATGATTGGTAGCACGACCACACCAGCCACCTTAGCGATGATTGATGTTGCTGCTGAGAAAAAAATTCCTCTCGTTTCGGTTGCAGGAAATAGTATGGTGGTTGAACCTTTGGATGAGGCCAGATACTGGGTGTTTAAGACGAGTCCAAATGATTTAGAAATGGCAAAAGCGGTGATTGAAACGGCCCAAAAATTAGGGATCAAAAAACTTGGATTTATCGGCTTTGCAGATGCTTATGGTGAGGGTTGGTTAGCTGAAATTCATAAAGTATTGCCTAACTCTGGGATTGAATTAGTGGATGTGCAGAAGTTTGCACGAAACGATACGAGTGTCACTGGACAAGTATTGAAACTATTGATGAAAAAACCTGATGCGATTTTAGTGGCCACCGCAGGAACGCCAGGTGCTTTGCCCACGCGTGAAATTCGTCAAAGAGGGTTCAAAGGTACGATTTTCCACACACACGGATCAGCAAACACAGAATTTTTAAAGGTATGTGGCAATGCCTGTGAAGGCGTGATTTTGCCAATGGGTCCATTAGGTGTGGTGGATCAGTTGCCTGACGATCATGTATTAAAAGAAAGTTCTTTAAATTATAAACACCAATATGAAGATAAATTTGGTGCAGGTACAGCGAGTTTCTTCGGGGCTCATACATGGGATGCGGCGTTATTGTTGAATAATGCGATTCCTAAAGCACTGGAAACGGGTGCCAAACCTGGTACAGATGAGTTTCGTGAAGCACTTAGACAAGCACTTGAGAACACTCAAAACGTCGTAGGCGTGGACGGTGTCTTTAACATTAGTGCAAGCGATCATAATGGTTTAGACAAACGTTCGCGTGTGGTTGTTAAGATTAAAGACGGTCAGTGGTTTTTAGATCCCGACTTAAATTAATCTTTTATAATTTTTGTTTATCTCCCAATAGTGTGCAAGAATGGATTGGTCAATCGCAAAAATTTTATTACAAGATGGTCTGACGACGGGCGTTATTTACGCATTAATGGCACTAGCATTGGTGCTTGTGTTTACCGTTACTCGAGTCGTTTTTATCGCCCAAGGAGAATTCCTAAGTTTTGGTGCATTGACCTTTGCTTCGATGATGCAGGCCCAAGTGCCCGTGATTCGATATATTCCTTTATTTCTGGGGGTCATTTTATTTTTAAAAGGCTTGCCTATTTATTTTAAAGGTAAGCCTTTAAAACTAATGTTATGGCCTTTGTTGGGGAATATCGTCTATCCATTATGTTTAATTTTTTGCACGCCTTGGATATTAGCCATGGATCCCTCTATTTGGATCAAAGCATTATTAACGATTTTAATTGTCGTTCCTATGGGGCCGATGATTTATCGTTTGGTTTATGAACCCGTCGCGGATCAATCCCTATTAACACTGTTAATCGTGAGTATTGCGGTTCACTTTGCTTTTGTAGGTACAGGGTTGATTATGTTTGGTCCAGAGGGAACCTTGGTTTCTACACCTTTTTTCTCAGGTGAAGTAGAGGTGTTTGGTTTAACTTGGACGTATCAATCATTATTCGTGATCGGCATGACCGTGTTGATCATCCTTTCTTTGTCTTTATTTTTCCGCAAAACATTATATGGTAAGGCATTGCGAGCCACTGCGGTAAATAGAACGGGGGCAAGATTGGTAGGCATTAGTACCTCGATGTCTGGACGATTAAGTTTCTTTTTGGCCTCTTTAATCGGTGTGATATCGGGCATTATGTTAGTGTCTTTTGTGACGATTGATTATCAGACTGGTTTTATGATTGGTCTGAAAGGCTTTGTGGGGGCCATTATTGGTGGATTAGCAAGCTATGTTGTGGCTGCCACGAGTGCGATTTTAGTAGGAATAGTAGAGGCTTTTAGTACATTCTGGGCCAGTGATTATAAAGAAGTCATTGTCTTTGGAGTGATTATTCCTGTGTTATTGATTTTATCGATAACAAACAAAAAACATAGCGAGGATGAATAAATGAAACGAATTTTAACGATAACATTTGTTCTTCTGATTTTAGTATTGCCTTTGTTTCCGCAGATTCCAGAGTTTTGGATTAATTTATTAAACAGCATCGGTATCTCAAGTTTAGTCGTCATCGGTTTAGTGATTTTGACGGGGGTAGCAGGGTTGACCTCTTTTGGACAGGCGACGTTTGTAGGTTTGGGGGCGTATGCAAGTGCTTATTTAACGACTGCCTATGGGCTTTCACCTTGGATAGGCTTGTTGGCCGCCGTGATCATTAGTTTTTTAATCGCTTGGTTATTGGGACAAATCACGTTAAGATTATCAGGTCATTATTTGGCATTAGGCACGATCGCGGTGTGTCTGGTGTTTTATTACTTGTACGGCAATATGTCTTTTTTAGGCGGACATGATGGATTAAGTGGACTGCCTCCGATTGAGTTCTTTGGAATATCCTTGTTATCCGCTCGTTACAACTATGTATTGATTTGCTTATTTGTATTGTTGGCTATCTGGGTAAGCAGAAATTTACTGAATTCTCGCAATGGTAGGGCCATTCGTTCTTTGCCTAATAAATCGGGAATGGCATCATCGTTCGGGGTGAACTTATTTCATTATAAATTAGTCGCGTTTGTGTTCTCTGCGGTGTTGGCAGGGATTGCAGGCTGGTTGTATGCACATGAACAAAGAGCGGTGAGTCCTAGTAGCTTTAGTTTGCATTATGGTATTGAATATTTGTTCATGGCGGTGATTGGCGGTGCTGGTTATATTTGGGGAGCGGTGTTAGGCACTGTCTTAGTGACAGTATTACGTGACCAAATCCAAGATATTATGCCAAGATTGTTTCATATCAACGGCAACACAGAGGTGATTGTTTTTGGTGTTTTGGTGATTTTGATTTTGCACTATGCTAGAGAGGGTATCTGGCCGATGTTCTGTCGTTTCTTTAAAAAAGACGAGCATCATTTTGGTGGGATGCTTTCCAAAAAAGTGTCACCTTTGCCAAAGAAAGAAAAACCTACGCATGGCGAATGTATTTTAGAGGTCGATAAGGCAAGAAAAGCGTTTGGTGGTTTAGTGGCGGTCAATGATGTCAGTTTTAATTTAAAAGCTGGACAAATTGTAGGTTTAATTGGTCCAAATGGTGCGGGAAAAAGTACCACGTTTAATTTATTGACAGGTGTTTTGCCATTAAGCAGTGGTCGCGTTTCTTTTATGGGACAAGATATTACGCATCTGGATGCAAGACAAATCGCTGAATTAGGCATGGCTAGGACATTTCAACATGTTCAGCTGATGTCCGATATGACTGTTTTAGAAAATGTCGCTTTGGGGGCCCATCTTCGTGCGAATAGTTCGATCTTGCAAGCATTGTTTCATCTTGAACGTAAAAGTGAAGCTCAACTTTTGCAAGAAGCCAAAATGCAGTGTGAACGTGTTGGGCTAGGTGATTGTTTAGATGCTTTGGCGGGAAGCTTGCCATTAGGTAAACAACGGATTGTTGAGATTGCACGAGCATTGGCTTTGGATCCTAAATTACTGTTGTTGGATGAGCCTGCAGCAGGGTTGCGATTTAAAGAAAAAGAAGCTTTGGCACAAGTATTAGTGAACCTCAGACGTGAGGGGTTAAGTATTCTGTTGGTCGAACATGATATGGATTTTGTGATGCAGCTGACCGATCATATCGTGGTGGTTGAATTTGGTACTGTTATTGCTCAAGGTACTCCTAAAGAGATTCAGACCAATCCTGTGGTATTAGAAGCGTATTTGGGGTGATGATGAATATTTTAGAAACGAAATCCTTAAATGTGTTTTACGGTCAGGTACAGGCTTTGCAGGATGTCTCTATCCATATGAAAGAGGCAGAAGTGGTGACGGTTATCGGTGCCAATGGAGCTGGAAAATCAACCTTATTAAACGCAATCATGGGTTCTTTGCCATCAAAAGCAAAGTTCACAGGAGAGGTGTATTATTGCCAAGAAATTATGCGTTTGATGCCTATCCAAGAACGTGTATCGGCGGGCTTTTGCTTGGTTCCTGAAAAAAGAGAATTATTTACTTCTATGACGGTAGAAGATAATTTGATGTTGGGTTCATTTCGCTTGGCTGATACATCGTTGAGAAAGTCTTTGTTGGAAGAGGTTTATCAGATTTTTCCACGTTTGCAAGAGAGAAGAAAACAAGAAGCAGGTACCTTGTCAGGTGGAGAAAGACAGATGTTGGCATTGGGGAGAGCCTTAATGTCAAAGCCTAAATTATTGATGTTGGACGAACCTAGTTTGGGCTTGGCTCCTTTGATTATTAAAGAAATTTTTCAAATCATCGAACGACTTAGAGATAATGGTGTTTCCATCTTATTAGTTGAACAAAATGCCAGAGCGGCTTTGCAAGTGGCTGATAGAGCCTATGTACTGGAAATGGGCGAAGTTGTCTTAGAGGGTAAAGCACAAGAGTTAGCGAATGATAAACGTATTGTTGAAAGCTATTTGGGACTAGGCAATCGTACTAAACCATATCATTTAGTGTGATTGAATCAGTGGTTCTTGATAGTGTGAGCGGTACTGTTTGAGGGGTAATCAGCCTGCATAGTAGTGAATGTGTGTGGTGTTCTTGTTCTAGGGTGCAAGCGTCACGAAGTGGTGAATGTGATTAGCCTAATGATGAGTTCATCTGCACTGTTTGATGAGTGACAACCCCTGCATAGTAGTGAATGTGTGTGGTGTTCTTGTTCTTGGGTGCGAGTGTCGCGAAGTGGTGAGTGTGATTAGCCTAATGATGAGTTCATCTGCACTGTTTGATGACTGACAACCCTGCATAGTAGTGAATGTGTGTGGTGTTCTTGTTCTTGGATGCAAGCGTCACGAAGTGGTGAACTGATTAGCCTAATGATGAGTTCATCTGCACTGTTTGATGAGTGACAACCCTGCATAGTAGTGAATGTGTGTGGTGTTCTTGTTCTTGGGTGCGAGTGTCGCGAAGTGGTGAGTGTGATTAGTTTAATGACGACTGGATGAAAACGATAAAGTTGGGTATATCATGATGTGTATGCAGTGATGGATTTGATTGATAACACTTGAAAATATAGTACTTTTTCATATACAATAATGAGCATTAAGAAGTATTGAGCGAACCCCATTTTGTTGGGGTTCACTTTTTTTAGTTTGGAGAAATAATGAATGCGATTCCATTGACATTAAAAGGGTCCAAGCGTTTGGAAGAAGAATTAAAGAATCTTAAAACAGTAGAACGTCCAGCTGTGATTGAAGCGATTGCAGAAGCACGTTCACATGGTGATTTGTCTGAAAATGCTGAGTACGACGCAGCACGTGAACGTCAAGGTTTTATTGAAGGTAGAATTAAAGAGTTAGAAAGTATTTTGTCTAATTCTAATGTGATCGATCCGAGTACGCTTGATGTAGAAGAAGGTAGAGTTGTTTTTGGTGCAACCGTGACGATTGAAGATTTAGACACTGGCGATGAATTAACCTATCAGTTAGTCGGTGATGCAGAATCTGATATTCGCCAGAATTTAATCAGTGTGACAAGCCCTGTTGGCCGTGCATTGGTGGGCAAGATGGAGGGTGATGTGGTGAATGTAACCGTTCCATCAGGTGAAAAAGAATACGAAATCATTGAAGTGCAATATATCTAAAAAAAAGGTATTGACACTATTGGTAATGAGTCAATGGTTTTGACAAAAGAGGGGAAGTTTTTCCCCTTTTTTCGTATGATATGTGAGTATTCATTAATATTCATATGCTCCAGAGAATCACTAGTTTACGGTGTTTCAGATGATGGGTGAATGATACAAATATTTTTTCATATGATATGTGAGTATTTATTAATGTTCATATGATCATGAGAACCGTCAGTTTACGGTGTTTCAGATGATGAGTGGGTGATACGAATATTTTTCATATGATATGTGAGTATTCATTAATATTTATATGCTCCCGAGAACCGTTAGTTTACGGTGTTTCGGATGATGAATGAGTGATACGAATATTTTTTCATATGATATGTGAGTATTTATTAATGTTCATATGTCCCTGATAACCGCTAGTTTACGGTGTTTCAGATGATGGGTGAATGATACAAATATTTTTTCACATGATATGCCAGTATTCATTAATATTCATATGATCTGAGAACCGTTAGTTTACGGTGTTTCGGATGATGAATGGGTGGGATGGTTAAAACAAAACTTCACTTCTGTGAATGCTACGTGAAGCATGGTGACGATCAATTTGATAACGATAGGTAGGCGGTGAGGGAGTATTCAATATCAAAGAATAACGAATACTCCTGATAGAAGATTATTTGCGTTTTTGAATGCGTGCAACGAAACCTAAAGGATTTTGTTTAGAAGCCCCTTTTTTGTTAACACTGATTCGTCCTGTGACAACACGCGGTTTCTTGGGTTTTTGGATGATATCATCATTCCCTTTGATCTGACGACGACGTTTGACATCGCTGACTTTTTTGCCAACCGCCGCAAGTTTCTTAGGCGTGTATTGTTCAGACTTTTTCGATTTCGATGGCGATGTCTGTTTTTCAGGTTTAGGACGATATAAAATAAGAATCTTTCCTAATAGTGCAACTTTTGCAGCCGATAAAGATTCGCAGATTTCATTTAAAATCTCGATGCGAGCTTCTCGTTCATCGCCTGCAACACGTACTTTGATGAGTCCATGGGCAGTAAGATTGGTATCTACTTCTTTCAGGACAGAGGGGGTTAAACCTGCATCGCCAATTAGGACGACGGGTTTTAATGAGTGGGCAGTGGCTTTAAGTTCACTGCGTTTTTTAGAGTCAATTTCAAGTATAGGCATAGTAATAAAATGGCCAAAAATAAATTTTCAAAGGCATGGGTTCATCAACATATTAATGATCCCTACGTCAAAATGGCACAGCAAAAAGGCTATCGTGCTAGAGCAGCATTTAAATTAATTGAAATTATAGAGTCTGAAAGATTAATACGCAAGGGGGATATTGTGGTTGATCTGGGTGCCTCGCCTGGAAGCTGGTCACAGGTCGTTAGAGAGCGTTTGGTCAATAAAGATGGTACGATTAATGGTCGAATTATTTCTTTGGATTTATTGCCTATGGAGCCGATTGCAGGCGTGGAATTTATTCAAGGAGATTTCCGAGAGGATGCCGTATTACATGAATTAGAGGCTAGAGTCGGTCAACAGGCTGTTAATGTCGTGATTTCAGATATGGCACCTAATTTGTCAGGTGTGGCCAGTGCGGATTCTGCTAGAATTCAGCATATCTGTGAATTGGCTTTGGATTTTGCTAAACATCATTTGACACCTGAGGGGGCTTTAATTGTGAAAGCATTTCATGGTAGTGGTTTTTCGCAAATTGTTGAAGAATTTAAAAAAGTTTTTCGCAAAGTGGTAGAACGTAAGCCAAAGGCATCACGAGATAAATCGGCTGAAACCTTTATTATTGGTAAGGGCTTGAAAAACTAATCATTGCCCTCATTTAATGTAAAATTGGTGATTTATTGTTGTTTTTATGGAGCGTTAAGCTTTGAAAAAATCGAATTTTTCTAAAGTGATTATTTGGGTAGCGATTGCCCTCATGTTGTTTAGTGTATTTAAGCGGTTTGACTCTAATGAACTGTCTTCTGACGTGCCTAGCTATACTCAAATGATGAATGATGCAAAGGCAGGAAAGATTAAAAGTGTCATTATCCAAGGAGACGAGATTACGGTTCAGCCTGTATCAGGAAGTGAGTACCAGATTACTTCTCCAGGTGATATGAATATGGTTGAAGAATTGATGGCACTAAATGTTGAGGTCAAAGCGAAACCGATTGAAAAACCGTCTTTATTTACAACGGTTTTAATGTCTTGGATGCCGATGATTATTTTCATTGCTATTTGTATTTTCTTTATGAGACAAATGCAAGGCGGTGGCTCCAAAGGCGGGGCTTTCGGTTTTGGTAAGTCACGTGCCAAGATGTTAGATCCTAAAAACAACAAATTGACGTTTGCTGATGTGGCAGGTTGTGACGAAGCGAAAGAAGAAGTAGGCGAGATCGTTGAGTTTTTGAGAGATCCTAGCCGTTTCCAACGTTTAGGTGGTCGTATTCCTCGCGGTGTTTTGATGGTGGGTCAGCCTGGTACTGGTAAAACCTTGTTAGCAAAAGCGATTGCAGGTGAAGCAAAAGTTCCGTTTTTTACCATTTCAGGTTCTGATTTTGTTGAAATGTTTGTCGGGGTGGGTGCATCTCGTGTTCGCGATATGTTTGAGACAGCTAAACGAAATGCACCGTGCATTATTTTTATTGATGAGATCGATGCAGTCGGTCGCCAACGTGGTGCAGGCGTAGGTGGCGGTAATGATGAGCGTGAGCAGACATTAAACCAGATGTTGGTTGAGATGGATGGTTTTGAAACAGGTCAAAGCGTGATTGTGATTGCAGCGACTAACCGTCCCGATGTATTAGATCCAGCTTTGTTAAGACCAGGTCGCTTTGATCGTCAAGTAACGGTCCCACTTCCTGATCTACGTGGTCGTGAGCAGATTTTGAATGTTCATTTGCGTAAAGTGCCTTTGGCTAAAAACGTGGATCCTAAGATTATTGCACGAGGTACCGCAAGTTTCTCTGGTGCGGATTTAGCTAACTTGGTGAATGAAGCGGCTTTGTTTGCAGCTCGTCGCAATGGCCGTGCGGTGGATGCAGTTGATTTTGAAAAAGCACGCGACAAGATTATTATGGGTGCTGAACGTCGTTCGATGGTCATGAGTGAGGAAGAACGCAAAAACACAGCTTATCATGAAGCAGGCCACGCAATTGTAGCGAAGTTGTTACCTAAGACTGATCCTGTTCATAAAGTGACGATTATTCCTCGTGGCCGTGCTTTGGGTGTGACGATGCAATTGCCCGAGGCTGACCGTTATAGCTACGATAAAGTTCGTTTGCTTAGTACGATTGCCGTATTATTTGGTGGTCGTATTGCAGAAGAAGTGTTTATGAACCAAATGACGACAGGGGCTTCAAACGATTTTGAACGTGCGACCAATATTGCCAAAGATATGGTGACTCGTTATGGTATGACCGATGCTTTGGGTACGATGGTGTACGCTGAAAATGAAAACGAGGTGTTCTTGGGTCGCAGTGTGACGAAGACTACGCATGTTTCAGAAGCGACTCAGCAAAGAATTGATGCAGAAATTCGTCGTATTTTGGATGAACAGTATGCAGTGGCTCGTAAGATTATCGAGGATAATAGCGACAAGATGCATATGATGGCAAAAGCCTTGTTGGAGTGGGAAACTATCGATGCTGACCAAATTGACGAGATTTTGGCTGGCAAAGAACCTAGTCCTCCTAAACCACCAGAACAGCCGTTGGATGCAGTGGAAACATTGGAAATAATTCCCGATCCAGAAGTAAAAGATAATTCATAAATCTTTTGTTCCAACACGCCGACCTTAGTACTTGAAGATACAAGGTCGGTATTTTTTTACCTGCTTTTGTTTGCACGTTAATGGGTTGTAAAAAAGATGACGTAGTGAAGCAAGGCGAGTAAAATAGGGATGTAACAATGATGTTAAATAAAAGTTGAATGTATGAAAAAATTAAAATGTGGGCGTTTTGAGCTAGATTTGAGTGTTCCAAAAGTAATGGGGATTGTGAATGTAACGCCTGATTCTTTTTCTGATGGCGGTCAGTATCACGGTGTTGAACATGCTCTACGTTTGATTGAGGAGGGAGCGGATATTCTGGATATTGGCGGGGAGTCCACGCGACCAGGTGCCGATCCTGTTTCTGTTCAAGAAGAATTGGATAGAGTGATGCCTGTGTTGGAAGCGGTTAAAAATGCAGGCGTTCCCGTTTCGATTGATACCTTGAAAACGCCTGTCATGAAAGAGGTGTTGGAAGCAGGGGCGGATATGATCAATGATGTTTTTGCATTACGAGACGAGGGGGCCGTTGCTTTGCTTGCCCAATATCCTGATAAAGGAATTGGTTTAATGCACATGGCAGGACATCCTAAAACTATGCAAGATAAATTACCTGATTATCAGCCGAATGTCACTCTAAGTGTCGCAAAATTTTTAGAAGAACGAGTGAATGCCTTGCTTAAACAGGGTATTGATAAGAATAGAATCTGCATTGATCCAGGGTTTTGTTTTGGAAAAAGTCTAAAAGACAATTATGATTTATTGGCTCATTTGGCGTATTTTCAATATTTGGAATGCCCTATTTTAGTAGGGGTTTCGAGAAAATCGATGATTGGTCAAGTCTTAAACCTCCCCCCTCAAGAAAGAGTGTTTGGTACGATTTCAGCTGGACTTTTTAGTATAATACAGGGTGCAAATATATTAAGAGTGCATGATGTAAAAGCACATGTTCAGGCTTTGAAAATATGGCAAACGATAGAAGAAAGGAAAAATAATGAGCCGTAAATATTTTGGGACAGATGGTATCCGAGGAAAAGTTGGACACTCAGTGATTAATCCTGAGTTTGCATTAAAACTGGGTTATGCGGCAGGTCGCATTTTAGTCGCTTCAGGTAAACGCCCAGCAGTGCTCATTGGTAAAGATACACGAATTTCTGGTTATATGTTAGAGTCTGCCTTAGAGGCGGGTTTATCAAGTGCTGGCGTGGATGTTTATTTGGCTGGACCGATTCCCACTCCCGCCGTTGCATATTTAACGAAAGCACTCAGGTTAGGAATGGGGATTGTGATTAGTGCTTCACACAATCCTTACTATGATAATGGGATTAAGTTCTTTTCATCAGAGGGAACAAAGTTACCAGATGAATTAGAAGAAGCGATTGAGGCTAAGCTAGAAGCGGACTTTGAATGTGTAGAATCGGAGCATTTAGGCAAAGCTTATCGTATTGATGATGCGGCAGGTCGATATATTGAGTTTTGCAAAAGCACTTTCCCAAGCGATTTGGATTTGAGCGATTTAACACTGGTGGTGGATGCTGCTAATGGTGCGGCTTATAACATTGCTCCTCACGTGTTTAGAGAATTAGGTGCCAAAGTTCACGTGATTGCTTGCCAGCCAGATGGATTTAATATTAATCGCGGAGTCGGTGCGTTGCATCCAGAAAATTTAGTCAAATCAGTCAAAGAATATGGTGCCGACTATGGTATTGCTTTAGATGGCGATGCCGATCGTATTCAGTTGGTGGATGCCTCAGGACGTGTATATAATGGCGATGAGCTGTTGTATGCGGTATTGAAACATAGAAGATCAAAATCATCTGTTACGGGCGTGGTCGGTACATTAATGACGAATTACGGTCTTGAAAAAGCGGTTCAGAGTTGGGAAATCCCTTTTATTCGTGCAAAAGTTGGCGATCGCTATGTCATGGAAGAATTGAAAAAACATCATTTTTTATATGGTGGCGAAAGTTCTGGACATTTGCTGTTTTTAGATTGTCATAGTACAGGCGATGGTATTATTGCCGCATTACAGGTTTTTAGAGCCATTGTAGATGAACAAACCAGTTTGTCTGAATGGATTAAAGATTTGCATATGTATCCTCAATGTTTGATCAATGTACCGCTTATTCCTGGTACCGATTGGCAAAATAATTCTGAATTAAATGCGGTAAAAGCCGCTATTGAAAAAGAGTTGCAGGGTAAAGGTAGGGTGTTAATTCGTGCTTCGGGTACAGAACCTATCATACGTTATATGGTGGAAGCCGAAACAAAATCAATGGCAAAAACTGCAGCAGAAAGATTAGCTAGTGTACAATTATAAGAAAAGGATGAAATAAAGCATGAAAGAAATCTTTCGAGTAGATGATGCTGATACACAGTTAATTTTGGGTATTGCTGATACTGAACAGGAAATAGAACAAATCCAAAGACTAAGATATGAAGTTTATACACAGGATATGGGTGTTCATTTTCCTGAGGCTGAGGATGGTGTCGATAAAGACTCTTATGATCCCTATTGCCAGCATTTGATGGTAGTGGATGCCAAGAAAAATAAAATTGTAGGTACCTATCGTGTGATGTTGCCCGAACAAGCAAAGATCCGTGGCTATTACACTGAATCTGAATTTGATATTTCTAAGTTGTTGCCGAACCGCGATATTCTATGTGAATGCGGACGTTCGTGCACGCATCCAGACTATCGTAGTGGTGGGACGATTCGTTTGTTATGGATGGGACTTGCTTATTTCTTGAGAACATATAAATGTCGCTATATCCTAGGTTGTGCCAGTACAAGTCTTAGTGATGGTGGTTTGCAAGCAGCTCAGGTTTGGTACAAAGTCAGGGATGTTGCGAAAGCAGAAAACTTGATGATCCCGCTACATCCTTATCCTATTGATGAATTAGAAAAACTTATCGATCCGAATTCGGATATCAAAATTTCTCCTTTGATTAAAGGTTATTTAAGCATGGGGGGTAGTGTTTGTGGCTATCCTGCTTGGGATAAAGACTTTAATGCCGTTGATTTTCCTATCTTAGTTGATGTGGAACGAATGACGGCTCGTTATCGCCATCATTTTGGTTTATGATGAGTTTGTTTTAATGATAAAAGCGTTGTCTGTTTTTGAATAGATGACGCTTTTTTTATTGAAGTGAGTCGAATGGTGGGGAAGATATTGTTCCCGCTCGCAGTCCTAACTAAATTCCGCGCCGATTGAATTGCTGAACATGATGGGTATTGAAGTCTCAAAATTGACCTTTTCATGGTTAGATATGACGGTGAATTAGGGTGGCAATGGCGTTCATATTCTGTTCTCGATTGTATTTGCTGTCTTGTATTGTGTCTTGGCAGAACGCTTTCCTAAAGTAAAACTATGGCAAGGTGCTGTATATGGTTATGCAGTCGCTTTAGGTTCTCATTACATTGTATTCCCAATCTTGGGCATTTATGCACCTTTCCAATGGTTGGGCTTTGTATCAGAGATCGGTGGTTCTTTTATTTGGATTTGGACAATCGAGATCGTTCGTGCTTACTTGCGTGCAAGATGGGCAGGCTATGAAAGTGCGGAACTCGAACAAAAGGCGTAACATTAATAGCTGTTGTAATAAGTTAAAAAGCCTAGTATCTGTCATGGATATTGGGCTTTTTTTATAAGTATATTTTTTGTAGAAACCTAAATACGTGAAAGCTGAGTGTTTATGTGTCTTTTAAAGATGTTGGGATATGTGATTGATATAAAAACATTCATCAAAGTAGCATCTATTCTTAAACCTAAACACGTGAAAGCTGAGTGTTTATCTGTCTTTTAAGGATGTTGGGATATGTTGTTAATATAAAAACATTCATCAAGGTACCATTTATTTTCAAACCCTAAATACATGGAGCATCAGGTTTTATGCAGTTTTTAAACTTATTTTTCAGTTACTTTTTCAATGCGAATGGTGCGAGCGTGGGGTAATACATCACGTACATCTTCTTGAAAACGTCCCAAAAAAATTAATCCTTTTGCATTAGGTCCACCCCCATAGAATATCGCCAGATTTCCCCAAGGGGCATAATAGGTAATATCATTGGCTTTGCCTTGATAGTGTGAGGGAGCTTGTTCAATACTTAATCGTTTGTCCAAAGAAGCGATTTTTTCATGTGCAAAATCATCCAATGGTAAGGTTAAAGGTAAATGATTATATAAATCGCGACTGGTAGGGTTGTCCGCTAATTTTGCAGGAAAAGATTGTTGGTCTAAAGTAATGATAATATCCATAGCATGAGCCTGTGAGAAAATAATATTTAATAATAAAAAAATATATACGATCATCTGTTAGATTCAATGTTTTTCAATACTTTTGCAGGTACACCGCCTACGATAGTGTTGTCAGGCACGTCTTTATTGACGATTGATCCTGCAGCAACGATGGCATTTTCGCCAATCGTGACACCTGGCAAAATCGTGGCATTAGCACCAATCCATGCATTTTTTTTGATATGAATAGGAGAAAGAATAATTCCTCGTCTTTCTTTCGGATCGATCGGATGGTTAACCGTAATCAGATTGACTCGAGGTCCAATCAATACATTATCCTCAATGGTGATGCCACCTAAGTCAGTAAACATCGCCCCTGTATTGATAAAAATATTTTTGCCCATCCGAATATGGCGACCAAAATCACTGTAAAACGGCAATAAAACGTTTACGCTTTCCTCTATTTTGCTACCAGTAATCTCTTGAAGTTGTAGTCGAATCGCGTCTGGTGAGGGTTGCGTTTGGTTTAAGGCCATTAAGCGTTTTTGGTTTTCAGCTTGAATGTCGTGAATATCGCGAAACCAATCGCTGTCTGGCAAAATGGTTTGGTTTAAAGGATAAGTGTGCATCATGTGTCCAAAAAAATATATTTAACTCAAGTAATTTTCTGATCGTTCAAATATGTGTGAATTCATCATTGGGTCGGATGTAAGTCATCAAGATCCTCTCATGCTTACATCCGTTGGTTTAGCTCGATAGTTGGGTAGCTTAGTTCAAATTCGTTTTGAAGAATGCCTCAAATTTATCAAAAGGAATTTTTTGCAAATTGTCGTATAAATCTGTGTGGACCGCATTAGGCACAATGACCAGTTCTTTTTGATGACTACCCACTTGTTTGAATGCATCTTCGGAGAAATAGCGAGAATGAGCTTTTTCACCCGCCACAATCAAAGTCGGTATATTAATTTCATCGGCATGCTGTAAGATAGGCATGTTCAAAAATGCTAAAGCACTGACCGTTGTCCAAGCTCTGGTTGAATTGATAGAACGTGGGTGATAGCCTCGTTTAGTAGTGTAATATCGAGAATAACCAGCGATAAATTCTGGCGTATCTTCTGTAATTTGATCAGCTTGAATATTAAGATTAGGCCCTAATTGGCTATAAGCGGTTTGGGCAGCTTCCCAACGAGCATTGTTGAGATCTTGTTTCATTTTTTCTTGTTGAGCAGGGGTGTTGCTATCGTTATAACCATAACGCATAACACGTGTCATGTCGTACATGGTGCTGGTAGCCACTGCTTTAATGCGAGTATCAATCGCGGCCGCATTTAACGCGAAACCACCCCATCCGCAAACGCCCAAAATGCCGATTTTGTCACGATCAACTTCATCTAAACTTCCTAAAAAATCAACCGCAGCACTAAAGTCTTCTGTATTGATTTCAGGGGAGGCTTGATCGCGAGGTAAACCGCTACTTTCGCCTGTATAAGAGGGATCAAAAGCTAAGGTTACAAAACCACGTTCAGCTAAAGTCTGTGCATATAGACCAGAGGATTGTTCTTTTACCGCACCAAATGGACCACTAACCGCAATAGCAGGTAGTTTGCCAGCAGGATGGTTTTTAGGGATGTATAGATCCGCGGCTAAAACGATGCCATAACGATTTTTAAACGTGACTTTGCGATGATTAACCTGATCGCTTTTGGGGAATGTTTTGTCCCATTCTTGGGTTAATTGAATGGTTTGAGCAGGAATTTCAATAACCGTTGCAGATGTTTGTGACATGGCGATACCTCCCATCAATGTTGAACTTAATACTAATGCTTGCGTTAAAGTTTTTAGTTTCATAAAAATTCCTTTGTTGATGAATAAGTAAGATTGTATTTAAAACAAAAATAAGGATAAATACTGATTTTGTGATAATATAAATATCAAATTGATATAAATAAACGTTATGCTTGATAAACACTATTTAAGTGCCTTGTACCAATTTATGTGGGTGGCCAAGATGGGTAGCTTCACTGCTGCGGCGGATAAACTCAATACTTCACAGGCAGCAGTTAGTCGCAGTATTAAAGAATTAGAACATCATCTAGAGATGAAATTATTGCAACGTACGACACGCCGTTTATCGTTGACTCATGCGGGTGAGAACCTTTATCAAACCGCTTTAGAAAGTTTTTATCAATTAGAAAAAAGTCTCAATCGCTTGGAAGATTTAAGACAGTCACCCAAAGGCACGGTGCGTATCAGTGCCAGTCGTCACGTGATTGATCGCATTCTACTGCCAAAATTAGCACCTTTGATGAATGATTATCCAGATATTCAATTAGCTTTGATTGAGGATAATCGTTTTGTAGATATTATTGATGAACGTTTTGATGCAGGCGTGAGATTAGGTTCTGCGGTGGGTGATGGAATGGTGGCCGTTCGCATTAGCCCAAAAATAAAGATGGCTGCAGTGGCGACCCCTGAATTTTTCAAACGATACGGTTTTCCTAAAAAGCCAGAGGATTTAAAGAAGTTTCCATGTTTGGCGTATCAGTTTCAAACAGGCAGGATTTATGATTGGGAGTTAGAGGACAAAGGTCGTATCGTTCATCACACCCCTCAAAATAGCTGGGTGTTTAATGATTCAGTCACTTTGATGAATGCGGCTAAACTAGGAATTGGATTAGCTTACGAACCTGAAGATATTGTGAGCAAAGAGTTGGAAAACAGACAGCTTATTCGTGTGTTACAAGAATATAGTAAAAGCTTATCGAGTTTTTATTTGTATTATCCCGATCGCCAGATTTCACCTGCATTACGTGTGGTGGTCGAAAAATTACGCGAGGAAGCGGATGCTTGATATGTTGTGTGAGTGAGGTTGGATTCTTTTTTAACGATATGGACATGTGACGACTTTGAATCGACTAAAATAGGGGCTAAACGTGATTTCTTTTGAGATCATGTGTGAGGAAAAAATTGAATTTCGGTCAGATTGAGGGCTTACCTTTTATTTTGTTTATAAACAATGCTAATATATAGCACAAGCCTAATAATGGAAAATTTTTAATTTGGAGTGACGAATATGTCAGAAAAGAAAGCAAATTCCGCATTTATGCAACCTTTGAAGCCTAGTAAAGAATTAGCGGCAATCGTAGGTGCTAATCCATTGCCACGTACAGAAGTAACTAAAAAATTGTGGGACTATATTAAAGCTAATAAATTACAAGACGCTAAAGATAAACGTCAGATTAATGCAGATGCTAAATTACGTCCTATCTTTGGTAAAGATCAAGTAAGTATGTTTGAAATGACTAAATTAGTGAGCAAACACTTAACTAAGTAATTTACGATAGTTTAATTGTCTAAAAAAGGCTTTATCCCTACTATTTATGGATAAAGTCTTTTTTTTATATCCAACACCCTAATCCCCGCCACGAAACACGCGAAAAGGCTAATCTTGAGGTAATACGCGGCTTTCAATGTTTTTTACCACCACGCCGTGAGCTTCTAGTACCTCTCTGATAGACTTTAATCGATTTTTGATTTTGGCAGCGATGAGTAAGTTTTTTGAGCCGATAAAGACTTCACCTTGATCGATTTTCATAATTTTAATGTCCTGAATATGCGGAAAGTGAAGTTCTCTTTTAATGATATTTTCTAATTCGTAAATTTGTTTAGCCTGTGAGAACACGACATGAGTTTTGTTAGCAAACTGAGGTATTTGTCGCATTCGTTCGAGTATTTGACCAATCGGCACAGGTGCTTTTTGAACCCTACTTTTCCTTGTCGGTTTAATCACTTTTATCATGGCTACAATCTTCATTTGTGATAAAATCAGAAAGTTTATTGTAATCAAAAAGTAATAGAAAATGGGTTCAATCCTTAAAAAAATATTTGGTAGTCGAAACGACAGACTACTTAAACAGTATCGAAAGATTGTTAAACAGATTAATGCACTTGAGCCTAGTATGCAGGCATTAAGTGATGAAGCGCTGAAAGCAAAAACAACAGAATTTAAAGAACGTCTTGCCAAAGGTGAGACGTTAGATGATTTGTTACCTGAAGCGTTTGCAACGGTTAGAGAAGCAGCGGTGCGTGTACTGGGTATGCGTCACTTTGATGTGCAGCTAATCGGTGGTATTGTGTTGCACTATGGCAAAATTGCAGAAATGCGTACAGGTGAGGGTAAAACGTTGATGAGTACCTTACCTGTTTATTTGAATGCTTTGTCAGGTAAAGGTGTTCACGTGGTGACGGTGAACGATTATTTGGCTCGTCGTGATGCCCAGAATAACGGCCGTTTGTATCATTTCCTAGGGTTGACCGTCGGTGTGGTTGTTCCTCAACAGTCGAATGACGAGAAAATGCAGGCATATCGTTGTGATATTACCTATGGTACGAACAACGAATATGGTTTTGATTATCTGCGTGATAATATGGAATACAGCGTGGCTAGCCGTCGTCAGCGTGGTTTAAATTATGCCATTGTGGATGAGGTGGACTCGATCTTAATTGATGAAGCTCGTACACCTTTGATTATCTCAGGTCAAGCAGACGATAACACAGAACTATATCGTAAGATGAACCAAGTGCCAGCGATGCTGACGAAGATGGAATCTGAACCTAAGCCACAAGAACCTGAACCAGAGGGAGATTTCTGGATTGATGAGAAGAATCAGCAGGTTTATCTTTCAGATGCAGGTCACGAAAAAGCAGAACAGGTGTTGAGTAAATTAGGGATATTGCCAGAAGGACAATCACTTTATGATCCGCGTAATATCTTGTTATTGCATCATTTAAACGTGGCATTGCGTGCACATAATTTATTCCATCGCGATCAGCAATACGTTGTGTTAAACGGTGAAATCGTGATTGTGGATGAATTTACAGGTCGTTTTATGGAGGGCCGTCGTTGGTCAGATGGTCTGCATCAAGCGATTGAGGCTAAAGAGGGTGTGGCTATCCAAAATGAAAACCAAACACTCGCATCTATCACGTTCCAGAACTATTTCCGTATGTATCAAAAACTATCAGGTATGACGGGGACGGCTGATACAGAAGCTTATGAGTTCCAGCAGATTTATGGTTTGGAAACCGTGATTATTCCAACGAATTTGCCTATGATTCGTCAGGACCAAAATGACCAAATTTTCATTGATGATAAACATAAGTACGAAGCCATCATCCGTGATATTAAAGATTGTCATAGCCGTGGACAGCCAGTATTGGTGGGAACAACCAGTATTGAAAACTCAGAATTAATTTCTAATCTTCTGAAAAAAGAGGGCTTGAAGCATGATGTATTAAACGCTAAACAACATGCTAGAGAAGCGGAGATTGTTGCGGAAGCTGGCAAGCCAGGCCATATCACGATTGCGACGAACATGGCAGGACGTGGTACCGATATTGTTTTAGGCGGTAGTATTGAGAAACAGATTCAGATGATTCGTGCAGACGAGTCCTTGTCTGAGGACGAAAAAGAGAAGAAAATTCTTCATGTTCGTGAAACTTGGAAACCGTTGAATGAACAGGTTAAAGCCTCAGGCGGTTTGAGAATTATTGGTACGGAACGTCATGAGTCGCGTCGTATTGATAACCAGTTGCGTGGACGTGCAGGACGACAAGGCGATCCCGGTTCTTCTCGTTTTTACTTGTCTTTGGATGATAATCTAATGCGTATTTTCGCAGGTGATAGAATCCGTGGCTTGATGACGCGTTTGGGGCATGATGGAGAACCGATTGAAGCAAGAATGGTATCTCGTTCGATTGAATCAGCCCAACGCAAGGTAGAGGGACGTAACTTTGATATTCGTAAACAGTTGTTGGAATATGATGATGTCTCTAACGACCAGCGTAAAGTCATTTATGGACAGCGTAATGAAGTATTAGAAAATACGAATGAACAGAACGCAGAGATGGTTGCTAGCTTGCGTGATGCAGCACTGACAGCGGTGGTTCGCCAATATGTGCCAGAACATTCGATGGAAGAACAATGGAATATTCCTGCATTAGAACAAGTGCTTGAAAACGAATGGGGACTTCGCGTGTCTTTGACAGAATTATTGAAAGATGAGTCAAAAGGTGAAGAAGATATTCTTGATAGTGTGTTGAACGCAGGAAAAGAAAACTACGAAACCAAGCTGTTGTTAGCAGGTGATAATTGGCATGATTTTGAACGTTCGGTATTGTTAAATATTATCGATACTAAATGGCGTGAACATCTGTCTTTACTTGATCATTTACGTCAAGGGATTGGATTGCGTAGCTATGCTCAACAAGATCCTAAACAAGCATTTAAGCGTGAAGCGTTTAATATGTTTGCAGATATGTTGGAACGTATTCGCGATGAGTTTGTTCGTGTATTGTTAAATGTCGTGATTCAACAGCCAGAAGTGGTTGAAGAAGCAGCCGAACAGGTTCAAGCTCAGTCTCAACAATCTGTTAAGGTCATTGAAAATAGTGATGATCCGTATTTTGGGACAGGACGTAATGAATTATGTCCATGTGGCAGTGGCAAGAAATACAAGCATTGTCACGGTAAGTTAAACTAAATTAATTTGCAAAGAATAAAGCCCTCTGCTTAGTTTGGAGGGCTTTTTTATGGGTGCAGATGGAGGATTTTAAAACCCCAACGCGTCGGTACAGAAGTCAGGGATAAGGCGGGTGTTGAATGGGTGGCAAAGCCTGTGAAGAAGCCAGTGGATATAGAGTGTTCGTTTATATAAGTGGATAAAGGGGAATGGATGACTTTTAAAACCACAACGCAGCGGTACAGAAGTCAGGGATATGTTGCAAATGATAACAGAATGGTTACATTTCATGTCTATTCAGGGGGTTAAGAACTTGGGAGATGATTAAGGATAAGGTAAACGTAGTAAAATACTGAACGTTATGAGATATGAAAGCAAGTCCAATCATCACGATTATCGCGTGATAGGAGTCCACAAATATCCGCTGTGTTGATAAATTGTATTGTTTGAGTGATGAGAAAAAGGACAAAAGTCGCATGATTGGGAAAAGGTAATGGATCTAAAAAAGAAATTACGCATCATCTTTGTGTCGCTATTCATGAATATTGTGATGATAGAAGTGGCTTGGGCAAATGGATTGGCCGATTTCAAGACGACATTAGCCTTAGCTGAAAAAGGCGATATTAAAGCTCAAAATCGACTAGGTGCGATGTATTTTGGCGGTTTAAGTGTTAAACAAGATTATCAAAAAGCAAAAGAATGGTGGAAAAAATCAGCTGATCAAGGCGATGTATATGGTCAATACTTTTTAGCGGGTCTGTATGATAGTGGTCTTGGCGTGAAGCAAGATTATTATGAGGCCTCGTTTTGGTATCGCAAAGCGGCCATGAAAGGCTTGCCCTCTGCACAGTATGCATTGGGGTCGATGTATGAGAATGGTAATGGTCTGAAAAAAGATTTAGCGTTGGCGGTTCAATGGTATGAACGAGCGGCGTTACAAGGTGATTCTGAGGCCGAGTTCGCACTGGGCATGATGTATGTGAATGGTCGTGGCGTGACACAAAGTGATGAACAAGCCGTCCAATGGTACAAAAAATCAGCTGCTCAAGGCCATGCAAAAGCCCAATATAACTTGGGTGTTATGTTTGCACAAGGAAAAGGCGTGAAACAAGATTTTGCACAATCAAGATATTGGTTTCAAAAAGCCGCGATTAGCGGTAATGATGCTGCTTTGGTGTCATTAGGACTCATTTATGAATATGGTAATGGTGTAAAAAAAGATATTAATCAAGCCAAAGAATATTATGGACAGGCTTGTGATAGAGGCTTACAATCAGCCTGTGACGAATATAGACGTTTAAATACCCAATGAAATCATATGAACGAATGAATCCATTAATTAAAAATTTTAAACGAGGTATTGAATCAGAAAAAAGCAGTACGACTGGTTTGTTCTCGTTGTCATATAACAGACTTCATAATTAAAATTTGACAAGTTGAGGCAAGGAAGATGAAAAAAGCAAGTGTTAATCGATTTGAAAAAGAAGTAGATGCTAAACATTACGAACAAGCATGCAAAGAATTATTTAATATTTTAGGCGAATTAGATAATAATTTCGGAAGCATTGCTAACATCGAAATAGATGTTCCACAACAGTTATCGGTGTTGCCTACTGACACGATGGTGTATTTTTGTACGCGTGTAGCGGTAGCGATTACAAAATTATTCCAAGATCCTAATTTAGAAATTACGCCAGCGGGTGCACGCACGTTTTTCACTTATCATCGTTGGTTGAGTAATATATTTTCATCATCGCCTTTTGTGAATGCGGATCATATTTTGCGTGTTTTTAACGTGAATCCTGAACCGAACGATCCAGACGATATTCATATTGAAAATTCAGTCAAAGCATTGATTAAGTTTTGCATCTTATATACGGGTGAATCAAACGTTGTCTTGTCATTAGATAAGGCTTGGGAGATCGATCCGTTGACATGTGCTAGTTTGTGTTTTGCCTTACAATCGCCTCGATTTATTGGCACACCGGGTGCATTCTCAAAACGTGCCGCTATCTTGCAATGGCTGTCATCAAATAAACTCGATGCTTTTCCTGATTTACATCTTTTGCCCAACGGTATCATTCATGATGTGTATATGCATTGTAGCTACGATACCGCCAAAAATAAACATGATGTCAAAAAGTCTTTAAATCATTTGATTCGTCGACATCTTCTTTCATTGGGTTGGGAAGACCGTCAAAACATCAAATCGTTAGGCTATCATCAAGGCAAGCCCGTGATGTTGGTATTGCTAGAACACTTTAATACCTATCATTCGATTTACCGAACCCATTCAACTTCCATCGTTGCCGCAAAAGAACATTTCCATGTCATCGGTATGGGCGACTATAACGTTGATAAAGCCGCCACACATATCTTTGATGAATATTATCCTTTAACGCATAATGATTTTTATCAAAACTTTGAAGAGATAAAAGCATTGTGTGAAAGCAAAGGTGTAGCGGTGCTTTATATGCCTAGTATTGGTATGCACTTATATACTATTTATGCGAGTAACACACGTTTGGCACCTATTCAAGTCGTGGCGTTAGGCCATCCAGCCACTACGCATTCGGATTATATTGAGTATGTTGTGGTTGAAGATGACTACGTGGGATCTGAAGATTGCTTTAGTGAAACCTTGTTGCGATTGCCTAAAGATGCTTTGCCTTATGTACCGTCAAGTGCTTTACCAAAAGATATTCATATCCAATTAAGAGAACGTCCAGAAGTGGTGCAGATTGGTATTGCGGCCACCACCATGAAAATCAATCCGCAATTTTTAGAAACATTGAGAATTATTCGCGATCGTGCAAAAGTCAAAGTGCATTTTCATTTTGCTTTGGGTCAGTCAACAGGTATTGTTCATCCTTACGTTGAAAGATTGATTAAAACTTATTTGGGAGATGATGCGATGGCTCATCCACATAAACCGTATGACCAATACTTAAAGATATTGGAACAATGCGATATGATGTTAAATCCATTCCCATTTGGCAATACTAACGGTATCATTGATATGGTGACATTGGGGTTGGTAGGCGTGTGCAAAACAGGCGATGAAGTGCATGAGCATATTGATGAAGCCTTGTTTAAACGCTTGAAATTACCTGATTGGTTAGTGGCGAAAACAATCGAACAATACATTGAAAATGCGATTTATTTGGCCGAACACCATGAGGAACGTTTGCAATTACGTAAACAGATTATTGAGAATAATGGCCTGAAAACCTTATTTACAGGCGATCCTCGTCCATTGGGTCAAGTGTTATATGCAAAATTACAAGAATGGGCAAAAGATAATAAGGTGACCTTAGCATCCGACTCATCAGAAAAACCAGCGACATCAGAGACAAGCTCGACTCAGGCAAGTGTTGAGATGGATAAAGGATCTGCCGCGATGGACAAAGAAGGTGTTGTTGCGACCAAAACGACTACGAAAAAATCGACAGGTAAAAGAACATCTAAACGTTCCAAAAAATAATTGATTCGATTGACACGAGTCACACGTTCATCTTATCAGCAATGATGGGATGAACGTTTTTTATTGGGGTGATGAAAAAGACTCTCAAGAATGAGGGTTGATGAGGGATGTAGAGTGAGGTTAAATACTTGATATGGAGAAGATGGAGAGGTGGGTGATAGAAAGGATGGGTGGAGAGTGAGGTTTTGTGAGGATGTAGAGTGGGTGATGGTGTAATCAAAAAACGGATCTTTGAATAAGTATCCGTTTTTTTTGATGATGAAAATTAATTTTTTTCTACGATTAAGGGATCGCCAATCGTGTAAAAATGCCCACCTGCAACGTAGTGCAAGGTTCGCCAACCTTTATCGGCCGTTTCAAACTTCCAGTGACCGTCAAAAATCTCATCATCCGCATAACATGCTATCACCTTGCCGATGAATAGATCGTGTTGTTGTTCATTGTCTGTTTGCGGTAAACGTTCGCATAAAATCCAGCCTGCACAGCCTTTGACTAAAGGGATGTTGTCGTGTTCTCGGTAAAACAATTCAGTTTTACAAGTCCTAAGTTTATCAGGATGTGTTTTACCACTGATTTCGCCTAATGCTAACACCATTTCCGCTTGTCGAGCTACTGGAATTTGCAATGCAAAATATCCGCTTTTTTCGATTAACTCGCGTGTGTAACTCGATTTATCTAAAATGACACTGACTTTAGGGGTGGGGTAAAAGTCCACGATGCCAGCCCATGCGGCCGCCATGACATTTTCTTTCTCTTCGTGCTTAGATGACACTAATACCGTTGGGCCGATATTTAACAAACGGTAGTATTTATCTAAAGAAATAGCTTGAATCATACTTATCCTATTTTAGTTTAGTAAAGCAGTAGTTAAGCGGTATTTTATGCGTTTCAGACACCAGAATCAATGTTGAAAGCCACGGTCAGCTATGTTGTTACAATGCGAAAAAAAATAAAGTATAATAAATCTCTTTTTTAAAGATAAGTGAATAATATTTCACACTTTATTTGTATTTTTGTGTTAAAAATACGGGGTATTGTTTCTAATGAAACAAATGTTAATATATTTTATTTTATATGGGAGTATATTATGAAAAAACTCATTTTAGTTTCCGCAGTAGGCCTCGCTTTCGCTAGCAATGTTGCAGTTGCACAGTCGGGGGGGGGGATTTACGTTTCTACTGAACTAGGCTGGTCTTATATCTCAGGCAAAGGTCACGGAAGCAATAACTTCAGTAATGAAAGTCGTTCTGGGTCTGGATCAAACTTCTCTCCACGTCTTTCGGTAGGGTATGATTTTGGTCAATATCGCATCGCGGTTGATTATACAGACATGGGTAAAGCAAAAAAATCAGAATATAAAACAGGAACGACATTAAATGCGGACGAATGGAAGCTATGGGATTATTTTGTAGCTCTGAAACCTAGTATTGTTCAATATAAAACTGATGTGGACGGTTATTTGGCATTAGTTAAAAAAGAAGTTCCTGTTGATGTTTATGGTTGGGGTAAAGTTAAAGCTCAATCTTTAGGCGTGTCATTCTTTTACGACTTTGATTTGGATCGTAAATGGACACCTTATGTAGGCGTTCGTGCGTCTTTAAATCGTGTAAAAGCTGAAGCCAATATTACAGCAAAATTTGATGATGTGGTTAATGCACTTTTAGAAAAGGCACAAATTTCTGATAAAACAGTCAAGTTCAGTGATTCAAAAACTAAAACCTTATTTGGTTTAGGCTTGATTGCAGGTACGCAATATCATCTAACAAATAATCTCTCTTTAGATGCTTCGATTGAATATAACAAAGTGTTTGGAAGCATTCGTTTATCTGCTTATAACGATTACAGTGGCAAGATCAAACTTGAACACAATATTGCTACTCGTGTTGGTGTAACGTACCGATTCTAAGCAAATCGCTGATGTTGTAGCGATAAGGAGAGGGTTATTGAATATAACCCTCTTTTTTATTGGGCGAAATAGAAAATGCTCAAATAAAAACTCGGCTTGTGTATCGAGTTAATAACGGTTAAAATATTGGGCTTGGGTCGATGGCCGAGTGGCTGAAGGCGCACGCTTGGAAAGCGTGTAAACGGAAACGTTTCGGGGGTTCGAATCCCCCTCAACCCGCCACCTTTATCCTCATTGAATCTCTTGGCCTCAGCATTGAATCACTTTAATCCCCGTCTTATCCTCATTGAATCGCTTCAATTTCTTTTAACAAGGCTTTTAACACAGGAATCGCAACGCTGTTTCCGAATTGCTGATAGGCTTGGGATTTTGATGCAGTGATTTTGAAGTTGTCTGGAAAGCCTTGTAATCTAGCACATTCTCTGGGTGTTAGTTTTCTGATTTGTCCATTGATTTGATATAAACCAGTTTTGGCTCCAACCCCACCTCCATAAGCAGATAATGTAATCGCATGTCCTAAAGGGTGATAAATACGTTCGCCTTGGCCACCTTTGCCTAAAAAACCGATTTGAATAGGACGATTCGGTGCGATAGGATTGCCAAACATATCTGTTTCTGCTTGATATGATTTATTAATGGAAATATCAGATCGAGTAATCGGGCGAATGTCGGGGTGTGCCTCTAAAAAATCTATTAACGTCACAGGTGTGTGAGGAGGTTTAGGCATATGAAACCGTTTTACATTTAGATCTTGTCGAAATGCTACGAAATAAATACGTTCACGATTTTGAGGAACACCAAAATGACTGGCATTTAACACCTGATAGTAAACATCGTATTTTAGCTCTTTTAAAGTAGAAACAATGGTGCTTAATGTGTGGCCATTATTATGTTTTACCAAATTTTTAACATTTTCCAGAAGTAATATTTTTGGATGATGATGTGCCACAATTCTGGCGATATCAAAAAATAAAGTACCTCTTGTGTCTTCAAAACCGCGTTGTTTGCCAGAAATAGAAAAAGCTTGGCAAGGAAAACCTGCACATAAAATGTCGTGTGTGGGAATATCTTCCGCTTTTATCTGTGTAATATCACCTACTGGCATGATGTGATAGTTTTCGTAATAAGTTTTTGCGGCATGCTTATCCCACTCGCTGGCATACACACAGTTTGCTCCCACACTGCTTAGTGCTTGATGAAAGCCACCAATTCCTGCAAATAAGTCAATAAAAGTCAGATCTTTAAGGTTCATACGTGTGTTATTCAGTGAATAAAGATAAAGGTTTTATTTTAAATTGTAATGACGTTGGATCAGGTGTCCCACCTTTACGTTGAATACTGTGTAATTCCGTGCATTTTTAGTGATTGAATAAGCAAAAGCAATGCTATTTTAACAAAATAATTAACCACCTTATCTTCATTGAATCCCCCTCAACCCGCCACCTTTATCCTCATTGAATCTCTTGGCCTCAGCATTGAATCACTTTAATCCTCGTCTTATCCTCATTGAATCGCTTCAATTTCTTTTAACAAGGCTTTTAACACGGGAATCGCAACGCTGTTACCGAATTGCTGATAGGCTTGGGATTTTGATAACTAACTACTCACACTCACTCTGTCTGTCAATAAACGAAAATAGCACGGATAGGGGCATGAAACCAAAATCGATTTTAAACATTGTAAAATTGCAGAGATGTATCAAGTAATGTAAGGATTTTTTATGTCTAATGAAGTCTATACGCCTGTGATTAAAGGTAGTATTCCCGCTCTTGTGACACCGATGGATAATGCTGGTAATATCGATTATGAGGCTTATAAGAAGTTAATTGATTGGCACATTGAACAAGGTTCAGATGGTTTGGTGGTGGTGGGTACATCAGGTGAGTCGCCGACAATAGACTTTGACGAACATGAGAAATTGATTGCATTAGCGGTAGAATATGTGGATGGACGTGTGCCAGTCATTGCTGGAACGGGGGCCAATGCTACTAAAGAAGCCGTGCGTTTGCATAAGCATGCGGCTAAAGCGGGTGCAACGGCGGGTTTAAGCGTGGTGCCTTACTACAATAAACCTACGCAAGCTGGACTTTATGAGCATTTTAAGACGATTGCTGAATCAAGTGATTTGCCTGTGATTCTTTATAATGTCCCAGGTCGCACGGTGGTCAGTTTGACTAATGAAACGATTTTAAAATTAGCTGAATTGCCTAATGTGCTTGGGATTAAAGATGCGACAGGCGATTTGGCAAAAGGTGCGGAATTGCTAGCTTATAAATCTGATGAGTTTGAGGTTTATAGTGGGGATGATCCCACGGCGGCAGCATTGATTTTACTGGGTGCTACAGCGAATATTTCGGTGACGGCTAACGTAGCACCAGCTTTAATGCACGCTTTGTGTATGGCCGCGTACGAGGGCGATGTGGCGACTGTTAGAACGTTAAATGCTCGTTTGTGCGATTTAAATAAAGCGTTGTTTGTAGAAGCGAATCCAATTCCTGTAAAATGGGCGGTTGCAGAACTGGGCTTGACGCAGTTAGGCTATCGTTTACCATTGGTAGGTATGCGTGAAGAGAATAAAAATGTCGTGCGTGCTGCCATGAGGGTAGCAGGTATTTTATAAGATTCATAAGGAAAGACAGTATGTATATTGGTAAATTATCAAAATTGACCCTTACATTATCGGCCGTTTTGGCGTTGACTGCGTGCGATACGATACAAGAGACGTTTGATGCGGAGAATGCCATTAATTACAAAAGCACTGTAACAGCGGATCCGTTATCATTGCCACCTGGTATGTCTTCTAGCCAAATCCAGCCTGTGTATGTGATGCCTAAGAATGCGACGTACAATGAATATCAGGCCTTACAAAATCAACAAGCAAAGGTTGGCTCAAGAGTGGCGGTATTGCCTGAAATCAAAGGTATGAAGATTGAACGTCAAGGTGATAGACGTGTATTGGTGGTGGATGCCGATGCCGATACAGTCTATCCTAAAGTGGAGTCTTTTTGGACATCAGAGGGATTTACGATTGCTAAAAATCAGCCAGAAGCAGGTATTTTAGTGACAGATTGGGCTGAGAATAAAGCAGGCATTAATCCTGGATTCATTCAAAGAGCTTTGGGTTTCCTAGGTTCTGCGATGGCTGATAGTGGTATTCGAGACCGCTTTACAACACGTTTTGAACGTGATGGGGGCAAAACAAGAGTTTATGTTTCTCACGAAAGACGCGAAGAAAAAGATGTGTCACGTTTGAAAAATGATGTGGAATTTAAATGGGTGCCAGTTGACGAGGACCAAAATTTAAATGCACAGGTATTGACACAGTTGATGGTGTATTTGGGTGAGAACAGAGAAGCGGCCAAAGCAAAAATGCAGGCGGCTGAACAATCTGCAACGTCTGCCACAAATCATGCGGTCAGCCCAAGTGAAGCGACTTTAAATGGTGATGTATTAGTGTTACATCATAATGTCAAAGATAGTTTTGCAGCGGTAAAACAAGCTTTAACGAATGCTGGATTTACCATTGATTCGGCTGATGAACAAGCAGGTGCAATCGTGGTACGTTATTTGGATACTGACAATGGTAAAAAACGTAAAGATGGTAATGCAATATTGCGTTTATTTGGATCGGATGGAAATGTCAAACCATTGCCTTACACCTTGAATTTCAAAGAACTGGCCACGAATGAAACATCTGTGACGATTTCGGCAGATAAAGAAGATGATGTGTTGACTAAACGTCGTATTCTGACCGTGGTGCTTGAAAAATTGGGAGTACGTTAATGCCTTTTTTACAAGTTCAAACGAATTTGGCACTGGATGTCGCTCAGCAAGAAGCTTTAATCGAGGGTTTGGCAAAGGCGACAGAAACGTCTTTGTCAGCCCCTGTTGAACGTATTGTGGTGACGTTAAATATATTGTCTTCACATCAAACTTTTGTGGCAGGAAAGATGGCGGCACCTTTAGTGTTGGTGAATACTAATTTGAAAGAGGGGCGGTCGTTGGCGTTAAAGCAGGCTTTATTGGCCGCTTTGTCTGATGTGATAGAAAAAACGTTGCATATCGAAAAATCGTCATATCGAATCATGATACATGATTTAGTGGATGGAACGTTTTGTTAAAACAATCAAAGCGACACTTTTTAGGTCGCTTTTTTCTTCGCTTTAATGAGAGGAATCAGTCGTCAAACACTGTGAAATCCTGATTCTCAACGGGGTTAGGTGAAGAGGGATGTCGTCAAACACCGCGAAATCTTGATTCTCAACGGGTCTAAGCGGAGAGGAATCAGTCGTTAAACACCGCCAAATCTTGATTCTCACAGACACCTGCTACAAAACCTTTGAGAAAGGACAAAAAGCATTTTATGAAATAGTCTGCGTGAAGCAAACGTAAAATAAATAGGTTCAGTAAGAGATGGAAAAAACATTATTACTTGTAGATGGTTCGAGTTACTTATATCGTGCGTTTCACGCGATGCCAGATTTGCGTAATGGTAGTGGTCAGCCGACAGGTGCCATATACGGCATGGTTAATATGATGAGAAGAATTTTGCAAGATTATCCAGCCCAATATATCGCATGTGTGTTTGATGCAAAAGGTAAAACATTTCGCGATGATATTTACGCGGATTACAAGGCAACTCGCCAATCAATGCCAGAGGATTTAAGTACGCAGATTCCGATTATCTTTAAAACATTGGAAGCAATGGGTTGGCCTTTGATGATTAAATCTGGGGTGGAGGCCGATGATGTGATCGGCACCATGGCAAAACTCGCTACGGCTGAGGGTTTTCAGACATGGATTTCAACAGGTGATAAAGACTTAGCTCAATTAGTGAATGAACAAGTCACTTTGGTCAACACCATGAATAATGAGATTTTGAATATTGAGGGGGTACAGAAAAAATTTGGTGTTCGCCCTGATCAAATCATTGATTTTCTCATGTTAAAAGGGGATTCAGTCGATAATATTCCTGGTGTGAATGGATGTGGGGAAAAAACAGCGGTTAAATGGCTTGAACAGTACGATACGGTAGATAATCTGATTGCTCATTCATCAGAGATTAAAGGCAAGATTGGTGAGAAACTAAGAGATCATATTCAAGCAGGATTGTTCGATCTCAGCAAACAGCTGATTACGATTAAAACAGATTGTGATCTTACGGATTGTTTTACGAATTGGAAAGGTTTAGAGCCTCGAGAAGCTGATTTGAAGACCTTGTCCGAGATTTTTAAAGAATATGAATTTAGAACTTGGTATAAAGAAACGCAAGAACGTTTGAGTCAATCGGCACAAGGCAGTTTATTTGCCATGGATGCTGCTGATGAATTTAAGCCGTCTGCCGTGAAAGCCCCAGAACATCAGCTTTATCGCACGGTTAATAGTCAAGCATTGTTAGATGAGTTGATTCAAGAGATTTCATCTGCGTCTTTGACAGCGGTCGATACAGAAACGGTGGGCTTAGACAATATGACCTCAAGGCTGGTAGGCATTAGTTTTTGTACAGAAGCAGGTAAAGCGTGGTATTTACCTTTGGCTCATCATCTGTTAGATACGATCGAACAGTTGCCGATGCAAGAGACGCTGGAACGATTAAAGCCTTGGTTAGAAAGTGCCGATCATCTGAAAGTTCTGCATCATGCGAAGTTTGATGCTCATGTATTGGCAAATGAAGGCATCACATTAAGAGGTATCGCTCATGATACCATGCTCCAAGAGTATGTATTGGACTCGACTGCCTCAGTTTCTCTGGAAAAAATGGCCTTACGTTACTTGGGTAAAACAGGCATCAGTTATGAAGAACTGTGTGGTAAAGGGGCAAAACAAATTACGTTTGATCAGGTCGATATTAAGGCCGCTACCCAATATGCTTGCGAGGACACAGATTTCACGTTGCAGATTCATCAGATTTTGTACCCCATGATTCAAAAGGGCTTGGAGCCTATTTATCAGCTTGAGATGGCGGTTTCTGATGTGTTGTTTAAAATGGAACGAAACGGGGTGGCCTTAGATAGCCAAGCGTTAAAGCAACAAAGCCAACATTTAAGTGTGGAATTGGAACAGTTGGAAAAACAAGCTTATGAGTTAGCAGGTGAGACATTTAACCTTAATTCACCGAAACAAATGGCGACGATTTTCTTTGAGAAATTAGGGATGCCGATTATCAAGAAAACGAAGTCAGGAACGCCCTCTACAGATGAGGATACCTTGACGGAATTGGCTCGTGATTTTCCTTTGCCTCAAGTTATTCTTGCCTATCGTAGTCTCAATAAGTTGAAATCGACTTATACTGATAAATTACCTGAGATGGTGAATGCACAGACACGTCGTGTTCATACGCATTTTGCTCAAGCCGCTGTTTATACGGGCCGTCTGGCTTCTTCTAATCCCAACCTACAAAATATTCCGATCCGTACCGCGGAGGGTAAATTGGTCCGAGACGCGTTTATTGCTCAATCGGGATGCAAAATTGTCTCGGCTGATTATTCGCAAATTGAGTTGCGTATCATGGCTCAAATTTCGGGCGATGCGAATTTACAAGCGGCTTTTTTAAGTGGCCAAGATATTCACAAAGCGACGGCCTCTGAAATTTTTGGTGTGCCATTGGACGAAGTGACGGCTGATCAACGTCGTGCTGCAAAAGCGATTAATTTTGGTTTGATTTATGGGATGAGTAGCTTTGGTTTATCTCAAAACCTAGGCATTACACGTGAAGCTGCAAAAACGTATATTGATCTGTATTTTGCTCGTTATCCTGGTGTGGCCAGTTATATGGAACGTATCAAACAAGAAGCCGTTGCTCATTTATACGTGGAAACGTTGTTTGGACGACGTTTATGGTTGAGAGAATTAGCATCTAGCGGTGCTGTACGTGCCAGGGCAGAACGTGTGGCCATCAATGCACCGATGCAAGGCACTGCCGCAGATTTAATCAAAAAAGCAATGGTGGCCGTTCAACAATGGCTTGAACAGTCATCCTTACGTACTAAATTAGTGTTGCAAGTGCATGATGAATTATTGTTAGAAGTGCCTCAAGAAGAGTTGGAATTAGTGAAAACAAAATTGCCAGAATTGATGTGTTCTGTTGCTAAATTTAACGTTCCATTAGAGGTGGAAGTCGGTGTCGGTGATAATTGGGGACAAGCTCATTAAGGGATACATGCCTGAAACAACGATATATGGGATGTTTTAAAAATCGGATGTTCATGTGGGTGGATAGGCGGATTTAGGTAACGTTTAGATAAAGCTCGTCATGATGTTTGTTTACTATCTTGCAACATTAGGTCACTTCATTTAAAGTATGTAAAAGTTAAAAAGAATGAGCGATAAAAAAGAGTTGGTATTTAGCCAACTCTTTTTAGTTTATCAATTTAAAGATGATCGAATTGTATTCACAATCAACGTCTCTTCAGGCTTGTTGTTACTTGATATTATCAATTTAATCCATCATTAATTCGATCGTGTAGCCAGTCACTTCCCTTAAAACATCAACGAACAGATTTAAGTGCTTCGATACGTTTAGCAATCGGTGGGTGAGAAGCAAAGAGATTGGATAATAATCCTCCTGTAATGCCGAATGCATTTAAGCTAGCAGGTAAGGTGTTTTTAGTGGAGCTGCTAATGCCACCTAATCGTTCTAATGCGTGAATCATCGGTGTGGTACTGCCTAATAAATGAGCAGAACCTGCATCAGCACGATATTCACGGTAACGAGAGAACCAAGCTACTATGATGCTGGCGAACACACCAAATACCATTTCTAATACCATGCTTACCATGTAATAGCTCATTCCCATGCCAAGTGATGAGCCACTTTGTTCTTCATCGCTCTGTTGATTTTTGCTTTGTAGTGCGACACTAACGATTTGGGCAATGACGCGAGATAAGAAAATCACAAAGGTATTTAAAACCCCTTGTAACAAAGCAGACGTTACCATATCGCCATTTGCGACGTGAGCGACCTCATGCCCTAGCACGGCGGTGACTTCTTCTTTTGTCATACTTTCTAATAATCCAGTGGAAACGGCCACTAGCGATTTGTCTTTAAAAGCACCTGTTGCAAAGGCATTCGGTGCTCCTTGATAAATAGCTACTTCAGGACGTCCGATTTTTGCCTTGTCGGCTAAATCATAGACAACACTGACTAACCATCTTTCAGTTTGATTAGCAGGGTTGTTGGGGTCAATAACCTTGGCACCTACACTGGCTTTTGCCATGGTTTTACTCATCAATAGGGAGATGAAAGATCCGCCAAACCCAAAGATTAAGGCAAAGCCTAAAAGCATCAGATAATTAATACCATTGGCTTCGAGATAGTAGTTCAGCCCTAGGATATTAATGATTAGGCTTAATAATGCTACAACAGCAATATTGGTCATTACAAAAAGAAAAATTCTGGTCATGGTTTATGGCTCACTATTTAAATTCTGTTGACATTTATGGGACTGCGAGAAGTAAATTCCAATTGAGTCCAATTTTATGATGTGCCTATATCTTAGCTTATTTAGGTCACTAAATGGAAGATGGGGGTGGTGTAAAAGAAATCAAGCATGTTCAAGTTATGATGAGAAGCAATAAACTCACATCGTTTGTGAATGAGTGTAGAGAAATTAATAGGGATGAATATATAGTGAAGAGATGGGGGTGAGGTTAGAAATTAAAAAAAAGAAAATCGTAATCATGGCAGATAGTGAAGTGAGGATGATATCGATGCGGTGAGATTCATAATAAAGCTTAGCTATTGGGGTAGAGGGTGTTGATGAGGTGATGGTGTATGTGAAAACTTGAAAATCACAAGAGATAAGATTCTTTCATTATTACTTCTGTGGCAAAGTGAAGTCTTTAATATTTAAAAACGGTAAAATGTTGCCTCGATGATGGGGAAATGATAATGGGTATTTTACAATCACTTTGGATGATTATGGCAAGTGCCAGTTTTGCCGTGATGGCGGCGTTTATTAAACTTTCCGCTTTAGAAGGAGCAAGCCATGGTGCGATTATATTTGCTCGAGGATTGCCATCTATTTTTCTTATTTTGGTTTGGGCGATTTACCAACAAAAAAGTTTTAAAACCCTCTACATGAAATCGCATCTTCATCGCAGTATTTGTGGGGTTTTGTCCATGTGGTGTGGGTTTTATGCCTATGCTCATTTACCATTAGAGACAGCAACGAGTTTGAACTATAGCACGACTTTATTTATTACCACTTGGTTAGTGATCACGACTGTGACGGCCAGAAATCCGATTCAATGTATCGCTGTTCTGATTGGTTTTAGTGGTGTGTTGTTTGTATTACGTCCTAGTGTTGAAGATCAGCAATGGTTCCCAATTTTGATTGGATTGATGGCAGGGGTTATGGGAACGGGGGCGATGTTATCGGTTAAAAACTTAGGTAAGGTGGGTGAGCCGGTTTTTAGAACGGTCTTTTACTTTTCATTATCTGTAACGGTAAGCGGCTTATTTGGCGTAATTTGGGCGGATCAATACGAGCAAGATATACAAACGATAGGATATTTATTAGGAATCGGTATTTTTGGTTTGTTGGGGCAGATTGGTTTAACACGTTCTTTTAGTTATGGTTCAACGGTTTTAACAGCTACCTTGCAATATACGACAATTATATTTTCAGCGGTGATTGCTTTTTTTCTTTGGGATCATTCGCTTGACTGGTTAAGCTGGTTAGGAATGTCGCTGATTGTATTTTCAGGTGCACTTTGTGCTTGGGGTGTGGCCAGATAGGTTAAAAGAAAATAACTTAATCATATTGTTAAATAAAAGAATGAAAAAATTGATGTTTATTTTGTTTTTATATTTAGTTTTGTGTTTATTTTACAACGAAATTGTTTCAAAGTGTATAAATTATCCTCGTTATTAGGTAGATAAAAGCTAGATTTATCGTCTTTTATATATAATTCTCATTTTTTTAGATATAGAAAATTAAGAGGTTTTTATTTTGCCTGTTTTAGGCAATTTTGAAGGAAAAATAAGAATGAATAAGATTTATAAAATTATTTGGAGTAAAGTAACCGGACAATTTGTGGTAACTTCAGAGTTGGCGAAGGGACAGAAAAAAGCCACTAGCGTGGAAAAACAGACAAGTTTACAGAAAAAAATATCGCTAAGAAAAACAGTTATAGCTTCATTGGTGTTGAGTAGTTGCTTTGCGAGCAATCTGGTATTGGCTTATACAGGAGATGGTGGTAGTGCATCAAGAAGCAATTTGGATATTGCAATTGGAAAGGGAAGTAAAGCATCAGGGAGTTTTACTAATAGTGCAGTGGCCCTAGGTAATAATGCTATAGCTGAGGGAGATCAAGCACTTGCTTTAGGCAGTCTTACAAATGCTAAGGCCAGTCAAGCCATAGCTTTAGGAAATAATATTAATGCAACAGGTTATAGTAGCATTGCCATTGGTGGTGATGATATAGGTGATGCAAGGAATGATACAGTTGGACTTTCTGCTGATGTTCGTTCTTTATTAACTACTTATACTAAAAAAACGATTTCTTTTCTTGGAACTAATTCTACAGCAATAGGTAGTATTGCTGTGGGTATGGGCGCTCAAGCTACAAAAGACTTATCTTTGGCTTTGGGCATTTATTCTAATGTTTCTGGTATCATGGCGGTAGCGATTGGTACAGGATCAGTAGCGACTGAAACCTCTTCTACGGCGTTAGGAGCAGGAAGTATGGCTTCTGCTGTAAATGCTACGGCATTGGGGGCTGTAGCAAATGTTTCAGCAGAAAATGCACTTGCGTTAGGTTACAACGCAACGGCAAGCAATGTAAATAGTGTTGCCTTAGGCGCAAATTCCAGCACTGCCGCCACAGTCAGTACCTCAAATTTTGAGGTAGGTGGAATGACATATGATAATTTTGCAGGCATTAACCCTAACTCAACGGTAAGCGTGGGGGCTTCGGGTAGTGAACGTACCATTACCAATGTGGCAGCTGGGCGTGTTTCTAGTTCTTCAACTGATGCCATTAATGGCAGCCAGCTTTATGAGGTTGCAACGAACTTAGGTAATGTGGTGAGCAGTATTAAAGGTGTCTTAGGCGGTAATGCTGCTGTGGGTGCTGATGGTACGATTACCATGACTAATATTGGTAATACAGGTAAATCCACTGTTCATGAAGCGATTGCGGCAGCGAAAACAGAGGTTCAAGCTGGCTCAAATACCGTGGTTAAACAAACAACAGGAGCCACAGGTCAGGCTATTTATACTGTACACGCTAATGCTACAACGGTCAGTGCTAATACCACTAACCTTGCTTTAACGACTACGCCCACTACAGATGCTAATGGCGTTAAAACGACGGATTACACATTAGATCTATCGGATTCGGTTAAAACTACTTTGAAACAAGTTGAGACCAATAAACAAAATATCGCTAATAATACGGCGAATATTTCAACTAACGCAGGTAATATTGCTAACAACACCGCGAATATTACAACGAATGCAAATAATATTTCAACCTTGCAAAGCACGGTGAACACTCTATCCAATGGCTGGAAAGTAGGGAATAATAGCTCCACTGAGGTGGCGACTATTAAAGCAAATAACCAAGTTAATTTTGTAGATGGTAATGGCACGACTGCGAATGTAGCGACTGCAACGAATGGTGCCAATGTTTCCTTTAATGTGAATACATCAAACTTAACGGTTACGCCTAATACTAGCAATGGCGGTATTACCAGTATTACAGCTGGTATGTCAGGTAATGCCTTTGTGACCGCTTCTGATTTAGCGACCGCCTTAACGACAATGGCATCTGCGGTAAAAGAAAATGTAACAGAGGGTACAGGCTTAAACGTTACTTCATCAGTAGATAACAATGGTGCAACGACTTATACTGTTGCATTAAGTTCTGATATTCAAACAAAATTAAATAATGCGACTACCGGTTGGGAAATTCAGGGTAATGGCACTAAAGTAGCCGATGTTGCTCCGACAAGCAAAGTGAATTTTGCCAATGGTAACGGTACCACTTCGAGCGTGAGTACTAATAATGGTGTCTCTACTGTGAAGTATGATGTGAATACTACCACATTAACGACGAATGGTTCTAATGTAACAGTAGGTCAAGCAGGTAATTACTTTGCGACAGCGGAAAGTGTTGCTAATGCGATTAATAGTGCAACAAGTTCGTTAAGTTCGGTGTTGAATATCACAGGAGATAATAGTTCTTCTGGCAGTGTGAATTTAAAATCTGAAAAACTCGCCATCAACGGTACCTCTGGCTATATTACTACCAGTGCCAGCGGTCAGGCGGTGACGATTGATTTAGATAGCACAGCAAAAACGAAACTGGATAATGCAGCGGATAACAATCTGAGCAATTTAACTAGTGCGGGTAAAGACGTGGTCACTGGTTTGATCACTGCAAATGGCGATAGTTACACAACGGTGACCACAACAGGTGGTTCAAACGGTGTGGCGAAAAACTTTGCGATTAGCGTAAATGTAGCGGAAGCGATTGATAATACCGTTGCTAATAACACAAATAAAGTGGCTTCTGCACAGGCGGTTTATGATGCGGTAACTGGGGCGAAAACTAAGGTATCAGTGAGTGATAGTACAGGTATCTTAACTTTGAACAAAACAGAAAGTGCGGATCTAAATGCTAACAACTATACATTAGGTATTGATAGCACCAAGCTAAAAGAAGCCGTGGGTACTACTAATTTAGCCACTGAATACGCTAAGGCAGATGCATCTAACTTAACGGATGCAAATAAAACTGCTTGGCAAAATGCTTTAGCAGGCATTACGTTCGAGGGGGACACAGGTACAGCTTCTACCAGAAAACTGGGCGAAACCTTAACGATCAAGGGTGGAGCATCAAGTTTAAGCGATAATAATATCGGCGTGGTATCAGATGGTGCAGGCAACCTAACCGTGAAACTGGCTAAATCTTTAACAGGTTTGCAAGATATCACTGCTACAGGCACGGTAACAGCGGATACACTAACTGGCGGTACCGTGAACGCCACGGATAAATTAGTAGTGGGTAATGGTAATAATGCCACGACGTTGACTAGCACTGGCAACGGCTTAGACTTGGGTGGTTCTAAATTGACGAATATTGCTAATGGTTCAGTAACATCTGGTAGTAAAGATGCGGTAACAGGCGGTCAGTTATACGATATTCAACAAAAATTAGATAAAGGTTGGAATATCCAAGCCAATAGCGGAACTAGCACTAAAGTCGCTTCAGGCGATACCGTGAATTTTGTCAATGGTACGGGTACGACAGCAAGTGTGAGTGCTAATAAAGGTATCTCTACTGTGAAATACGATATTAATACCACGACATTAACCACGAATGGTTCTAATGTAACGGCTGGCGATACAGGCAACTCTTTTGTCACAGCTAATGATATTGCCACAGCGATTAATAGTGCGGTATCTAATGCAACAGGTTCCCTAAGTTCGGTATTGAATATGGTTGGAGATAACCGTACAACGGGCAGTATCGATCTGAAAAATCAAACCTTATCGATCAATGGTAGTTCTGGCTATATTACTACCACAGTGAACAATCAAACAGTTACGATTGATTTAGATACGACTGCGAAAAATAAATTAGACAATGCTGCAGATCAAAGTCTAAGCAACTTGAACAACGCTGGTAAAGATGTGGTCACAGGGTTGGTGACCGCAAATGGCAATAACTACACAACCGTGACCACAACAGGTGGTTCAAACGGTGCAGCGAAAAACTTTGCGATTAGTGTGAATGTAGCAGAAGCGATTGATAATACTACTGCTAACAACACGAATAAAGTAGCTTCTGCTCAAGCGGTTTATGATGCGGTAACGGGAGCAAAAACTAAGGTAGATGTCAGTGATAGCACAGGTATTTTAACTTTGAACAAAACAGAAAGTAACGATCTAACGGCGAATAGCTACACATTAAGTATCGATAGTGATAAGTTGAAAGCGGCTGCTGGTACGACTAATTTAGCCACAGAATATGCCAAAGCGGATGCATCTAACTTAACGGATGCGAATAAAGCAGCATGGCAAAATGCTTTAGCTGGTATTACGTTTGAGGGCGATACGGGTACAGCTTCTACCCGAAAACTAGGTGAAACCTTGACGATCAAGGGTGGTAATACAACTGAGTCTGATCTAAGCGATGGTAATATCGGTGTCGTGTCAGATGGTTCAGGCAGCCTAATCGTGAAACTAGCTAAATCCTTGACTGGATTGCAAGACATTACGGCTTCTGGCACGGTAACAGCGAGTACCTTGACCGGTGGTACGGTGAATGCGACGGATAAATTAGTGGTGGGTAATGGCGCTAATACCACTACTTTCACTAACACAGGCAAGGGGTTAGATCTTGGCGGTTCTAAACTGACGAATATTGCTGATGGTACGGTTGCTAAGGGTAGTAAAGACGTGGTGACAGGTGGTCAGTTGTTCACGCTTCAAGAGGAAGTGAACAAGGCTAATAATGCGACTTGGACTTTGGCGGTTGATAAAACAGAGGGTACTGCAACAGGTAGTTCCGAGAAGATTGGTGCTGATGATACCGTCACCTTTATCGCTGGCAAAAACGTTAATTTGAGCCAGTCTGAAGGTAAGATTATGATTAGTACCTCGGATGATGTAACGGCTAATTCTGTGACCTTGAATGGTAAAGATGGTCAAAATGGTGCGGATGGTTCGGCTAAAGCGGCGTTGAGCGTAGTCGGTCCGAATGGCAGTGATGCGACTAACGGTGCGGATGGTACCAAAGATGTGAATGGTAACAGCACAACGCGTATGGTGTATGCAGATGCGAATGGCACCTCGCATACCGTGGCGACATTGGACGATGGGTTAAGTTTTGCGGCCAATGACGGTACTGATTATGCAGCAAAATTAAACAGTAAAATCACGATCAAAGGTTCAGACAGCAATAAGATTTGGGGTGATTTTGATGCGGGTCAAAATATTATGACCCAAGTGGATGCTAAGGGTGTGATTACCATTGCGTTGGCTAAAGCATTGAGCGGTTTGACGAGTGCAACATTTACAGGAAGTGGTGCCAATACCGTTATTAATGGCAATGGAATGACGATTACACCGACAAAAGCTGATGGTACAGATGGTACCTCGAAAGTGGTAAGCTTAACGGATAAGGGTTTGAATAACGGTGGTAATACGATTACCAATGTAGGCAAGGCGGTTAATCCTACTGATGCTGTGAATAAGCAACAGATGGATGATGCGATTAGTGATGCGAGTAAATGGACCTTGCAGACTAACGGTAGCGATGATCAAACCATTACGAAAGATAAAACGGTTAACTTTGCAAATGGTACCGGCACGACAGTGAGCAGTACAACAGCTAATAATGTCACGACGATTCAAGTAGCGGTGAACAAGGCGACTTTGACCACTGATGCCAATGGTACGGTTAAAGCCACTGATGGTAATGGTGGTACAGCGGATAATAGCTTTGTGACCGGTAGCGATTTGGTGAATGCGATTAATAACGTAGCTAATTCTTTGACGAATAAAGGCTTAACGTTTGCAGGTGACTCTGGTAATGCAACAGTCGCTTTAGGCAATACCGTAACGATTAAAGGCGGTGCGGATACGGATGCATTGACTGAAGATAATATCGGTGTCGTGGCTGATAGTAGCGGTACCTTGACCGTTAAACTGGCTAAAGACGTTGATTTGAGCAAAGATGGTAGCTTAACAGCAGGCAATACAACGGTGAATAATGATGGTTTAACAACCAAAGATGCTAATGACACCACCACAGCGGTAACGGGTGATGGTATCACTATTACGCCAGTCAAAGACGATGGTACCGTTGATCCATCAAAAACAGTAAGCCTAACCAGCTCTGGTTTGAATAACGGTGGTAATGCAATTACTAATGTGGCCAGTGGTTTGGATGGTACGGATATTGCCGATGCAACAGGTGATGCTTTGAACAACGTGGCTAACGTGGGCGATTTGAAAAATGTGTACACGAAACTTAACGATCAACTGTCTGATTTAAAAGACACAGGTTTCAAAGTTAAAGGTAATACTGATGATTCTACCGAAGATACGGTTAAACTAGGCGAAACCTTGAATTTCAGTAGTTCTGATAATAATCTTTTGATTGGTACCTCTGATAGTGGTACTAATACAGTGGATATTAAACTGTCTGATAGGGTGACGATCGGTTCGACTGATGGAAAACCTGTGAAGGTTGATGGTACGAATGGTACGGTTTCTGGTTTGACCAATATCACTTGGGATGCTGATGATATAACTAGCGGACAAGCGGCGACAGAAGATCAGTTGAAACTGGTTGCAGACGACATCAAGAAATCGATGGGGACAGATGAGGACGGTAATATTACCAAAGCAGATGGAACGCCTTATACCAACGCTGATGGTAGTAAATTAACGGTTTCACAAGCCTTGACGACTTATGATGTTTCAGGCAATACAGAAACGACAGATAATAGCATGATGTCTGCGATTTATCGTATGAATGAACAGGGTATTAAGTTCTTCCATGTCAACGATGGTACGAAATCTACCCAAGGTTCAGATAAAAATACAATTGACTCTAGTGCATCAGGATCTTATTCGGCAGCCGTTGGTTACAAAGCTGTAGCCGATGCTAAAAATGCGATAGCGATGGGTTCAGAAGCGAATGCGACAGGCGAAAATTCGGTGGCTTTGGGTAACCAAACACAAGCAAGTGGTCAGAATGCGGTAGCGATAGGTACATCTGCACAAGCAACGGGTGCTCAGTCCATTGCATTGGGTGATGGCTCTCAAGCAAAAGGTACGCAGTCTTTGGCAATTGGTACGGGTAATGTAGTCAGTGGTAACCATTCAGGTGCGATTGGTGATCCAAATACTGTGACAGGTGATGCTAGTTATGCTCTAGGTAATGACAATACGGTATCTACTAATAATACCTTTGTAGTAGGTAATAATGTTACCGTGACTGCTGATAACTCAGTAGCATTGGGAGCGGAAACTGCCATTACAGAGGGTTCTAAGGTAGGAACAGTCGCAAAAGATCGTAGTGGTAATGCTGGAAACACGACAACAGCGGGTACTACGGGTACGGTAGATTCAGCAACAGTAGGTAATATTACTTATGCTGGTTTTGCAGGTGCAACAGCGACTGGAGCGGTTAGTGTGGGAGCTTCTGGTTCTGAACGCCGTATTCAAAATGTGGCAGCAGGCGAAATTAGTGCCACCAGTACCGATGCGATTAATGGTAGCCAGTTACATGCAACGAATATGCAAGTGGCTCAGAATGCTCAAGCGATTAATACCATTAGTGGTAACTTAAATAGACTTGAAAAAGATATGAAAGCGGGAGTAGCTAATGCAGTGGCTGTGGCTAGCTTACCTCAAGTATATGCGCCTGGTAAGAGTGTCTTTGCGATTGCAGGAGCAACTTACAGAGGTCAAAATGCTGTTGCAGTCGGTGTTTCTAGTACGATGGAAAACGGTAAAGTGATTCTAAAAGCGAATGCTAGCCGTGATTCAAGAGGTAAATATGCTGCTGGAGCAGGTGTTGGATTTATTTGGTAATTTTTAATCACATTATCATTTCTCTCTCCCCCTTTTTTTGGTCAGATAACTTTATTCATTAATAAAGTTATCTGACCAAAGGGGGTTTTCTCCAGTTCAAGAATGTTCTCTACTCTTGATACATAAGAGCATCATTGTTTGATATTTAATGATAGTTGCTGTTATGCAATAAGGTTTTTAGGAGCTTGATGTTCTATTCCAACTACAATTTTTTTAAAACTGTATCAAGATAAATAATCCTATATATTTTCTAGGGACATTGTCTAAAGAGGTTTTTTATTTGCAGGGAAGCTTTTTATTCAAGAGATCTAAATGATTACTAACTAGGATAGGTGTGAATTTTGTTTATTCTAAAATTGTTTTTGTATATAATCAAGATGGTCAGGGATTTTATATAATTGTTAGTATCGTTGATGATAGTTAAAATCATTTAGTAGGGGAACTATAGGTTGTAAAAAGAACTGATTGTGAGTTTACCTGATAAAGTTGTGGTTAAAAAGAGAAATGAATAAGATTTATAAAACAAAGTATTCTAAAGAAAAGAAGGGCGTTGTTGTCGTATCTGAACTAGTAAAAGGTAAAGGAAAAATAACATCGAAAGGCAAAGGCTTTTTTGAGTGGGTGTTTTTTGCTTTTTCATTACTAACATTGTGTGTTAATAATGCCTATGCTGCAGATATCGAGTTATATGCAGGGAATCTACACGCAGCGGGGCAAAATAATTGCATGACTGTATCCAGTAATGTATCGAAACGCGCTATCTTTTTGAATCCACAAAGTACCAATTGGGTAGCAGCTCCTTGTAATGTTGATACTTATGGGATTGCTATTGGTAATGGAGCAATAGCTACGAGTACTCCTGATAGAGAAACAATAGGTACTGCAACGGGTGCGATTGCAATGGGGTATAAGGCGGTAACTGATACGGTAGATAGTATTGTTATTGGGCGAAATGCCACCATTAGTACTGCTGGTGGTCAGGGTGCAGTTGTGGTTGGTGCTCAAGCAAGCAGTAAGGGTAGTCAAGCGGTTGTTTTGGGAATGAGCTCTGGTGCAACAGATCAATCTGTCGCGGTTGGTGCTGAGGTTTACGCTTCGGGTAACTCTTCGATTGTGATTGGTAGTGATGATTTGGTTTCAAATGACTATGCTGATTATTTGCAAGACACGTTGATTACCGCCTTGAAATCTAAGGTTAGTAACTATATTAGTTCAGCAAAGTATGATTCGAGTTATATGGGGACAAGTAGTGATGGTACAGATCGTCGAAGATGGTCTCCTGCAGTAGCTGGTGGTACTGGATCGATTGCGATCGGTGGACGTGCTATTGCTTTAGGGAATGTATCAACGGCAGTAGGTCCATTAGCAATGACATTTGCTGAGGGTGGTACGGCTTTGGGCTTGCGTTCTTTTGTGGAGGCATCTGCAACAGGTGGTACGGCAGTTGGTAATGAGGCACGTGTATTTGCTGCCAATGCAGTAGCAATCGGTAACTATACTGAGGCTACTAGTTTGGGTACGGTTGCCTATGGTTATAATGCTAAAGCGGTTGCTGAGAATTCGGTAGCGATGGGTACGAATGTCTATGCAGGTGCTACATTTAATACTACAACGAAAGCTGATGGTACAGATGCAAATTCTATTCAGTTATCAAAAGCCTATACAGCGTCGACGAATGTGGTGGTGGAGGACTTATTTGGTGCAAAATCTAATTTATTAGATGAAATTGGTGCCAAAGCTGAATCTATTAAAGCAACTGATTTTAAAAAACAGCCAAATGTTTATTTAACAATTGGTAACATATCTGTTCAGAAGAGTATGTCGCAAGCAGGAGCTAAGAATGCTATTGCCATTGGTAGTAGTACTTTTGCAATTAAGCAGAACTCATTAGCAATTGGTTATGCTGTATTGGCTGATGCGGATAATTCTTTTGCTTTAAGTCCTTACTCTTATGTGAAAGCGGGTGCCAATAATGGTATGGCAATGGGTGTAGCTTCCTATGTGAGCGGTGTTAGTGGAATGGCGGTGGGATCGGGTACCAGATCTACAGCAACAAATTCATTGGCTTTTGGTTATTCATCTGAAGCGACTGCTGAACGTGCGATGGCTGTGGGTATTAACTCGGGGGCAGGATCTGTTGCATCATTGGCGATAGGTAAAGACTCTTCAATTGCTTCAAATGCCCAGCAGTCAACAGCTATTGGTAAAAATGCATCTGCAAGCCTTATTAATTCGGTCGCCTTGGGAACAGACTCGACAACAACTTATTTTTATAATGGATCTGATGTTCGTAAGCCACAAACAAGTGGAACGAGTGCTTTGACATTAAAGCCATATATTGCAGATGGTTCACATTATTTTATTAATACTTCAAATGCGGCGGGTGTGATTTCAGTCGGCGGTTGGGCTACGGGTAATGAAAGTAATGATAGCACTTCATCAGTAGGTTTACGTCGTATTGTGAATGTGGCGCCGGGTGCCTTGGATACAGATATTGCGACAGTTGGTCAATTGCGTTCCTTGGAATTTACTATCCGTGAAGCCAATATGGTGTACTATGTCGAAGAAAATGGTCAAAAGATTAAGGTGACCTACGACAACCAAATGAAGAAGTTTTACTCTGTTGATACCCAAAGTGGTATCCCTAATACTTCTGCAAAAGCTTATGATCCATCCAGTGTTAAGATTGGTATAAAGAATTACTTTGGTTCTGATGCTTATCAAGATGAGGCTATTACAGCGAACCAAACAGTCAGAACGCTGGGCGACAGTATGGTGTTGGGTAGTGTTAAAGCAGGTGAGGTATCATTAAATTCTCAAGAAGCGATCAATGGCTCACAGTTGAAGGCACTTTTGTCATCAATAAATGGTTTGACCTTGGATGGTGAAGCTAAGCGATTACAACCATTATCTACTCTGCCAGCTTTAAATCAAGCTGATGGAAGTACCCAAACATACACAGGAATTGGTATAGCGGTACAAGCTGCACTGGCGCAGATGAATAAAGGTATTACTTACCGAGATAATCATTCCAACCAATATGTCCAATACCTTGGCGGTAAATTATCTGTTGTGGCAGGTGATGTGGATGATTATAAAGGTAAGAATCTATCGTCGAAATTGGTGCGTGATAATTCAACAGGGTCTAGTACGATTACCTTGTCTGTGTCTCAGACTCCATCGTTCTCAAGTTTAACAGTGGGTAATGATGCTCGTCAGACGGTGTTGACTGTCTCTGATAGTGATAAGACGATCAGTTTGGGAAATCGTAATTTAAGTGGTTTGAAGCGTGATGAAAGCACGGCGAATGCTTTGTTGACGTTAGCGACTTTAAATGACTATAGTAAGATTTTAAAGATTGCAGATGATGGTATATCCTCATCCAAGACAGAAAGTGATATTGATCTATCCAATCAATCTTTATCTGTGTTGGGTGATGGGGCGACGTTGACCACAGAAGCTAAAGATAATCGTATTAATATTAGTTTGACAGATACGTATTTAAATAAAGTAGGTAAACTTGATAAGTATAATAATCTGAATTGGTTAACGAAAGACATAGACAATATTAGTGATACCGGTAAGAGTAAGATTGCTGATATTGCAAAAGAAAATTTATCGTGGACGATTGGGTCAGATAGTCAACAAACTAATGCAGGTTTGACGTTGAAGTCAGGTCAGCGTTTAGTATTTAAAGCGGGTAATGAAGATACGCATATTAATGTTGTTCCGGGAACGAACGCGAACAATACTAAGGTACAGATTTCTTCTTCGGTGACTCCTAATCATTTTATTAGTATCAATTATACGGATCCTAATTTAGTTAATGCCGATAATTCTGGAGCTAAGGCTGATCAGTCAGTTGCTATGGGTGTGGGGGCGTCCGTAGATAGTAATGCTACCTCGAGTATTGCTTTGGGTTCAAACTCAACGGTGACACGTGCTAATGTTTTATCTATTGGTTCTGATAGCTTGCAACGTCGCATTACTAATTTGGCTGATGGAACGCAAGATACCGATGCGGTAAATTTAAGACAGTTAAGATTTGTTGCCCAAAATTTAGCTTCTGTGTTGGGTGGCGGAGCGATCGCAAACGCAGATGGCAGTATCGCAACAGGTGATGGTAAGACTCCAATTAACTTGGCGGAAACGATTCGTACATTGAATGATCGCGCCAATAAAGCTATTACTGTCTCAAAAGGTGATCATGTTGATAGTGTTACTTATGATGTGGCTATCTATACGATTACCGGTAAAAATTGGTCATCTGAGATTCAATCTCTTGTTGATAGCGTGAATAATAACAAGAGTACAGTTACCTTGTCTTATACTTCGTCGAGCGTGACACCATCTAAACAAACTACTTTAACGGAAGGTTTGAATTTCGTTGATGGTACGAATATCAATGCCAGTGTAGCATCTGATGGTGTGATGAAGTTAGGTCTAAATTCAGATTTGAAAAATATCAAGCAGATTACAGGCCTAGAAGCCAGAGATAGTAGTGCAAGTGATTTTGCAAAAGGTGATAATGCGAATCGTCTAGCGACTGAGCAAGCTGTTCAGACTGTTTATAACAAGATCAGAGCTGGTTGGAATATGACGGTTAATGATCAGAATGAGAAAGTAGCTTCGGATACAACCGTGATCATTTCAGGTCAGAACGGTATCGAATCAAATGTCCTTTTTGATCATAATCAGCCAACGGTAAAATTCAATATTACTTCAGCAGGTTTAAGTCATACAGGCACTCAGACCACTGCCCAAAATGGGGCAGGCTACGTGACGGCTAAGGATCTTCAGGATACGATTGAACAGGTAAAAACTCAGGCGGGCGAACAGATAACAAATGATTTGTCAGATCAATTAGCACATTATGCCAAAACTGATGCCAGTAATATTGATACAAATATAACAAATTGGCGTAGTGCCTTGGGTCCTGTTAGTTTTGCGGGTGATAGCGGTCAGACTACAGATGTGAACTTAGGCGGTACCTTAACGGTCAAAGGTGGAGCGAATAAGTTAACGGAAGGGAATATTGGTGTCTTGGCTGATGCTGCTAATAATACGTTGAATATTGCGTTAGCACGTTCATTGAGCGGGTTAAATTCAGTTGAAGTAGGAGAATTACAGCTGGGGGGGGGTACTGATGGCACACTGACGCTATCAGAAGCATCAGATGGTGGTTTAAATCTTAGTCGTCAGGTTCGTATCACAAACATAAGTAAAGGTACGGAGATAGCGGATGTAGCTACTCTTGAAAATTTAACAGACACGCAAGGTACGATTAAAAATTTATTAGCTAGCGATATTACGGTTGGAACAGACGGTTCTTATACGAAGAATCAAGTGGCGGGTACATCCGCTAATACGATTTCAGGGGCGTTGTCAGAGGTTAAATCGCTTGCCGAAAATAAAACTGTAGTTAAGGGTGATGGTCGTTATATTCAAGCATCGGTCTCTACTGATGATGAGGGGGATACGGTTTATACCTTGAATGACAATACGGATTGGACTTCTCGTATTGCGGATACACTTAAGGCAGAAAAGGCGACTTTTGGCTCACGGCAGATTGCCTATGGAATAGAGGGCCAAACCGATGAACAGAAGTTGAAGACAGCTTTAACTAAAGGGTTTACTTTTAAAGGCGATAATTTAACGGCTAGTACAGATGAAAATGGTAAGGTGAATTACCAGTTAAATAGTCAATTAACAGGGTTGGATAGTATTACCTTGACTGATGAACGTAATCCTTCTAGTGAGGGGTATGGTGTAGGTGATCATGCGAATCAGGCGGCAACACAAGCTGCGGTCAAATCGGTGTATGAACAGGCCACTGCTTCATGGAATATCCAAGGAACACAGGGTAATGCACAGACAGCGCAACAAGTTGGCTTAGGTAAACAAGTGACTTTGGATAATGGCTTGGGGACGACTTCTGCCCGTGTCAGCACAGATAATGATGTGTTGGCTTATCAATTCAATGTCAATACCACGAGTTTATCTTATGATGAACAGAATAAATCAGTGGTAGCAGGTGATACATCAACGAGCAAACCTAGTTTTGCTACAGCTTCAGAAGTGGCTGCCGCTATTTCACAGGCAGTAAGCAATGCTAATTCAAATAATGATTCTAATGTTGCTCAAGCTACTTTGTCTTATATTGGTAGTACGAATAAAGAGACCAAGCAGATTAATATCAAAACAGAAAAACTGAAAATTTTAGGTGGGGATAATATTGTTACCAAAGTTGATGAAAACGGTAAGGTTGTCGTATCGTTGTCATCAAGTACTCAAGACAAACTTAATCATATACCGACGGATAGTAATGCTGAGTTGAACCAAAAAGCTGATGCAAATGCAAGTAATATCGATGTTTCAGCATGGCAAACACAGTTGGGTGCTTTGTCTTTCAAAGGAGATCTAGGCAATGGTGTTGATCGTCGTTTGGGAGAGAATCCACTTCCAATTAAAGGGGGTGCTAGCAATACGGTAGAGGGCTTAATCTCTGTTCAGGCAGATGGACAAGAGTTAACACTGAAATTAGCGAAACAGTTAGACGGTCTTAATCACGTACAGACTGAAAAACTGAAGATCGCTAAGGATGATGGTGAGATTATTTTATCTGCTTCCGATAAAACGCATTTGAATTTATCAGCAAATGGCGGCAACGTGACCGTGACTCATCTCAAAGCAGGAACCAATGCAAACAGTGGTTTGGTTTATGGACAGTTGACGGCTTTAGCTAATTCTGTCGTAAGTGCAATCGGAACGCCACCTGCCACTATAGGTGACGCTTCACATCAAGTTGCTATCAACAAAGGGTCAACAGCTGATCCACAAAGTATTTCGTCTTTGATTGAACAGACGAAGACACAGTCTGATCAGAAAATCGTTGTAAAACAGGCGAATGAGTCTTATGGCTTAACAGTAACCTCGAAAGAATCGACTGATGAACAAGATGTGAAGACAACTACTTATACTGTAACGGGTAAAGATTGGACACAAGCGATTCAGGACAAAAAGACACAGACGCAGAGTGAGATCTTGGCTGAAAATGCTTTGAAATATCAAGCTAATGGTACGAGCAAGAAAACGTCACTTCAATCAGGTTTGAATTTTGTTAATGGAGCGAATACTGAGGCTTCTTGGAATGATAATGGTATCACTTACTCTGTTGAAGGTGATTTGACGGGCATTGAGAGTATTACTTTAACGCAATCTAGAGATCCGTCAACTCAAGCAGACTATGGTCAAGGTGAGAATGCAGGTAATGCGGCTACTCAGGCAGCTGTTCAACAGGTTTATGCCAAAGTCTTAGAGGGTTGGAATATTGCCGGTGAGAATGGTAGCACGACGCCGAGTAAATTGGCTACTGGATCGACAGTACGTTTTGTCAATGGTAGTGGTGCAACAGTATCTGTAGCGAAAACAGCGAATCAAGCTGATCAAGTGGATGTCGCTTATCATCTTCAAACCAAGGGATTGAGCGTAACGGATGGCGGTAGTGTTACGGTGAGCGATACCTACAGTCAGACGGCCCCAGGTTATGCGACTGCGGATAGTGTGGCTAAGGCTGTTTCTGATGCGGTTCGTTATATTCTGGATGAAACGGGCATGGATATTGACAGTTTCAACCTACGTTATAAAGCTGATTCCGATGAAACTGCCAAAACTGTCAAAATTGCTACCGGCGTTTTTGGCGTAGTTAGTGCCGACAATTCAGGGTTGAGTACGACAGCTGATGATAAGGGACAGATTACTCTTACATTGGATGAAACCTTACAGAATAAGATAGATCATTTACCTGAAGATTTAACGACTACAATTAGTCAGAAAACAACGGTAATACCGAGTGTAGAAGCGATCGATGTGGATAGTTGGCGTCAACAACTTGGTAAGATGACTGTCGCAGGGGATGCTGGTAACAGTGAGCATCTGTTGGGATCCTCGCTCAGTATTACTGGGGGTGCTTCATCGGATTTATTGGAAAACAGTATTGCAGTCAGCCAATCGTCAACAGATACCTTGAACGTTAAATTGGCAAAAAATCTAAATGGTTTAACGTCGGTTGAGAGCGAACAGTTAAGTATCAACGGTATAACGATTCAACAAGACAATGATGCTGTGAAATTGTCGGGACAGAATGATGCGCCTGTTTCGGTTACCAATATTAAAGCTGAAGCGGATAATGACGCGGCGACGGTAGCTAATCTTAAAACTGTCAAAGACACGATTAAGGCTTCTTTGGGTAGTGAAGTTAGTGAGGATCCTGCTACGGGTCAATTAACTTTATCGAATGGTTATGGTGTGAATGGGGCAACGAGTATTGCTGATGCTTTAGGTAAAGCAAAAACGGAGGCGGATAAGAAAACGGTCGTTAAAGCAGGTAAAGACGTCACGGTGGCATATGATTCGAAGACGGATACTTATACCGTATCGTCTAAAGATTGGAGTGCTACTATTAATCAGGCGGTTACAGACCTGAATAACCAGTATGATAAAACAGAGCTTTCATATCGTAAAGATGGTGAAACGGATATTAAAAAAGTTGACTTAGGTACAGGCTTGACCTTTGTTTCCGGTGCTAATTTAATAGCGAGCAGTCAGACGGGTGGACAGGTTAATTATGCATTGACATCAGAATTAACTGGAATTGAAAAAGTTTCTGGGTTAACAGCACGTAAGGCTTCTGATGCTGATAGCTATGGTACCGGAGATCATATATCTCGTGGTGCGACTGAAGCGGCTGTCAAAGAAGTTTATGATCTGGCTAATAATGCTTGGAATATTGCTGCGAATGATGAATTGGGTACAAAACTTGCACCGGCTAAAACAGTTAGTTTTGTGGATGCAAATGGTACAAAAGCCACAGTGAATGTCGTGGATTCCAATGCGACAGTAAAAATTGATATTAATACAGGAACTTTGACTCATACGACTGACAATAAGCTAGCAGTGGCTTCAGGTGATGAACGCAACTATGTAACGAGTGATAATTTGGCTAAGGTGTTAAATACTGCTGTGAAGAACCTTTCTAATGAAGCTACGATTAGTGATTTAGAAACGACATTAGCTAAAGTAGATGCGAGTAATTTGAATTCGGATACACAGAAAACAGCGTGGCGTGAGAAGTTGGGTAATCTGAGTTATCAAGGTGATCATGATATTACCACGATTACCCGTATGATGGGAGAAACCTTAAATCTAAAAGGTGGAGCTACTGAGTTAACGGATGGAAATATCGGTATCATCTATGATGAGGCTTCTAAGACCTTTAAAGTCCAATTGGCCAAAACACTAAAAGACTTGGCAAGTGTGGCTACGGGTACGCTAAAAGTTGGCAATGATGATAATATTTTGAATATTGCGATGGATGATGAGTTGGGGTCATTGAATTTGACTTCAAATGGTGGGTCTTCTGTAAAAATAGAAAATATTGCTGACGGTACACAATCATCTGATTTGATTACCATGAGACAGTTGAGTGAGCTGAAAACGAAGATCGGGGGCGCTACACCACAGTCATCTCAAGATAGCCCAGCTGGTAAGGATGGTTTGGATGGTAAGAGTGCGGCTGATCAGTTATTGGCTTTACGTAATGGTTTGGCAGGTAATTTGGTCTATGTGGATGAAGAGGGCAATCGTTTAACGTTGGTAAATGGTGTGTATTACCGTAGTTCCGAAGTTACTGTCGATGAAAAAGGTCAGACAATGGTCTCAGGAGCTGCTGTGTCATCAGATTCAGTAAGATTGGCGGCTGTGAATGCTTTAGGATCAACCCAAGCGCCTATTTCACTGAATAATATTGCTAGTGGTTTAGATATTACGGATAAGACGGCGTTGAGCGTTAATGAGGCGAAGTCGAAACTGAAAGCTTTGAATGCAGAAGGTCTAGATGTATCGCAAGCGGCAACAGTGGGTGATTTGCAAGTATTGGCTCAAGCAGGTTTAGATTTTAAAGCGAATACAGGTGATACAATTCATCGTCCTCTAGGAACGTCATTAACGATAAAAGGCGACAGTACGATAACCGATACCAGTGCTTTTGATGCTTCCTATTTAGAGGTAAACGGTCATCCTGACAATGGTTTAATAGTGAAGTTGTCGAACGCTTTAACGGGTTTAACATCGGTAACAACGAAGACATTGAATTTAGGTCAACATAATCCTATCGCATTCAATAAAAAAGCGGGTGAAAATAGCTTGGTTTTAGGTGCTGAGAATGAACCAGTTCGCGTTACGAATGTTCAAGCTGGTACTGCTGATGCGGATGCAGTGACCAAAGCACAGTTAGATCAGTTGAAGAATAAGATTGGTGATGTGTCATCCGCCACGATAGACAATGCTTCTGCTTTGGCTCAAGATGGTCTAAATGGCAAGTCTTTGAATGATCAGATTTTGGCATTAAGACAGGGTAGCGCCGGTACGGTGATTTATACCACAACAACCGGTGAACGCTTAGTGCGTGTGGGGTCGTCATTCTATTTGACACGTGATATCGATGAAAAAGGTCAACCCAAATCAGGGGTGAATGCCGTATCAGATGATCAGGTTATCTTGTCGTTGGTGAATGCTAATGGTGGTACAACGGATCCGATTGTGTTACGTCATGTTGCTAGTGCCTTGGGCTTGGATTCTGTTGATCAGATTTCACAAAATGCCCAAACACAAGTGGCTAATTTATTGAAACAGTCAGGACATGGTTTGACACAAGCAGTCACAGTGGCAGATTTACGTGCAGTGGTGGAAACAGGTGTCACTTTTGCAGGTAATCAAGGAACACTGAAACGTGGATTAGCTCAAACGCTCACCCTTCAAGGTGAGGAGGCGGGTAGTGATTTTAGCTCTGCTGCCGATAATATTGCAGTGGTAGCGGACAATGATAACTTGACGTTGAAACTCGCTGCGAATTTGATTGGGTTGAAACAAGTTCAAACGAAGACCTTAAAGATCGGCGATAGTACGACTTATATCAAGTTGTCTGCTGATGATGGTGTATTGAACGTATCGGATGCAAACGATAAACCGGTTCAGTTAAAGAATATTGCGGAAAGTGATGATCCAACGGCATTGGCTACTCGTAAGCAGTTGAATCGAATTACTGAAATTATTGGTAGTCCAAGTCAGGTAGGTAAATCAGATCCAACTTCTCCTGCTGGTAAAGATGGTTTAGATGGTAAGAGTGCAACGGATCAATTATTGGCTTTACGTGAAGGTTTAGCCGGAAATATAGTCTATACGACTGCTTCTGGACAACGTTTGATGATGATTGATGGCGAATATTATTTGGCTTATGAAGGCGATGCTCGATATGCGGATAATTTATTAGTCCAGAAAGAGGGTAAATGGTATAAAGCCTCAGATTTAAACGCAGATGGTAGTTTGAAAACAGCTGCCACAGAAGTGATACCGACCAAAGTAGATTCATCATCAGTTGTGTTGTCAGCAGTGAATGCTAATGGCGATGCAGGTAATCAGGTCATTACTTTATCAAATGTGGCTAGTGCGATAGGGGGTGAACCATCATCAACTGCTGTAGATCGTGTTCAGAATTTATTGAGTATTTCAGGTGCTAAGCTGAATCATGCCGCAAATGTTGCAGACTTACAGACCGTCGCTCAAGCAGGCATGGATTTTGTGGGAAATGATGATCAAAGCGTTCATGTGAATCTAGGTGAGTCATTGACACTAAAAGGTCAAGGTAATCGAACAACATTAAGCAATAATGACACAGCTTCAGGTAATATCTGGGTGAGTGCCGATACCTCTGCATTGTTAATACGTTTGGCTAAAGATTTGCAAAATTTAAAATCTGCACAGTTTGTTGATACAACATCAAATGATACACCAACTACCACAGTCAGTGCAGATGGTATCTCCATCACAAAAGACACTACTACCGTGAGTTTGAAATCGTCAGGATTTGATGCAGGTAATCAAGCAATTACCAATGTAAAAGCACCTGAAAAGGATAACGACGCTTCAACTAAATCTTATGTTGAACAAAAAGTGGGTAATGTCAATACATCACTGACTAATCTGAAAGGTAAGATGGACAATAGTGATACAACTTTGTCGAATTTAAGTACAGAGGTGGAAAAAGGCTGGAAACTCAGTATCGATAATCATGGCGAAACCAGTTCAACGGAAATCAAAAAAGATTCATCTACCTTAACATTGAATGCGGGTAATCATACACAGTTAACGCATACTAATGGTGCTATTACGATTGCAACAGATGTTGATGGTATAACTCAGGATTTGATGACTGATGCTTTACCAATGATTTACCAAGATGGCAGTGGTAAACAGGTTTTTAAAGTCATGAAGAACGGTAAAGAGGTTTTTAATACAAAAGCAGATGGTACAGGAAAAGAAGTTTCACCTGAGGTGGTGAGTGTTGCACTTAAAGATCCTTCTGCTACCGGTAAGGCGCTGAATTTGACTCAGGTTGCGAGTGGTTTAGGGTTGAATCAAACGACTCCTATTGCTGTTGAAGAGGCTCAGGAAGTGGTTTTAGGAAAAACAGTACTTCAAAGTGATGGTACTCAGAAAACGGAAGGGGGCTTGATGAATGCTCGCGGATCACAGTTAAAACAAGTGGTAAATGTAGCGGATGTGCAGGCAGTGGCACAAGCTGGGTTAACTTTTGCGGCTAATTCAGGTAATTTCTCTCATAAAGCATTAGGTGGACAGATTAAACTTAAAGGTAAACAACATGTTGATTTATCAAAATATAATACTGCTAATGTTATTACAACTGTCGATCAAGATGGCAATATTGTTATCAAGTTGGCTAAGAGTCAATCTAGCATCAACATGCGAGCAAAAGACACTTTAGTCGTGGGACGTAATGATGAGGTTACAGGTTCTACAAAAGGTACCGTGATGGTCAAACATGATGAGTCAACTGGAAAAGGTACAATTTATATTAAAGGGGCTGATGGCCAAGATGGTAAAGATGCTATTCGTATAGAGGGTGATTCATTAGGTAACGGTATGATTACGTTGAATGGTGAAGATGTAAAAACTCAAATTAATAATCAAGCTGTTGTTATTACTCCTTCTTCAGCGGATCCAACAAAAGAAGTTTTTTTAAGTAATCGTGGGTTAAATAATGGTGGTAACCGTATTACAAACGTATCACCAGGTATTGATGATACGGATGCTTTGACATTGGGACAGTTGTTGACATCTAGTCAGCCTTTACAAAAGAAAATTTCTGATATTAGAAAATCAAATATTTCTGGTCTTTCGGCAGCCACTGCATTTGCCTCATTGAATAAAGAAGTAAAAGCAGGAGAAAATTTGTTTTCAGTTGGTATATCGAATTATCGTGGGCAGACAGCAATGGCAATTGGTGTGACGAGTGTTAGTGATGATGGTAAACGTGGATTTAGAGTGATGGGGTCAAGTAATTCCAGTAGCGGAGATCGAGTGGGTGCGGTCAGTGCTTTTTATACCATTTATAGAAACTAAGGGGATGCCCATAAGATATATGGGTAGTTTAACTCGCGAATTTTTGTGTGAAGAAGTCAATGAATAAGATTTATAAAACAAAGTTTTCAAAAGAGAGAAATGCCACAGTGGTAGTATCAGAATTGGTATCGAATCATGGTAAAAGTTCAGAAAAAACTTCCGGCATTTTTGGGGATATTCTGGGTATGAGAAAGTTTAAACTTTCTTTATTTACTTTATTATTGCTGTCAGTGACACCTAGTTCCTATGCTGCCTTGACTATTAGTCGTGGAAGTGTTTCGGATAATTGTTCGTATGATGATAATAGACAGAGTGTGGCTTTGAACCCCACAAATTATGATCACACTGTTGCATGTAATGCTGTAGGTAGTCAGTCAGTTGTGATTGGGAATAATGCTCAAGGAAATAAATTAGGGTCTATTGCTTATGGTGCGAATGCTCAAGCGAATCTTGGTAATGCGATTGCGATAGGCTATGGTGCTAATGCCAATGTTAAACCAGGATCCACTAGTACAGATGGAGGTAGTATTGCTGTCGGTTCTTTTGCTAGAGCCGATTATCAGGGTGTGGTATTTGGCCAAAACTCGGGCGCAGGTGAACAGTCTGTTGCTTTGGGAGCGGAAGTTTATGCTTCAGGTGCTTCAGCTATTGCGATTGGTAGTGATGATTTGGGTGCGGATGCCGGTGGTTATACGGATGCTTTATCACCGAATATGGTAAGTTTATTAAAGTCTAGGATTCCCGATTATTTATTAACCAATGTGGCAAGTTCAGTAGGTCAAACAGTATCTGCTTATTTTGACACTAGTTATACGAATGCGCGTCAGTATTCACCGACAGTGTCTTCTGGTATGGGTTCAATTGCTTTGGGAGGACGTTCAATTGCATTATCTGATGCTAGTACGGCTGTAGGTCCCTTGGCGATGGCATTTTCTCAAGGAGCAACGGCTTTCGGATTGCGTTCTTTTGTAAGTGATACAGCAGTGGGTGGTACTGCTGTGGGTAATGCTTCTCGTGTATTTGCATCTAATACTGTGGCGATTGGTAATGCAACTGAGGCTTCTGAATTAGGAGCGATCACTTATGGTTATAGCTCAACTGCTTCAGCAACGAATGCGGTTGCATTAGGTACGCGTGCGTATTCTGGTGTGCGTATTGCCTCAACTAATGAACATTTGCAAAGCTTAAAAAAATCATTAATGGCTGCTTCTGAGATTAATGCTCAATCTTTATTGACTGATAGTGCATTAGATAAGATTGCATCGGCTTCTAGTCAATTAACACCTGTAGATTTTGTAAAAGACAGTAAAGTGTACTTGACCGTAGGTGGTGTCGATATTAAGAAGACATTAGGAGCGCAAGATGATTCGGGCAATATGGTCAAAAATACTTTAGCGATTGGCTCTTATACATTAGCATTAAAAAATAATGCGATGTCTTTGGGTTATTCTACTTTTGCTAATGCAAATAACTCGCTTGCTATTGGTTCTTATGCTTATGTGACAGATGTTGCTACCAACGGTATGTCCATTGGCGTAGCTTCTTATGTTGATGGGGTAAACGGTATGGCCTTGGGGGCTGTATCGAGAGCAAAAGCAAACAATGCGATGGCTTTGGGGTACGCCTCACTCGCATCAGGTGAAAATGCTTTAGCGATTGGCGTTGGAGCGAATTCAACTGCTGAATCAAGTTTTGTAATAGGTCAGGGGGCGGTTGCTTCTCGTGTGGCATCTATGGCAATCGGTAATAATACACAATCTGATTTAGAAAATTCGATTGCTTTAGGTTATCGTTCTACCACTAATTATTTCTACAGTGGAAAGGCTGATGAACGCACGGCTACAACGACAGGCACTTCGGCTTTTGGCTTATCGCCTTATGTGCCAAAAGGATCTAACTACGCAGTGGCTACCAATGCTAATGATGGTATTGTTTCAGTAGGCGGTTGGGTTAATGAAAACGGTCAGATAGGGACACGTCGTATTGTCAATGTAGCACCAGGTGCGTTGGATAGTGATGCCGCAACCGTTGGTCAGCTTAAAGCATTGGAATACGCTGCATCGAATCCGAGTATGCGTTATTACGTAGAAACATCTGGTCAAAAAGTATTGGTGAAGTTTGATTATGGTACCCAAAAATTCCATGCGGTAAACCCTAGAACAGGTGAACCGATTGTCGAAGGACAGGCATTTGATATTTCGCAAGTCAAAGTGGGTGCTTTTGATGAAAGTAATCGTCAAGCATACACAGATGCTACCGTGACGAACAATGTAAATTCAGAAACTTTGGGTAATTCATTGGTCGTGGGAAATGTGGCAGCTGGTCGCATTGCCGATGATTCAGAAGATGCGATTAATGGTTCACAACTCAAGGCGTTAGCAGATAAGATTGGATTGACATATGATTCTACAACAGTTCAATTTGCTTTGCCTACTCAGACTTATGCTTTGAAAAATTCTTTAGGAAAAGAAGAAAATACAAGTAATCAACCTGTTACATTAGTTCAGAACTTGATTCATGCGATGAATCGTGGCTTGATGCTAAAAGGCAATGAGGGTGGTGCTACGCTTTACTTTGGCTCAACGGTTAACTTATTGGCAAGTGATTTGGATGGTACTTATAAAGGTAAGAATCTGAAAACAGTCATTGATAACAACGGGGTATTACGAGTTGCTTTATCTGATCGCCCAGTGTTTTCCCAAGTAACAGTGGATGATGTTACTTTATCTTCAAACGATACGGGTTTAACACTGGCATCAAGTAGTATGCCTGCTAATGGTGTGTTATTGACAGGTGTTTCGGACGGGGTGATTTCAAACACTTCAACGGATGCGATATTATTACATCAGTTAACGGATCGTTACAGTAAGCAGCTACATGTCACGGCAGAAGCGGTTGATGAGAATGGACAAAAAAGCGTTAGCAGTGGTTCATTTAATTTAAAAGATAATGTATTAATCTTTAAAAGTACAGATGATGTTGCTACTAAGGTAAAAGGTCAAAGCGTTGTTTTATCTTTGAATGATGAATTTAAACAAAAATTAGACCGATTGCCGGATTTGCCTGCAACGGATAAAGTCAATCGTCATTTATCGAATTTGGATAATGAGGGTCAGGCATCCGATAAGATTGCTTCGTTAGCCAAGAATGCGGTGAAATGGTATGTGGGTGCTGATGATGCTCAACAAGCGACACCAGCGACAATTAGTCATGGTGGACGTATTGATTTTGTCAGCGGTGATGACAATACGGATGTTAAGGTTGAACAAGGTACAGAAGAAATTATTGTCAGTATCGCCACTAAGGGCGTACCTATGCGCTATGTGGGATTGAATGCGAATGGAACAGACGCGACAACCCTTAATTATGCCAATAATGGTGCGACGGGTGATCAAGCTATTGCTATCGGTGCCAACGCTAAGGCTACGGCTGCTCATGCAATCGCTTTGGGTTCTAATAGCCATGCGGTGCTGGAGAATACAGTTTCTTTGGGGAACGATAGTCAACTTCGCCAGTTAATTCATGTGGCAGGAGCTAGTGAAGATACTGATGCGGTTAATGTGTCTCAGCTTAAAGCCTTGTCACAACGTTTGGCAGATGTGATTGGAGGCGGCACTACGGTCAATGAAGATGGGTCTTTGAAAGTAGGTTCTTTGGATGCAGAAGGTGCTGCTACGGATTTGACGACTGCTTTAAACCATGCTCAGACTGCTGCGAATAAGAAAAATAGTCTTAAATCTGGGGATAGTTTGATCACAGTAACTCAAACGGGCGATGATTTTAACGTATCTGACAAGAATTGGTCGGGAGAGATTAACCAGTCGAAAACGGCTTTAGTAGCAGAATTAGCGAATCAACCCCTTAGTTACCAAGCTAAAGGAGATGCCTCTGCGAAAACAGTGACTTTAAATCAAGGTTTAGATTTTACGGTAGGTGATCAGAATCTAAACGTTATTGCACAAGCGAACGGTCAAGTGCGTTATGATTTGGGTTCTACCATTTCTGGGGTGAAGAAAATTGTTTTGGCCGATAGTCAAGAGGCAACAGCTGATGACTATGCCACAGGTAATAACGCTACTCAGGCAGTGACTGAATCGGAAGTGAAATCGCTGTTGGACCAAACTAATCAAGCATGGGTTTTAGCAGGAAAAGACAGTGCGGCAGCAACGGTAAAATCAAATATTGGTTTAGATGATAAGGTCACCTTTAAAGCCGGTACCGGTCTGACGGTTGGTATGTCTCAAGATCCTACCTCGAAAGATACAACTTTGACTTATCAGTTGAAACAAGCAACACTGAAAAATGAGCATAATCAGTTGGCTCTTGATAGTGGTGATTCAGATGGTTTTGTGACGGGTACAAACTATACCAATGTTATTAATGAGATCATCCAAAATATCGTGACAGAAGGTAAGGCGGGTACACAGACTGCTGTACAAGATTATGCTCAGATCGACGCGTCCAATATTGAGACAGCAAAATGGCAAGCGGCATTAGGTGGCTTTAAATTTGCTGATCAAAATGGAACGACGATTGAACGCAAACTCGGTACGACTTTGACAGTAAAAGGCGGACAGACTGATGCGAGTCAGTTAACTTCAAATAATATTGGGGTGGAGGCCTCAGGTCAGCAGTTGAGTTTGAAATTGGCCAAAGATATAACAGGGTTAAGCTCAGTTAAGACGATAGCAGCTCAGGTCGGTGATGTTAATTTAACTGTGAATGGCGATTCACTTAAGTTAGGCAATGATGATTCACCTGTCAAATTAACTAATGTGGCAAGAGGTAAAAAAGATACTGATGCGGCAACTGTAGCAGATTTAGGTAATCAGCTTAGCAAGCTTTCACAAGCTTTAGGTCAAGGTAGTACTTACGATGGGACAAACGGTACGGTTACATTAGAGAATTATGCAAATGTACCCAATGCAAGGAATGTAGAAGAGGCGATTGCTAAAACCTATGAGTTGGCAAAGGTTAAGACAAAAGTAGAAGCCGGTAATGAATATGTCACCGTGAGTCAAGAAGGTAATACCTATACAGTCAGCGGACGTGATTGGTCTTCTGATATTCAAAATGCCGCAAAAGATACGGTCAGTAATTTAACAACGACCGCTACATTGGCTTATTCAGATGGCACGAATGCCTATACCACTACTTTAGATAAGGGCTTGAGTTTTGCGGGTGATCAGAATATTACTGCTTCGGTAGCAGCAGATGGTCAAGTTACTTTGAGTTTAAATAAAAACCTAACAGGTATTAGTTCAATCAGTGGGTTAGATACGACACGTCAAGCAGGTACAACTGAGAATTATGGTGTTGCGGGTAATGAACAACGTGTTGCCACGGAATCTGCTGTTAAGGCATTATCTGATCAGGTGAATGTAACAGGCTGGTCTTTATCATCTAATACCGAAGGTCATTCTAGTATTGCGGTAACTTCTGGTAAAACTGTTAAATTTATAGATGGTAAGGGAACACAAGCAAATGTAAATGTTACTGATGGCAGTGCTTCAGTTAATATCGCCTTAAAACAAAATGAGTTGACGGTAACAGATTCGACAGTTACTGCTTCAAATACAGAAACAGCATCAGATAGTTTTGTGACAGCTCAACAAATAGCTAAGGCAGTCAATAAAGCAGTGGGTAATGCAAGTCAAGGTCTATCTGATCGTGTTAGTCATTTAATATTAAATACAGCAGGTGATGATCATACAACCGGTCAAGTAAGTTTAACCCGTGATGTGTTTGGATTTGTGACAAAAGATGCTGAGTACCTGAACTTGAAAACAAAAGCTGAATCAGATGGTGTGATAACGATTGATTTAGTGGACAGTGTCAAGGAAAAATTACAGGCAGTTAATGGTCATGCAGATGAATTATTAGCGGGTAAAGCGGATAAAGATGCAACGAGTGTGACAGATGTTAATCGTCAAACATGGCAAACTGCAGTAGGTGCTTTGAATTTTGCAGGAGATTCAGGTGCTATTGATCGTCATTTGGGTTCTTCTTTAACAGTTCGTGGCGCTTATACAGGTACGACAGAAGATTTGTCTGATAATAATATTGCTGTGACGGCATCAGCACAACAATTAGAAGTGAAACTGGCTTCACGTTTAACAGGGTTGACTTCAGTACAAACAGAAACAGCACAGATTGGCAATGTTAAATTAAGTACCGGTGATAATGCGACAACATTAAAACTCTCTTCAGCGACTGATTCATCTGCAGTAACCTTAAATGGGGTAGCAGCCGGTAGCGCAGATCAGGAAGCGGTGAATTATGCTCAGTTAACACAATTGGCTGATGAAGTGGCTCAAGTGTTAGGTGAGGGAGCGACTGCTTCAAATGGTACGGTAACAATTAAAGATTTTGCAGGTGTTGAAGGTGCTACGACGATTCAACAAGCCTTAGAAACGATTGGTCAGACAGCAACAGATAGCCGTGTTCAAGTAACAGCAGGTGATCATATTACGGTAACACCTAGTACAGATCGTCTTACTTATTTAGTGGCAGGCAAGAACTGGCAATCTGAGGTGGATAAGATAGCTGATGAGACGAAGTCAAGTTTTGAATCGGCATCTTTAAGTTATACCGCCAATGGTGTACAACCTGCCAAGACTACCACGTTATCACAAGGATTATCTTTCCAATCAGGTAATGATAATTTAGTGGCTAAGATTCAAGATGATGGTAGTATTACATACCAATTAGCGACTCATTTGACGGGTATTGATAAGATTACTGGGTTAGACACGACTCGTAAAGCGGGTGCGGATGGTTATGGCTCAAATACGAAGGTGGCGACTGAAGCAGCTTTGGCAGATTTAGAGAAAACTATTAGTGGTGGTTGGATCGCTACTTCCTCTCAAGGTCAAGCAACGGTTACACCAGGTGATACTGTTACTTTTAAAAATGGTATTGGAACTCTAGCCACGGTTAATTATGGTGGTGAAAATGGTGAATCAACGGTGGCTATGTTCGGTGTGCGTGGTGCGACCTTATCCGTCGATAAGGATTCAAAAGTTACCGCAACAACCTCATCAACTCTACCATCAAATGCTCATTATGTGAATGCTGGAGAAGTTGCTAAAGCGATAAATGAAGCGATTGTGGCACTTGGTTTGGTCGTTATTGAAAAAGAGGATCATGAAGGGAGTGATGCGCCGAAAACGACCGTTCAAGTAAAAGATGCACCTTTGAAATACCAAGGTAATTCTCAAACAGGCGGCAGTATTAGTTTGAAGAGCGGTACGTTAAGTATTTTAGGGACTGAAGGACAGATTGAAACAGTGTCTCGCGAAGATGGAACCGTTGAGATTAAACTATCAGATGCTTTGAAAGCTAAGTTGGAGAGCCTACCTACGGATACCAATCATGCCTTAAGTGAAAAAGCGGATAAAGATGCTTCAAATATTGATCCCAATGCTTGGAATAATCAGTTAGGAGGTATTACCTTTACTGATGATAGTGGTCAAGCTATGGTAAGAAAATTGGGTGAAACTTTGAATATTCAAGGCGGTTCACCAAGTACGGATCTGAGTGAGGGTAATATTGGGGTAACTGCTAAAGAAAATCTTTTGACGATCCAATTATCTAAGAATCTGAAAGGGTTAAAGCGTGTCGAAGCTGAGAAAGTGAACCTTGGCGATACAACAAGTACAGTGTCCTTATCGTCAGATGGTCATCAGTTGACCTTAGGTACAGTTGGAACACCTGTTCGTATTCAGAATTTGGCTGAGGGGACGGGTGCAAATGATGCAGTCACTAAGGCTCAAGTGGATCGATTGGCTAATTCAGTGAATGATGTCTTAGGTATCAGTAGTGATGCTAGTAATATCGGTGGTACGGGTAAATCAAGTGTTCCTGAAGCGATTGGTAAGGTTTATGATTTGGCAAGTAAACAGGTGAAAGTAAAATCATCGAATAAAGCGATGACTACTGTTAGTCCTGATTTGGATAGCGAGACTGAACCTAGTGACTTGACTTATACGGTTGCTGCAGTAAAAGATTGGCAGTCGGTAATTGATAAGCAGAAAACAAATATCACGCAACAATTCTTAACAGCAAACTTGCATTATAAAGCAGCCAGTGGCAGTGATCAGCAGACTACTTTGACTCAAGGTCTCACTTTTAAAGATGGTAAGAATATGACAGCAACCGTTGATGACAACGGTCAGGTTACCTTTGCTTTGAATAAGACATTATCAGGTGTTAGCAGTATTACAGGATTAGATACTACTGTGACGCCCAACTCAAATATGTATGCTTCAGGTAATGCGGCTAAGCAAGCAGCAACTGAATCAGCGGTCTTAAGTGCTTACCAATTGGCAAATGCGGGTTGGTATATCAGTGCTAATGGTACGACACAAAATGTGGCATCAGGTCATACGGTCACTTTTAAAGGTGAAAATGGCTTAACTGCAGCGGTGACGATGAATAATGATGATGCTAACGTGACGTACACCTTGACCAGTGCAACATTGGGCAATAATACCAGCTCTTCAGACGTTGAATTAAGTTCTGGTCAGGCAGATGGTTTTGTGACGGCTGAAAATGTTGAAGAGGTTGTCAATGCAGCGATTGCTGCTCAAACATCACAATCCGCTACGGAAACCACTGAAAAACTTAAATCTTATGCGAATGTGGATGCGGATAATATTGATGTGTCTAAATGGCAAGATGCTTTGGGAAGTTTGACCTTTAAAGACGATATTGGTGCAACTCAAGCCTTGTCATTAGGCGGTAATACGTTACGTCTTCAAGGCGGGGTAAGTAATGAAGCCAATTTGACTTCAAATAATATTGGCGTTATTAAAGGTGATGAGAATACTATTAAGATTCAACTGGCTAAATCTTTAACTGGCTTAGATACCGTAACCTCTCAACAAGTAACGGTGGGTGGATCGGATGGTATTGTATTGAGTAATCCTGCCAATGCGACCTTAAAGGTAGCTGATGCCTCAGGCAACGGCGTGCGTATTACCAATATCCAAGCGGGTGAAGATGATAACGATGCGGCGACTTATGTAGATTTTAAACCATTAGAAGAATTGGTTGGAACAGGCAAGAGTACCTCACAAGGTGCCAGTGCTTCATCTCAAGATGGTTTAGATGGAGCCAGTGATTTAGGCTCACAGATTGTGGCTTTGAGAAATGGCACGGCAGGTGTTATTGTCTATACGAATGAGGCTGGAGAACGTCTAGTGGTTAATAATGGGCAGTTCTATAAAGCCAGTGATATTGAGAATGGATCGGTTAAACCGAATGCCACAGCAGTTGATAGTGAGCATGTAATCTTATCAACTGTAAATCCTCAAGATGGTAGTACGCAAACCATCACTACTTTACGAAATGTCGCTGGGATAACAGCAAGTGATACAGCGACTACTGCATCTGAGAAAGTAGCGAATTTATTAGTTCGCACAGAAGGATTGAGTACTTTGGCGAGTTTAAATGATTTGAAAACAATCAGTGAAGCCGGAATGAGTTTTAAAGGTAATACAGGTGAGACGGTAACACGTGCTTTAGGTAGTACCTTAAGCGTTCAAGGAGAGGGTACTTATCAGGGTGGTTTCGCTCAGGATAATTTGATCGTTGAGAAAACAGCAGAAGATACTTTAACTGTTAAATTGGCTAAAAACCTACAAGGTTTGACGTCTGCAGACAGTCAGAAGTTGACGTTGGGTGCTGGTGATGCAACGATTACTTTGACAGAAGATGATTCAGGTGCCTTGAAATTGTCTGGTCAAGATGGAGCGAGCGTTAAAATCACGAATATTGCTTCAGATGATCAGAACCCTAACAGTGCGGTGACTTATAAGGTCTTATCTGAGTTGGAACAACAGATCGGTACAGGAACGACAGCGTCTCAAGATAATACGTCACCAGCCGGTAAGGATGGTTTAGATGGAAGCTTGACACTGGCAGATCAGTTGTCAGCTTTACGTAATGGTTTGGCTGGTAGTGTCATTTATACAAATGAAGCAGGTGAGCGTCTAGTTAAAGTGGGGGATAAGTATTATATTGCTTCAACAGTGACGGATACCGATGATCTCACTAATGCTACTTCAGTAGCTAAAGATAAGATTGTTTTATCTTTAGTTAATGCAACGGGTGAAACCACGACGGTAACGCCTTTATTGAACCTTGCAAGTGGCTTGGGTATAAACTCAAGTACGGCTTTGAGTGCTGATGAAGCGAAAAAAGCAGTAGTTGGCACGACAATGAATGGTCAAATAACAGGTGGTCTGCTTCATTTATCAGGTCAAGCCTTGAATCAAGCGGCAACAGTTGCGGATTTACAAGCTTTAGCCCAAGCAGGATTTAATTATACGGGTAATCATGGGCAAGCACATCAAGCGCTGTCACAAACCTTAAATATAGTTGGTGAGGGAACTTATGCTAGTAACCAGACTTTTGAATCAGCAGTAGGTAACTTGAATGTGCTTGTCAAAGACCACGGTTTGCAAGTACAGCTTTCTGATACATTGAAAAATCTAGATAGCGTGAATGCTAATCAGATGATTGTTAAAAATGGTGAAAATCAAGTAGTCTTAAGCCAAGCAGATGGTGCATTGAAATTCAGTAAAGGAAAAACGACTGATCATGCTGTACCTGTGGTGGGTGTGAAAACAGGTAGTAGTCATGATGCCGCTGTTGCATACCAAGAGATCAAAGAATTGATTGAGTACATTGGCGGACAAAGTAACTCTGCGGGAGACGCTCTGTCTGCATCAGGCAAAGATGGTTTAGATGGCAAAACACAAGGTGAGCAGATTTCTGCTTTACGTAACGGTTTAGCAGGTAACGTGGTTTACACCGATGCTAATGGTGAACGTTTAGTGAAAATAGGACGTGATTTTTATCGAACTAGTGATATCGATGATAGTGGTGCGGTAAAAACTGGTGCTAGTGCGGTGCGTGACGATCAGATTCGTTTATCTTTAGTTAATGCAAAAGGAGAAACGACTGATCCAGCGATTTTAGCGAACATAGCCAGTGGTTTAGGGCTAACCGGTGCAACTGATAATAGTGTTTCAGGCGATGCCAACCGTCCACAAGCGATCCATCATGATGCTGCGCGTCAAGTTATTGCGGGTGATCAGATGGATGGGACCTCTGGTTTGTTGACCGCTACGGAGAATTTAGATCGTGTAGCAACCTTAGGAGATTTGCAAGCAGCTGCTCAAGCAGGCTTTAATTTCAGTGGTAATGCCAGCGATGTACGTTCGTCACGTCCTGTGGGTACGGGATTAAGTATTAAAGGTACCGGTACTGCAACTCATACTTCTGATAATAATATCTTTGTTGAAGCAGATGAGACAAACTCAGCTTTACTTATTAAATTGGCGAAAGATTTGAAAGAATTGACTGCAGCTAAATTTGGTTCGGATCAGCAAAAAACTGAATTAACAGCTAATGGCGTCAATATTACTGGTCAAGATGATAATGGCCAAGCTGTGACGATTATTCTTAATGAAGAAGGTTTAGATAATGGTGGACAACGAATCCAACATGTGGCGTCTGCTACGGTCAATACAGATGGTGTGACCAAACAGGATGTGGACAGTCGTATCGATCCGATAGAGAACAAGGTGAATGAATTGACACCTCAAGTAAATCAGATCGTATCGGATATTCAACAGATTGAAAATAACCTTAATAAAGGTTGGACTTTGGGTATCGCTCATGCGGATGGCAATAACTCAACTATCAGTGTGAATCGCGATCAACCTAATTTAACACTCAAAGCAGGTGATGGCATTCAGTTAACTCAAAAAGATCAAACAGTAACGATTACTACTGATAATCAGGCATTGCAAAATATAGCCGTATCACAAGGTAATTTCCCTGCCATGTATGTTGATCGTGAAGGTAATAAACTATATCGTATGAAGGATGGTAGTTTTAATACCCAAGCAGATGGTTCAGGTGTAACGATAACCGCGAATGATGTTCAAGTTGCCTTGGAAGGGACCGATGGACGGAAACAATTAGGGCAAGTGGCGAGTGCTTTGGTGGGATCAAAACATACCGAACCGATCACTACTGAAGAGGCGATTAATGCAGTTAATACGTTGCTAAAAGATACTGAACATCAACAATCGGCAGCAACCGTGGCTGACTTACAGGCTTTGGTTCAATCTGGTTTTGAATTTGTGACGAATAAGGGTACCGTGCGTAAGCATTTGGGTGAAACCGTGACGATTAAAGGTACGGATCATCCGCTTCATCCTGATCGATTTAGCGAAGAGAATATCGTGACGACTATGGAGGATGATGGTACGATTCTTATCATGATTAAGAAAAGCACGCAAAATGATAGTATCTCTGCTTCTACTTCTGTAACGGTAGGGCCGAAAGATAGTGACGGTCAACCTCAGAAAGGAACCGTTCAGATTGTTCATGATGCTGGACAAGGTACTGGCACGATCAGTATTCGTGGAGAAGATGGTCAAGATGGTAAAGATGCTGTATTGATTGCTTCAGATAGCGATGGAAATGGTAATATGGTGATTAGAGGTAAAGATAATGTTACGACCACTGTTACCGGTGATGGTATTGTGATTTCACCTTCTAAAGCTAGTCCTGATTTAACTGTTTCATTAACAAATGAAGGGTTAAATAATGGGGGTAATCGCATTCAGAATATCGCACCAGGTATTAATCCAAATGATGCTGCAAATGTTGGTCAGCTTAAAGGGATGATTAGTTCTATGGATAAACGTTTAAGTAGAATTAATAAAGATTCGCAGGCAGGCATTGCTAGTGTTGCAGCAGTGGCGAGTTTGCAAGATGTTTACTTGCCTGGTACGACGATTTTGGCAGTAGGGGGGGCTACTTATAAAGGGAACAAAGCTGCTGCGTTTGGTATATCAGGAATAAGTGAAACAGGGCGTTATGGTTATAAAGCAACTGCAACGATTAATAACAAAGGGTTAACTGGCGGTGCAGTTAGTGGTTTTTATACATGGAAACATGAGTAATTGAGATAACGGTCAATGGGATTTAAAAAAGAGAGTTGTCCACACAGTATGTAGGGTAACTTTGTTTTAAAAGTTAAATATTATGAATAAAGTTTACAAAACAAAATACAGTAGAGAGCGAAATTGCATCGTTGTGGTATCTGAACTATCTACCAATAGAGGTAAGTCATCAGAAAAAAACAGTAAGTCTTTGAAGAGACCTAGCTTTCGAGGGCTGCTGCTAAGTATTGCTTTGGGACTTTCTCTAATACCGGGTTGGTCAGTAGCTGCGGGTTGCTATCCTAGTGGCACAGGTACATTAGTGGTTGTCAGTGGCAATATTAGGTCAAATATAGGTAATGAGGCTACTGCAGCTGATTCTCCTTATAAAGATTTAACTGATCCTAATAAACCTTATAAACGTTCTGTATTTTTGAATCCAACAGGTACCAGTACAAGTTCATATACGATTGAGTCCCCTTGTTTGGTTTCTACTCAATCGGTGGTTATAGGAGCTGATGCTGCTAATGCGGTAGTAACAAATGTAAGTGGTGGATATAACATTACCCAGTATAATCGAGGTGTAGTATTAGGTTTTAATGCAAAATCTTATGCCACGAATAGTGTGGTCTTCGGTCATAATGCTAAGGCAGAAGATACAGCAGTAGGAATTCCAAAGGGAAGTATAGCTTTTGGCGCAAGTTCAAAAGCGCGGGAACAGGCTGTGGTGGTTGGACAAAACTCAGGTGCAGATCAACAGTCTCTAGCCATCGGTTCAGATACTTATGCGTCAGGTGTTTCAGCGATTGCAATTGGTAATGATGACTTGGGTGGGGGTCTTTATGCTGACCGCCTAGGTGCTTCTTTATTAACAAGAGTAAGTGATATCTTGGTCGGTGGTTCTTATATGACACTGAGTAATTTTAATAGTTTGTATAATAGAGCTGGCTCATATCAATACTCCCCAACATTAGCGGCAGGTACAGGTGCCATTGCTGTCGGTGGTCGAACCTTGGCTTTGGGTAAAGCATCGACTGCTATTGGTTCTTTAGCGTTTGCTTTTGCTGACGAAGCGACTGCAGTAGGGTTGCGTTCGTTTGTAGCCAGTACTGCGAAAGGCGGAAGTGCGATTGGTAACGAGGCATGGGTATTTGCACCTAACTCTGTATCTGTCGGTAATTTTACAGAAGCATCAAATTCAGGTGCGGTGGCTTATGGTTATCGTTCTAGAGCGATCGCCACTGATTCAGTAGCAATGGGGACATTGGTTTTATCGGGCGCTAAGTTTAAAACTTCATCAATAAGTGTCAATACACTTAAACAATCTTATGCCTCATTAGCCCGTAATACCTCAAATAACGATGACTCATATTATCAGGCGATTGATAATGCGACGAATGCTATCTCTCGATCTGATATAGAGCAAGATACTAGTAATGTGTATTTGACCATTTATAACTCAGACGGCACAGAAAATAAAAAAATTACGAAAGGTCAGACAGCAAATGGTGTTAAAAATACAGTCGCATTAGGTAGTCATGCCTATGCATTGGGTACCAATGCCATGACATTAGGTTATGCTGTAATGGTTGAGGGATCGAATACCTTAGCGTTTGGATCTTATTCTTACGCAAGTCCTAATGCAAACAACTCAGTATTAATGGGGGTAGCTAGTTACAGTGATGCAGATAAAACACTGGTTATGGGTAACAAAGCAAGGAGTTTTGGAAGTGAATCTATTGCAATTGGCGTGAATGCTAGTGTTTCGAAAGAACGATCAATTGCAATCGGTGTCAATGCTCAGTCAACAGAAACGGGTTCTATTGCTGTTGGTGAGAGTGCCGTGGCTCAAGCTAGAGATTCATTAGCCATTGGTAGTTCATCTAGGGCTACCAGTGTTAACTCAGTTGCGTTAGGTTATCGTTCCGCTACTACTTATTATTATGATCCCTCTGATATTTCAAGAGCAACGCTTTCAGGGACATCTGCACTTGATTTAGCACCTTATGTGGCACAAGGTTCTACTTTTGATTTGGGAACAGATGAGGCAGCAGGATTTGTATCGGTAGGCGGCTGGTCAAGTGGTGATAGTAAGCAACCAGTTGGTGTACGACGTGTGATTAACGTAGCTCCTGGTGCATTAGATACGGATGTGGCTACTGTCGGTCAGTTGACCGCTTTGAGTTCTGTGAATCGTGTTTCTAACATGGTTTACTATGTAGAAGAAAATGGCAAGAAGCAACAAGTGATTTATAGCGAAGGTAAGTATTACCCTGTTGATGAAGCAGGGCATATTACCAGTAAAGCAGTAGATTATATTGCTTCACGAGTAAAAATTGGTGTACGTAATGATGCTTCGGCACAGGTGTATAACGGTGGCAGTGGTACGAACACTTATCGTGGACTGGCTTTAGGGACAGCACTTACACTGGGTAATGTCAGTGAGGGGGAAATAAGTACAACATCTAATGATGCGATTAATGGTTCTCAGATTAAACGTGTTGTAGATACCTTGGGTTTGGAAGTCGATGAGGCTAAAACAGGTTTTGCGCCTATCAATGCAATATTTAAAAATGCTAATGGTGCCTCGACCCAAGCAGACAATATTACTTTGGTGGATTTGATTGGAAAAACGATTAATCATTTAAACCAAGGGTTGGTTTTTTCTGACGGTAGCACAGACAGTCAACAATATTTAGGCAGTTCTTTGACTATCAAGGGAGATGGTCGGAATATGAAGACTACGGTGTCTGCTTCAAAAAATGTAGCGACATTGAATATTGGATTAAGCGACAAGCCTAGTTTTACTACTGTGGGAATTAATGGCATTACTTTAGCTTCTTCTGAGCCTGGGAAACTGACTGTATCGTCAAATAATGGGGAATATAAGCTAACAGGTTTAGCGAATGCCACAACAAGTAGTCAAGCCGTCACAGGCTCACAACTTGCTGCATATTCAACGACTCTAAAAACAAAAGGTAACTCGGGTGAAGGTACAGTTACCCTGAAAGATACGACAGGACTGATTTTGGGAACAGATGATCGTGGATTGCTATCTGTCAACTATGAAAGTGTTTCTGATCCTACAGGTGCTAAAACATATGCTGTCTCTGTTAGACCATCCGATAAATTAACGGCTATCATCAATAGCTTACCTGAACACTTTAGTCGTATTGTGGAAAATGCAGCGGATGCTGATTTAGGTAATATTACTTCTACAGGTGAAGCTAATATTCAAAAAATCATTACGGATAATGTGAATTGGCAAATCGCCACAACAGGGACTTCATCAACGACGCGTCAACTGACTTCAGAGGGCCGTCTGGATCTAGTAGCTGGCAGTGGTATGTCGGTAGATATGACGACTGCTGAAAATAAAGCACGATATACCATTACGACAAATGATTCAGCAGTACGTTATGTATCAGTGAATGAAACGACAAAAGGATCAAACGAAGACAACAGCGGTGCTAAAGGTCAACAATCGATTGCTATTGGTGTGAATGCAATTGCTAACGCTACAAATAGCGTGGCTTTGGGTAGTGGTTCTCAGGCTGATCGTGAGGCAGCGAATATTATTGCACCTTATGGTAACGTTGATTTAACAGGAAAAACGTTAGGTGCTGTATCGGTGGGTGCTACGGGTAGTGAACGTCAAGTTACTCAAGTAGCATCAGCGGTTAGTCAAACAGATGCTATTAATTTTGCTCAACTTAAATCTCAAGAGGATAGTATTGCTCAAGCATTGGGCGTATCGCTAGACGAGAATGGACAAGTGAAAGCGGCAGATATTGGTGGCACTGGAAAATCGACTATAACTGAGGCGATTCAACAGATTCACCAATCGGCAAAAGACAGTTTAGTAAATGTTAAAGGCGATGGAAACTATATCAAGGTCACTGATAATGGTGATGGAAGTTTTACTGTTACGGGTAAAGACTGGACAAGTGAAATCGCTAATAAACAAGCAGAAGCGAAAACAGCGTTCCAAACCGCTAAGAATTTAACGTATCAAGCTAATGGAGCTAATGCCCAAACCACGAGCTTGAGCAAAGGATTAACATTTGATGTAAATGATCAGAACTTAACGGTTAAATCAGAAGAAGGCGGTAAGATTAGTTATGCTTTAAACTCAGAGGGTTTAACCGGTATTACAAGTATTTCTGGTTTGACCCAACATACCCCAGATGCCTCTGATTATGCCACTGATCCAACACGTGCGGCGACACGTAGTGCAATTCAAACGGTTAAAAACGAGATTGATAAATCTTGGAGTATTAAGGGAGATAGCGGTACAGTGGCTCCTACATTGGTGAGTAATGGAGCAACGGTAACTTTTGAAAACGGTAACTTAACAAATACGGTTGTTGATGCTACCGATCGCGTAGTAACTGTATCGGCAAAAGTGGCTACTTTAACTACAGATGAATCGGGCAATGTTATCCTTTCGGGTACAGAGGATGGATTGGTGACTGCTGATACGTTGAAAAACGTATTGAATACTGCGGTGAACGATATTAGTTCTGATGCGAGTACTAAGCAAACTCAACAACTCGCCTCTTATGCGAAGAAAGATGCTTCAGGCATTAATGTAAGTGCCTGGAACGAAAAGTTGGGTGGTTTGACTTTTTCGGGGGATACAGGTAGTGTTCAAAAGACCTTAGGGGCAGATACCGCCTTAACTATAACCGGCAGTAGTTTGGATCAAAATGCATTAACTGCCTTGACGGATGAGAATATCGGCGTAGTGGCTTCTGATCAGACCTTGACGGTACAGTTAAGTAAAAACTTGAAAGGTTTGGATAATGTGGCTAGTGATCAGCTAGTGTTAACAGGTGGTACGGTCAAAAATATTACATTATCTAGCCCTGAAAGTAATACATTAAAGTTAAGTAGCGGTCAGTCAGATGCAGTAGTGATTCATAATGTTGCTAATGCAACGAATAGTAATGATGTCATTAACCTTTCTCAAGCGAAACAGGCGTTGGGAGGTAATATTGCCAGTTTCCTTGGCGACGGTGTAACGACTGATGCAGAAGGTAATTTGATTGTTGATAATTTTGCAGGTACGGGACAGACAACGATAGGTGATGCCATCAATAGCGTTTACCAAGAGGCAACGAAGAAGGTAAAAGTCGCTGGGGGCAATCAGCTGGAGGTCAAAGTTTCTGAATCAGATGAGAATACTTATATTGTCAAAGGAACGGATTGGAACGAACAGATTAATAAGTTGAAGTTGGATATTCAGAACCAATTCCAACAAAATTCTTTGACGTATGTAGCACAAGGCGAAGATCAAACCAAAACAACTACTTTGGCTACTGGATTGATATTTGGAGTGAACCCAAGCGGTGCTGATGATAGTAGTAAAAACTTAACGGTATCTGCTGAGGCCAATGGCGTGGTACGTTATAGTTTGAAATCTCAGTTAAAGGATGTTAGCAGTATTGTTTTATCTTCTAATGCTAGAGCTAATGTAACGGATTCTACTTATGGTAGTCAGTCAGTTGCAACCGAGTCTGCGGTTAAATCTGTTTATACTACGATCAATCAAGGCTGGTTTATTAAGTCATCTAATGAAACACAGACGAATAAAGTGGTTCCCGGTACTCAAGTGGCGTTTGTTGATGGGAATGCGTTAAAAGCTAACGTTACTCAAACGCAAGAGGGGGCAACCGTTTCTTATGATGTCAATACCACTACATTGACGGTTAATGGTAAAACAGTTACTGCTGATACACAAGGTACGTCGGATACACCGGTATTAGTCACAGCAGGTGATGTTGCTAAAGCGATTACTGAGGCAGTTTCTGCGATTGATGAGAATGCTAATACAGCTTTATCAGGCTTGAAACTGAATTATGCGGCGAATGAGGGCGAGGGTAGTATTTCCTTGACTGATTTAAATGCGAAATTGACCTTGCAAGGTGATGGTAATATTATTACAAAAGCCGATGGATCGAATATTGAAATTAGTCTTAAATCAGATTTGAAAACCAAAATCGATCATCTGCCTACTACTTTGGATGATGCGTTATCAGCCAAAGTAGGTGTTAATGCAGAAGGCATTCATCAAGAAAAATGGCAAGAGACCTTAGGAAAGATTCGTTATACCGCTGATGGTAACACAGCTACCCATCAACAATTAGGTCAGTCACTGAAAATAAGCGGTCATCCAGATTCTGACAAGACCTTTTCAGAGGGAAATATTGGAGTTGTGGCTGATCAGGATAGTCTTGCGATAAAACTTTCCAAAAATCTAGCAGGTTTAGAAAGCGTGGCAAGTACCACTATGGCTTTAGGTAACTCTAGCAATTCTGCCTTGCAACTAAGTGATAACGATGGTTTGCAGCTAGGTAATGGCAACGATTTAGTCACGGTTTCTGGTGTTGCTGATGCTGTTAATGCAACAGATTTAGTCAATGCCAGTCAACTAAAAGCGATGACCAAGAGTATCGCTGATGCATTGGGTAATGGTGTGACCGTTGGATCTGATGGAATGAGTTTGACTGTTAATAACTACGGTGATCAGACTGGTACGAAAACGGTTTCTGAACTCATTAGAACGATTTATCAGAACGCTAAAGCGAAAACCGAGCTTGTTGCGGGGGAACATGTTAGCGTCACTTATGACGATAATACACGTACTTACACGATCAGTGATCATGATTGGTCAACTGAGATCAATGATGCTAAACAAGACTTGGCGAATCATTTTGACCAACAATCATTAAACGTAACGGTAGCTGGCACCTCAAAAGATGTGATGTTGAACTCAGCTCTGAACTTTGTTGATGGTAAAAATACGAGCGTAACCGTTGGTGAGAATGGACAAATTACTTATACCCTAAACAGTACATTGACAGGTATTACAAGTATTGATGGGTTGAATTCCACTACTAACGTGACTGATTCCAGCTATGGCATCAATGGTAATGAAAACAAAGTGGCTACGGAAGCGGATGTTCAAGCTATCTACAATGAGGCTGTTACTAAAGGTTGGAAGATTGCACCTGATACAGGTGACGCGATAACGGTATCAGCAGGTCATACTGTGAATTTTTCAGATGGCACAGGGACCAAAGCTAAAGTAACTAAGTCAGGTACAGATGTTAGTGTTTCATACGACGTGAACGTACAAAATGTACAGTTTGATCCTGAACGTGGTAGTGTTGTGACAGACAATACGACAGGCGCGGCTGATTCAACTTTCGCGACAGCAGAAGATACAGCTCAAGCTATTACTGAGGCGATTAAGAAAGCTAAAGGTGATCGAGAAAATGCTTATGCAGATTTGACCTTACACTATAAGGCAGACAATAATAAAGAGGCGACTTATGAAAATGCGAAGTCAATGGTTCTAAACAAAGATACATTGACGATTGCAGGAGCCACCGATGCTAATGGTCAAGCCAAGAGTATTTTGGCAACAGGCGATGCTAACGGTAATATTGTTTTAAGTTTTGGTGACAAAGCGACTAGTCTTCAGAATATTCCGGATAACGTTACAGAAAAAATCAATAATTTGGCAAATGCGAATGCTAGCAATATTAATAGCACTCTTGAAAATTGGCGTGATGTCTTGGGAGGTATTACCTTTACAGGCGATATAGGCAGTACCACACAAAAACTTAATAGTACGATTAAGGTAACGGGTGGATCAAATGCGCTTAGCACCAGTGACACAGATAACATTAAAGTCACTGCCTCACAGGGTAAATTGAATATACAACTAGCCAAAGATGTGAAAGGACTCGGTGCATTAGGTACGCAGACCGTCGCTTTAGGCAGTGGTACAGACAATATTACGTTGAAAACATCTGACAACAGCTTGGTATTAGGCGATGGTGATTTTGTCAAATTAACAAATATTGCAGCGGGTAATGTATCTGACGATACGGCTTTGATTAATTACAGCCAGTTAGATCAGGTAAAGGGTGACATGGCAACGATCGTAGGCGTTTCTAAGAAAACAGATGGTACATTAGATACCGATCAGTTTGCAGGTACTAATGCAAATAATATTAATGATGCCATCGAAGAAGTGTATGAATCCGCTAAGCAGAAAACAATTATAAAAGCAGGCGATAATGTGACTGTAACGTCTGATGCGAATGATCCTGATACTTATTTGGTTGAAACCAAAGATTGGACATCAACGATCAATGATACATTAAACAAACGTTTACAGAACTTTAAACATGATGCAACGCTTGCGTATAAAGTATCAACTGATGATGAAGAGAAAACGACCACTTTGTCAGAGGGATTGGTATTTGATACATCAGAAACACCGAATACTACGGATAATAATTTGAACGTTACCGTGGATAGTACGGGTATTAGCTATGATCTGGCTAGCGATCTAAAAGGTATCCAATCGGTTTCTGGTTTAGAAAATCGCACGAGTGCCACATCGGCTGATTATGGTGAGGACGACAGGTTGGCTACTCGAGGTGCGGTCAAAGAAGCTTACGATTTGGCAAGCAAAGGGTGGAATATTCAGGGTTCACACGGTACTAGTAAGTCCGCCGGTACGATTCACTCAGGTAAGACAGTGACGGTAGAAGATGGTAACTATACAACCGTTACTTTGACCCCGAATAATACAGATGGCCATATCGTTACTTATACCGTCAAAAAAGGTCAGTTAACCGTAAATGATTCAACGGTTACTGCTGATAAAGATGGTTTGGTAACCGCAAAAGATGTGATTGATGCGACTAAACAGTTGATAGAACAAGCTTCTAGCACTTCAAGTGGTAATCTTGATAGCGAATTGGTCAATTATGTGAAAACAGATGCATCTAATATCGATGCAGATAAATGGCGTGATGCTTTGGGTTCATTTACTTTTGTCACGGACGAGGGTAGTTTGGTGAAAGCATTAACGCAGGAAATTGCTTTCTCTGGTGGGGCAAGTGATTTGTCTAGCGGTCAGAATATCGGTGTTATTGCCTCATCTGGTGACACCTTAACCGTGAAATTGGCCAGTACGTTGAGTAATCTGAAAGACGTTCAAGCTAATAGCTTTAAGGTTGGTAATATTCAGTTGGAGAAAACTCCTGATGGCGCTTTAAAACTATCAGATGCAAATGGTGGGCCTATTAAGATTACTAACTTGGCCGATGCAACAGATCCTTCAAGTGCGATTAATATGAAGCAATTAAGAGAATTGCAAGCCTTGGTGGGTAGGGATTCAAGCACAGTGACTGCAGAACAAATGGGTCCTGTTGCTACTCAAGATGGTTTAAATGGTCTGAATGGTAAGCGTACCTCATCATTATCAGATCAGGTTCTTGCCTTACGTGACGGTACTTCGGGATCCGTTGTTTATACCGACTCAAATGGTCAACGTTTAGTTAAGGAAGGTGAGAATTACTATCATCTTCAAGAAAATGGTTCGAAAGGTGATCAAGTTGATACGTCAAATATCGTGATTTCTGCGGTCAATGCTACTGGAACAACAACGGATGATATTGTTATATCGAATATTGCCAGTGGAATTGGGCGTAAATCCAATACTTTGAATGCACCAATTAGCACAGAAGAAGCTCGTCAGTTGATGGCTGGTAGCGATAAAGATGGTCAAGGTGGCTTATTAACAGCGACTCATTTTAATCAAGCAGTGAACACCGGTGACTTACAAGCCTTAGCGATCGCAGGTTTAAGTTTTGTGGATCATCAGGATCAGGCGGTGAATCGTGCGTTGGGTACGACATTGAATTTATTAGGTGGTGCTGATTTAGGTACAGCAACGGCTGCGAATAATATTGTGGTGGATGCGAATTCAGATAATCAAACCATACTAATTAAATTAGCTGATCAGTTGACAGGGTTAGATACCATTTCATCAACTCAACAGTTTAACCTCGGTACATCTGACGATAAAATTAGTCTATCATCAGATAAAGGTACTTTAAAATTGACGGGCAATGATGGTTCCTCAACTGTGACGTTAAATAATATTGCTGATGCACAAAACGTTACAGATTTAATCAATCGTCAGAACTTTGATGATGTGAAAAAACTGGTGGTTGGGTCTGATACTCCAGAAACGCCTGCTGAGCATTCTGCAGCAGGTAAAGATGGTCTAAATGGACAGTCAGCATCCCAACAGATCTTGGCATTACGTCAAGGATTAGGCGGAACGGTTGTTTATACAGATTCAGAGGGTAATCGCTTAAGTAAGGTTGGCGAGAAATTCTACAAAGCTACAGAAGTGAATCAAGGTGTTCCTATTTCAGGCGCTTCAGAGGTTGCTGATGATAAAGTGGTGTTATCTGCTGTGGCTACTGATGGCACAACCATCACACCAGAAACCTTGTCAAATGTGGCGACAGCTTTGGGCATTAGTACGGGTGATCAGCCTTTGACGGTTGATGAAGTAACACAAGCAGTCACCCTTTTATTAACCATGACGGATGAAGACTTTGATCAATTAGTATCATTGGCTGATTTAAAGGCTGTCGCAACGTCAGGATTGAACTTTACTGGTAATGACACAACGACAACAGTACCGGTGACTTTGGGTGGTGATTTGTCTATTCAGGGCGAGGGTACGGTAACTGGAGATACAGCAACAAATAATCTGTATGTTAAAGCTGATGATAAAAACTTGACTATCCAATTATCAAAAGATTTAACAGGCTTATCTAGTGTGACCTCGGAATCTTACCAAGTTGGTTCACCCGATGAACATATAGATTTGACGGTCTTGGATGATGGTGCTTTGAAATTAGCTGATGAAAATGGAGAACCTGTTGAGATCAAAGGTATTGCTGAGGGTAAAGAAGAAGGTGATGCGATCAATGTATCCCAATATGAAGTAGTGAGAAAACAGATAAAAGGTGATGATACCAACAGTAATCTTGCCGGTCAGAATATCTCTGCTAAAGATGGTCAGGATGGTAGATCAGGTAATTTGATTACTTCGTTACGAAATGGTTTGGCAGGTAATATTGTCTATACCGCTCCTGATGGTGAGCGACTTGTGAAAATTGGTGATGATTACTACCGTCCTAGTGACACAGAAAATAGTCAGTTGAAAGACGGTAAAACATCCGGTGATGCCATTGCCAAAGATCAAATCATTCTTTCTGCGGTAAATACGGATGGACAGACCACAACACCGATTTTATTAAGAAATATCGCTAGTGGGTTAGGGTTACCGACAACAGGTAAACCTATTTCTGAAAATGATGCAAAACAAGCTATTGCCGGCACAAATGGTTTATTGTCAATGAGTGATAGCGATTTGACAAAAGTAGCAACGGTGGCTGATTTACAAGCTTTGGCACAGGCAGGCATGGATTTTAATGGTAACACCGGATCCGTTCATCGCATGTTAGGCACTGCACTAGCAGTTCGTGGCTATGTGGCTGCGGGTGAAACGATGACTGAATTAGATGATGATCATACCGCTGATGGTAATATCGTTGTTACAAAAGATGCTCAGGCAGAAAGAAGCTTATTGATTGCTTTGTCAAAAGAGTTAGAAAACCTAAATTCGGCAAGCTTTAAAAATACTCAAGATGACGGTAGCTTATCAGAAGTGACGGTCACTAAAGAGGGCATACAGTTAGCGACTACACCATCTGATCAGACAGATAGTACGAAAGGACCGTCGTTAACCGTTCAAGGTTTGGATAATGCAGGAAAGCGTTTGCAGAATGTGAAAATGTCAGATGATCCTAATAGTGTAGCGAATCTTGAGTATTTGGATAAGCAAGTCGCTGACTTAACACAAACCTATGACCAGCTAGAGGAGCAAGCGGGTACATTGACCAAGCAGATTAAGGATGTGAAAGACGCACAAGACACTGGTTGGACGGTGAAAGTGGCTCAAGTGGATGATGGCAAAGTGCATTATCAAGGTACCGTGACGAATAATGGTGAGGTAATTAACCCTGCAAATTCAGTATTGACCTTGAAAGAGGGGAAAGGCATTAAACTTAGTGCTGATGCGACTACTAATACGGTAACGATTAGTGCTAATCAAGAGTCTCTGCTTAATGATGTGGTGGCGAATAAGAACTTCCCTGCTCATTTTGTAGTGGAACAAGATGACGGTTCATTAATACCAGTTTATAAAGTAGGTGATACTTATAATACTCAGGCTGATGGATCAGGTACTAAGGTAGATGACGTAGCAGTCAAAGTCGCTTTAAAAGATCCTATGCAGTTGACGAATGTGGCTAATGGTATTGAACACGTGGTCGCTACTTCGACTGATCCGGCTGACGTCATCCAAGCTGCTCGTCAAACTGTTGCTGGATCTAATTTAGATGGTACGTCAGGTCTATTAGGTAGTAGTGGTGATGATCTAAACAAAGCAGTTAATATTGCTGATTTACAGGCTGTTGCCCAATCTGGCTTAACCATATCGGCAGATGAGTCAGTAGGATCTTCTGGGGTCACAGAAAAGACCTTTGCCTTAGGTTCTACGATTCGTATTAAAGGTGATCCGAATATAGGTGATTCCGCTATCGATGAATCTGAATATAGTGCTGATAATATTTTGACAGAAATGGATCAAGATGGTAATTTGATCATAAAACTAGCTGATAATATGACAGGCACGGATCTAACTGCTGAAGAATCGATTACAGTGGGTAATAAGACCGAAAAAGGTAATATACCGACTGGTGGTACGGTGACGATTGTTCATGATAAGGGTAGTGATTCCAATAGCACGGATGATAACTCAGGGTCGATTGTGATACATGGTTCAAACGGACAAGATGGTGTTGTCATATCTTCTGATAAGACAACCGGTGCAGGCAGTATCGTGCTTAAAGGTGACGATCAAAATGCTACTATTCATTTGACGTCATCAGGCATAATGATTGATCCATCAGATGCCGATCCTACTCTTAATGTGAGTTTAACCGATGCAGGCTTGAATAACGGAGGCAATCGTATTCAAAATGTAGGTAATGCGTTGGCTGAAACAGATGTTGTGAACATGAAACAGTTACAAGCGATGCAGAATAATTACGAGACAGCAATTAAGGATTTACAAAAAGAAGTACGTGCTAATGTAGCAAGTGCTTTGGCTTCCACTAACTTGCAGTCTTCCGTGCATCCAGGTACTTCGACTATAGCTATGGGAGCCGCTAATTATAGAGGAGAAAATGCAATGGCGGTAGGTTTCTCACGATTATCAAAAACAGGTAAAGTAGCGATGAGAGTTACCGGCGCTGTAAATTCAAATGGTGATTTATCAACATCAGTAGGAGTTACTTTCCGTTGGTAAAACTTAATATAGACTATTGCCAAATATTCCGATCGTTGTCAATTGCTGATGCGATCGGTATTTTTTTTGGGTGGTTCAGGAAAGGTGGTAAAAACTTAAATTCCCGTAATTCTATGCCATACTTCAGTATCAATTTCTTAGATTATGCAGAAGATTTTTAATTTTTTGTGTGTTTAAATGTTAAGATCATTCCGAATAGACTAAGAGGATTCGATAACAGGTGATGTAACGGGCATTACAGCTTATATCGATGTTAACGTTTTAGCATCGGGTATTCATATCATGTTCTAATGCTTAGCCAACGCACACGAATGGTATGGAGGATGGTTTGAGAGGCCACTCCTATCGATTCAAAGATAAATAGGAGTGGAGTTGATTTATTAAAGTGAACGTAAAGCAGCTTCGTAATTAGGTTCGTTTTTGATTTCAGAAACTAATTCGCTGTAAATAACTTTGTTGCTTTCATCTAAAACGATAACGGCACGAGCAGTGAGACCCGCTAAAATACTAGAAGTAATTGCCACTCCTAATGCCTCATGAACTTCGTGATGACGGAATGTTGATAATGTTTCAACGTTTTTTAATCCCTCTGCACCACAAAAACGGCTTTGTGCAAAAGGCAAGTCGGCTGAAATGCAAAGGACAACGGTATTGTTTAAATTCGCTGCATCGGCATTGAAATGACGTACTGACGTTGCACAAACAGCGGTATCAATACTTGGGAAAATATTTAATACTTTACGTTTGCCAGCATAAGCATCCAAGCCGATGTCAGCTAATTCTTTATTTGTAAATGTTAAATGGTTAAGTACATCGCCAACTTGAGGGAATGTTCCTTTTACTTCGATGCCTTGTCCACCTAATGTTACTTGACTCATAGGATTCTCCTTATCAAAGGGTTATTTAGATGATTTAACCAAATGGTTGGAATGATATAGATGATTAATCAGTGTGCCATTTGATTAAGACGACCTATTTTACTATAGATAATGGCGATATTAAAAAGCGTGAATGAATGGGTAGATGTGAAAGAAGAATGCAGTGAATAAAGATTTTTATTCGTGTATCGTTATCAAACGACTTTCAGTGATCACCATATCCATTGGAACATCATGTGCTTGGGCCTGATAATCGGCAGGTAATTCCTGAATATCAAACGCAACAGCGATTTTTCTAAGGTTAGGATGGATTTTTTGGAACGCATGAAAGGTGCGATCGTAATAACCTTTTCCATAACCAATTCGATCGCCTTTTATGGAGAAACCCAGTAATGGCGTGATAAATACTTGGGGATAAACTTTTTCTGTGCGATCTTTGGGAATCATTACCCCGAAATTATCAGCCTCTAAAGGTAATTCAGGATGCCAACGGTAAAATTCTAGAGGTTGGTTGGAAACCGTAACAGGCAAGCAAGTAACATAGCCCAATTGATTTAATGTGGTGATTAAGTTTTTCGTATCGACTTCTTCTCCCAATGGGTAAAATAGCCCGATCAATGTTCCTTTTGGAAGTTTTTTAAGGATATCTAATGCTTTTTGAGCAATCAATTCAGAAGCATGAGAACGATAATCGTGGCTTAACGACTGACGTTTGCTTATTAATTCTTTTCTAATGTTCATCATGAATACCTAAAAGTGGCTTAAATGCTGTTAACTACATATCATACTACTTTGGCGATGATTAAAAACACTATAATAAAAAATGAGTTTTAAATAATTTATTTGCCTGACAATCAAGTGTAAAAAACCGATCGTTCTATGGTAGGTTTCGTCAGTGTGATGAATACATGGAGTTGGATTTTCTGATAGGGGCTAAAATTACCGAATAAACGGTGGTAGTGGGACGATAGGTGCAGTCAAAGAATATGATGTGTTGATCGATTAAAATGTTGTTGATTAAGGTGTAAAAGTCGTATAGAAAAATTTCTAAACAGTTTTTTTGATAGATTGAAAAGATATTAAAGATGGATGTTAAATCGTTATTGCCTAAAGAGGACGAATACACAAAAGGGCTGAATCTCTACTTGGTGGGAGGGGCAGTAAGAGATTTTTTATTAGGTCAAGATTTGGGCGATAAAGATTGGTTAGTGGTGGGAAGTACACCTCAAGACATGCAATCTAGGGGGTTTATCCCAGTAGGAGCTGATTTTCCAGTTTTTTTGCATCCCATGACGAAAGAAGAATATGCTTTGGCAAGAACGGAGCGAAAAACGGCTTTGGGATATAAAGGGTTTCAATTCTATGCAGGACAAGATGTCACTTTAGAACAAGATTTATCGCGACGAGACTTAACGATTAATGCGATAGCAGTTGACCGTCAAGGTAGAATTCATGACCCTTTTCATGGTCGCGAAGATTTATCAAAAAAAGTGTTAAAGCATGTCGGGCCTGCATTTGTTGAAGATCCCGTGAGAATATTGAGATTATCTAGATTTGCAGCTAAGTTTTCAGATTTTGAGTTAAGTCCAGAAACACAGGCACTTTGTGAACAAATGGTGCATTCAGGTGAGGTAAATGCCTTGCAAGCAGAACGTGTTTGGAAAGAAGTTTCACGAGGACTGTTGCAAACACAACCTAGTAGAATGTGGTCTGTTTTAGAGGCAGTAGGGGCAGCGGATATTATCTTTGGCGGACAACTATTAAACTGCCAGTTGTTAGATGGTTTATCGGACGCGGTGGACTTGAATAAAAGATTTGCCATGGTAGCGTATCAGGCGGATTTGGACGTATTAAATGCAGTATTGAAACTGCCTCATGATTGTTATGATTTGGCCAGATTATTACAACGGTATGCTCCATCGCTAAGTATGCTACCTAATCAGGCATCACAAGCTTTGTCTGTTTTATTAGGATGTGATGCCATACGTCGTCCAGAACGTTTCGCCGCATGTTTAGAGACGATGTCTTTGTTAAAACTGAATCATCAAAAAACGTTTTGGCAGTCTTGTCGAGACGCGATCATCAATATTCCCATTTCTACGCTTTTAAAGGAGGTAGAAAAAAAGGATATTCCTCACGTCATTGAACAGGCTAGATTGAGAGTTATTGAAGAAGTATTAAAAAAAGCCTCTATCCATGAGAGATAGAGGCTTTGAAAAACTCACAAGAGTCAGGGGGTTAACCGCCAATGAAATAGAATTTTGCTAACCAAATGGCGGCTACAATCCATACCATATAAGGAACGGTTTTAGCTTTGCCAGTACATAATTTAATGACGGCGTAGCTGATGAATCCTACTGCAATACCATCTGCAATAGAGTAGGTAAATGGAATAAAGAAGATGGTTAAGAACGCAGGTGCCGCTTCTGTCATATCTTTCCAATCGATATGCAATAAACTTTGCATCATCAAAATACCTACGTAAACTAAGGCAGGAGCGGTTGCGTAAACAGGTACACTTGATACGATTGGGGCAAAGAACAAGCTAATTAGCATGAAAATACCCACCACTACAGCCGTTAGGCCAGAACGTCCACCTGCAGCCACACCAGAAGCAGATTCGATGTAAGGAGTGGTTGACGAGGTTCCTAACACGCCACCTGCAATAATAGCAGTAGAGTCGGCTAATAAAGCACGTTTTAAGCGAGGTAATTTACCGTTTACTAATAAACCCGCACGATGAGCAGTCCCCACCAACGTGCCAGTACTATCGAATAAATCCACTAATAAGAAAACAAAAATGATGGCAACAATATCTGGGCGGAATAAATTACTAAAGTCTAATTGGGCGAAAGTCGGTGCAATCGAGGGGATGGCACCCACAACGCCGTGAAACTCTGAGTAACCCAAAATGGCAGAAATTATCGTGATAAACAAGATAGAAATTAGAATAGCACCTCTAATACGTAGCTGATCTAATACGATAATGAGCAAGAATCCCAAGGCAGCTAAACCAGTTTTATAAGTAAATAAGTCACCCATGGCGACTAGTGTATTGTTGTTTTGAATAATGATGCCTGTATTTTTAAGCGAGATAAGGGCCAAAAATAAGCCGATACCAGCGGTAATGGACATTTTTAATGCCATTGGAATAGCATTAACAAGGGCCTCACGAATTTTAAAAAAGTTTAGCAACAGGAATAAAATACCTGAGCAAAAAACAGCTGCTAAAGCAACTTGCCAACTCACGCCTTGGTGAATAACCACGCTATAGGCAAAATACGCATTTAAGCCCATCCCTGGTGCAAGTGCAATCGGAAAGTTGGCGATCAATCCCATCATGAAGCATCCAATCGCTGCAGCAATACATGTGGCGACCATCACAGCACCTTTATCCATGCCGGCATCACCCAAGATGAGCGGATTGACAATGATGATGTAACTCATGGTAAGGAACGTCGTTAAACCAGCGATAAACTCGGTTTTAGGATTGGTATTGAGCGAGCTTAGATGAAACAGTCGCTCTAATAACCCATTTGACTTCGTAGTGTAGTGGTGTTGGCTCATTTTGAGGTCCTTTGCTTAAAAATAATCAAAAAAAACATATTATATAAGTAATCGTTAGACGTTTGTGTAGGAACGTTGTCCAAAAATCGCACTGCCGACGCGAATGATGGTAGCACCTTCCTCAATGGCAAGTTCTAGATCGCCACTCATACCCATAGATAGCTCGGGTAATGCCGTTCCTAGCATCTCTTGAGCTTGGTTTTGTAACGATTTAAGAAGCTGAAAGCATTGACGAACGGTATGTTCATCTTGTGTATTGGCACCAATAGTCATCAATCCTTTGATTTGTAAAGAAGGCATTTGATGGATTTCTTTGATCAAAGATAAGGTGTCTTGAGGCGAACAGCCATATTTGCTTTCTTCTCCCGATGTATTGACTTGAATGAGTACGGACATCGTTTTGTTTTGGGCTTCTAAACGGGTTTGTAATTTTTTGGCTAAATCCAATCTATCCATGGAATGAATACATTGGATGTCATATCGTAGTAACTCATTAATTTTATTTGTTTGTAAATGTCCGATAAAATGCGATTCATGTGGGATAGCTTGAAGGGCCTCAAACTTCTCTTTGACTTCTTGTACCTTGTTTTCAGCGATTAAGGTTTGTCCAGTTGCCAAGGCTATTTTGATTCTGTCAGGGCTAACGGTTTTCGTGGCCATCAATAAGCGAATCTCGTTTGCTTGCCTTTGTGCATGAATGGCCGCGGTTTCAATACGATGAAGTATATTGGCGATGTTAGCAGGAATATTATTTTCCATAAGAGGTCTCCAAAATCTTGGCAAAATCTGCAACAGAAGTCGCGTAGAAGTCGCTGAGGTTATAGGCACGAATCACATCAAAATTTTTGGTGGCAATACGAACATCTTCTGTTTGATTGGAATAGTTTTTGAGTACAACGCGTCGCCAGCCTTTTGCTTGAAGTTCTTCATCGCTAATTGGGCCAGAATGTTCGATGAATACAGGCATACCCGTTACCCAACCATGAGCTTTAAAATAATTGCCCACAGACATAATCGCATCGTCAATATGATTATCTAAATCAATTTTTGCGTGAGCATTACCTTGTTCATTCACTGCATAATTTAAAATACTCAAGGGCATAAATTGGGGGTAACCCACGGCACCTGCATAGGAACCATAGGTACGGTTTAAGTCAATACGCCCCTCGTGAGCTAGGTAAATCAATGCAGCTAGCTGTTGTCTAAACATAAGAATACGATTTTCTCTGCTGGGATCGGGGTAGTAAAAACTTAGTGTATATAAAGCGTCTAACGTTTTGAAGTTACCCATATACTTGCCATAACGCGTTTCTATCCCGATAATACTGGCGATAATCGATGCAGGTACTCCATAGATTTGTTCGGCTTTGGAAAGCTGGGCATGGTGTGCGTGAAGAAATTCGATACCGTCTTTGATACGTGAGGGATGCAGTGCATTGCGGCGATATTGATTCCAATCTTGTCGGGCACGTTTTTGTGACGCTTTGGGAGTGAGAATAGCTTGGACTTTTTCGTTCAACTGTGCTTCTTTTAAAACATTGGACACAAAAGTGGGATCAATGTGATACTGTTGTGCGGTATCTTGAACAAATAGTGCCGCGTTGGTAAAAGGTTTAATGGTGCTTTGCTGAGTATCTTGAACGGAGGCTTGTTGAGCCGTTCCACACGCAACAAGACCTAAAGATAATAAGATAATGGATAAGGTTTTTCTCATAAAAGTAAAAGACGTTATGCTATGGGCACAACGTCTATTGAATTAAGATTGATAGGTTGAAGATTTAGGAGCGACTTGTTCTTTGATTCGAACATCTATTTGATTAAATGGAATTTCAATACCATTTTCATCAAAAGCATATTTCAGTCGTTCTAGTAAATCACCTCTAACAGCCGCTGCATCAGCCACTTTCACCCAAGGTCTCGCCCAGATTTGAATGCTGCTGGCACACCAAGCTCCCACCATAATGCTGGGTTCAGGGTCGGTTAGAATGCGTTCATCAGCACTAAATACATCTTTGATAACCTCCTTGGCTTTTTTGATATCAGCACTGTAGGCGATGTCTAAAACTAGGTCAATACGACGGGTAGGGTTTTGATGAAAGTTGGTGATACTGTCGCTCATTACCTTGTTATTGGGGATCAAAATCACGCGGTTATCATTTGTGCGTAACTCTAGCATGAGAATGCCAATTCGAGTGACCACGCCTTCGTTGCTACCAATTAGAATGGTTTGATCCTTTTTAAATGGCTTGAAAATTAAGATCATCACGCCTGCCGCAAAGTTTTGTAGCGAGTTCTGCAAAGAAAGACCGATGGCCAGACCTGCCGCACCAATCAATGCCACTAATGAACTAGTGTTTACGCCTAATTGGGAAAGTGCTGCAATCGCGGTAAATAAAAGAAATGCAAACTGAGCGAGCGACCCAAAAAAGCTACTCAACATGTCATCTTTTAATGAATTGGAGACCATGCGAGCGGTAAACTTACTCAACCATTTGGCAATTTTTTTACCAATGTAAAAAATAATTAATGCGATGATAAAGTTTGTAATGTAAGGAATGGCCGCATTAACTAAACCGATGAGCTGATCTTTTTCTAAAAATTGTTTGGCAACTTCTATTTTTTGTCCAATATCTGAAGCAATGACATCAGAGGTGTGACCTGATGTGAGCGGTTGGATTTCATTTGCCATAAAGATAGTTCCTTTTGTAATAATATCGGTAAAAGATTTTATAAAACAGAGGGGCTTGATTCGATGAAAATCAATGTAAACGTGGATGATAGGAATCGAATCATACATCGTCTAAGAATATATTGACGAGGGAAAATTATAACATTAGCACTGTTTAGAGTGAAGTGAGAGGCAAAGTGGGGTGCAAAGCAAAATCTTTTTTCAATGGGAGGGTAAGGTGACTGAGAAATACGAATATTTATGTATTAAGTGATTTTTTGTGTTGCAAGATGTTATACAATAAACTGTTTTAGTTGATAAAAGCGAGTATTAAAGGAAATCATCTATGGTACAAGAGGATAGTAGCTTTGCTACTTCATTAAATGATTCTGTTTCTTTTTTAAACGGTTATCTAACCGATGTGCTGATTTTGGTATTGTTGGCAACAGGTGCGTTTTTTACCTTGGCCACAGGATTGGTGCAGGTGAGACTTTTTGCTCGCAGTGTAAAAGAAATGTTATGGGGTCGCCAAGATCCTGAAGATCCGCATGGTATCACGCCATTTCAGGCTTTTGTGACAGGTTTGGCCAGTCGCGTAGGTGTGGGTAATATTGCAGGTGTTGCATTGGCTATTAGTCTGGGCGGTGCAGGTGCTGTTTTTTGGATGTGGGTGACCGCTTTAGTGGGGATGAGCTCGGCGTTTGCTGAATCTTCTTTGGCCCAGTTATTTAAAATCAGAGATCATTCAAATGGTCATTTTTTAGGTGGCCCCGCTTATTATATTCAAAGAGGGTTGCGAGCTCGCTGGTTAGGTATTGTGTTTGCGTTGGCTTTGATACTTTGTTATGGGTTTGTCTTTAACATGGTGCAAGCGAATTCTTTGGCAAATGCGGCCAATAAAGCTTGGGGTACGCAACATGTTTACTCTGGTTTGTTTGTGATGTTGTTAACATTGCCTATTATTTTTGGTGGCATTAGACGTGTATCAAAAATTGCTGAGGCGATAGTGCCAGTGATGGCGTTGTTGTACTTGTTAATGACGTTCTATATTATTTTTATGAACTTGCCACTTGTGCCTGTTATCATTCATGATATTTTTGTCGATGCATTTAATGTCAAAGCGGCGGCAGGTGGTATTTTTGGTGGTATTTTTTCACAAGCCATGGTATTAGGTGTCCAACGCGGTTTGTTTTCCAATGAGGCAGGTATGGGTTCTGCACCGAATGCTGCCGCATCCGCAGATGTCAAGCATCCTGCTAGTCAAGGTATGATTCAAATGTTGGGAGTTTTTGTTGACACCTTTGTGATTTGTACATGTACCGCGGTGATGATTTTAATTTCTCGTCCATACACCCTAGGTGAAGAGGGCGTGACGATTACACAAACGGCTATTGTTAACCAAGTCGGTTCTTGGGGAGCGGATTTCTTAGCGATCATTTTGTTCTTGTTTGCGTTTTCTACGATTGTGGGAAATTACGCTTATGCAGAAAGCAATATTCGCTTTATTAGAAACAATGCTTTGTTAGTGTTTTTGTTCCGTATTTCTGTACTGGTCACGATTTATATTGGTTCGGTAATTGCTACGCCTATGGTTTGGAATATGGCGGATTTATCGATGTCAATAATGGCATTGATTAACTTAGTGGCGATTTTATTGTTATCTCCCTTTGTGTTTATTATATTGAGAGATTATCAAAGACAGCTTAAAAATGATATTCATGAACCGATATTTAATCTTGATAAATATCCTAAACTCGCTAAATTACTGGGTAGAGATATTTGGTAAGAAAAAAGATGTTGAGTAATGATGAGTGACAAGAGGCGTTGAGATACGCCTCTTTTTTTAATGTGTAGTGTTGAGTGTCTGAGCTAACGTATGGATATGATCGCTTAATTCCTCGCTTGTAAAGGCAACAGCATCCGCTTTCCATGATAAAGCATCGTCGCTATCACAATAACCGTAAGCTGCAGCAATGCTTTTCATGCCTGCGGCTTGAGCAGCTTGTATATCGGTGAGGCTGTCGCCAATATAGATCGTTTCAGATGGATGACTGTGGGCCAATCCTGCTGCGTAAAACAATGGTGCAGGATGTGGTTTGGCCTGTATTAAGGTATCGCCACATACACAAGCTTGGCTATCTTTGTCTAAACCTAGAAATGCAATAAGCGGTAAAGTGTATTGTGTTGGCTTATTGGTGACGATTCCCCATTTTATTTTTTGATCCGATAAACCGTTTAATAACTCACGGATATGAGGAAATAAAGTGGTGTGCGTGTGTAAATGATCGGCGTAATAGTCTAAAAGTATTTGACGCAATTTAGGAAAATCAGGATCATTTTTATCGATGCCTAATGCTACTTTTAATAAACCTACTGTCCCTGCCGAAATAGAATTTCTTAATAACTCTGGGGGCATGGGAGCAAGTCCCTGACTAATTCTGACGTGATTGGTTGCGGCAATAAGATCGTGAGCCGTATCTGCTAATGTGCCATCTAAATCAAATAATACAAGCATAATCGTTTGACTTTGTTAGTTTCTTAACGTTAACGTTTTTGTGTCATCATCATGTAGTTGACAGAGGTATTGTCGCTCAGGACATAATCTTTTTGGACAAGGCGATAGCTAATACCTTTAAAAGCAACAGGGGTCAAACCAGCGATTCTCGCCATTTCTGCTAGCTCACCCGGCTTTATAAATGTTTCGTATTGATGCGTACCTTTGGGCAATAATTTCATTAAATACTCAGCACCCATGATGGCCATAAAAAAGGCTTTTGGTGTTCTGTTTAATGTAGAAAAAAGTACCCAGCCGTTCGGTTTGACTAGTTCAAAACAAGCTTTCATGATGGATACAGGATCGGGAACGTGTTCTAGCATTTCCATGCAAGTGACTATATCGTAGGTATTAGCTTGTTCTTTGGCAAGGTCTTCTACAGGAATTTTTTGATAATCAAGTTGTGTCTTATCTATTTTAGATTCCAAGCGATGTAATTGGGCGGTTTGCAAAGATCGTTCCGCCATATCAATTCCTTTAACGATGCCTCCTTTTAGCGCCATGGATTCGGCATAAATGCCACCGCCACACCCTACATCGAGAATTTTTTTCTGGTTCAAATCGCCCGCCATCTCAATCAGCCACTGTAATCTTAATGGATTGATGTCGTGTAAAGGCTTAAATTCGCCATTAGGATCCCACCATTTGGCTGCAATGGCAGAGAATTTGTTGATTTCAGAGGGGTTGACGTTGGCTGACATAGCTTGTTCTCCCGTACAAAACGATATTAAAGTTGTCGCAAATTTTAACATGCTTCCTGATTGCGAGACTAAGAGAGTTGTGGCGATGGGTGGTGCGAGGAACATGTGAGGTGGGGGTTGATGGTGGGAAAAGTTAATGTGTGAGTGAATGATAAATGGGGGTCTTTGAACGTGAGGCTCAGAAAGTTGTGGCGATGGGGTGAAGAAAATGAGGGGTGAAATGGAAAGCAGGGGTGTGTGGTGATGGGTGGGAGATGTGGTGTGTGTTGATGGCGGGAAAAGTTAAGGTGTCAGTGAATGATAATGGGGGTCTTTGAACGCGAGGCTCGGAGAGTTGGCAAGATGGAGTGGGGAAAATGAGGAGTGAAGTGGAAAGCAGGGGTGAGTTGAATTTTTTTGTTTGCGGGAATGTAAAGTTGAAAGGAGTGTGGTTGGTGAGAAGATGGTGGGTGTAGTAAAAATACTACATGATGATATTAAATTCATGAAAAATATTTTATTTTTTAAAGGAATTGACGATTTTGTCTGCAATGTTTTTAAAAAAAGAGTATGATAAAACCTAGTTGTAAGTGACATAAATAGATTGCAGGCTTTGTAATCTATTGTTTATATGTTATACTTACAGTTGGATTTTTGAAGCGGCGTATTCGCTGCAAGTTAAACTTTAGCATAAGCCCTACGAGGAGAATTATGAAACTTACCTCTAAAATTACACTAGCTCTTGCTGTTGCTGCAGCTTCTACAGTTGCTTCAGCTAGTGACAACTGGACAAACAGCTCTGGCCAAGTATGGCGTAACACAACTGGTCTTTGCTGGCAAAATAACTTCTGGACTCCTGCTACAGCAGCAGCTGAGTGTGGTGCAGTTCAAGAAGTTACTGCTGACAAGATCACTTTAAGTGCAGATGCGTTCTTTAACTTTGATAAAGCTGTATTAAAACCAGCTGGTGAAGAAGTATTGACAAAATTGGCTGCTCAGTTGAAAAACTTGAAACTTGAGTCTGCTATTGCTACTGGTTACACTGACTCAGTAGGTAGCGAAGCTTACAACTTGGCATTGTCTGAAAGACGTGCTAAAGCTGTTAAAGCATTCTTAGTTGCACAGGGTGTTCCAGCTGACCAAATCGTTACAATCGGTAAAGGTGAGGCTGATCCAGCTGCTTCTAACGCTACAGCTGAAGGTCGTGCTAAGAACCGTCGTGTAGTATTGGATATCGTAGCTTCTAAATAATTAGCTACTTTCTGATATGCTAAAGCCACTCTGCGTGAGTGGCTTTTTCTTTTTTATCAAAACTATCTTAATTGCCCCTTTAAAGCGTTTTTTATCCTGACTTTTTTCATTTCTCAAATAAGAAGCCTGATAGTTAAGCGTGATTTTCTCGTCTTTTCGGCAAATAAGAAGTCTGATAGTTAAGCGTGATTTTCTCGTCTTTTTCCAGATAGGCTGTCTGTTCGTTAAACACAGTTTTCCCATCCTTTTTCAGTATAATTCGTGTTAGATGAAAGTGATTTTCGCGTCTTTTTCGCCCAATAAGATGCTTGTGAGTTAAACGTGTTTTTCTCGCCTTTTCGACAAATAAGAAGTCCGTTAGTCAAACGCGAGTTTTCCCATCCTTTCTCAGTATGATTCGTGTTAGATGAAAGTGATTTTCGCGTCTTTTTCGCCCAATAAGAAGCCTGATAGTTGAGCGTGATTTTCTCGTCTTTTCGCCCAATAAGAAGCCTGATAGTTAAGCGTGACTTTCTCGTCTTTTTCACAGATAGGCTGTCTGTTCGTTAAACACAGTTCTCTCATCCTTTTTCAGTATGATTTATGTTGATTAGAAGTGATGTTTCATGCCTTTTCGACAAATAAGAAGTCCGTTAGTTAAACGCGAGTTTTCTCGTCTTTTTACCAGATAGGGTATCTATTCGTTAAACACAGTTTTCCCATCCTTTCTCAGTATGATTCGTGTTGATTAGAAGTGATGTTTCTTTGCCTCTCCCTAAAGAATTTGTTTATTTGAACCTATAGTAGGGTTATCTTGAAATCATTGTGTTTTTTAGCTTTCTGGACGCTTTATGATTAACCTTGGGAGGGGAGTTGTTGTGAAATTTGCGTGCTTGGAATATTGAGTGTGGATAGCAAGAAAAAAACATATGTTTTTACTCAAAAGAGGGCGTATTTACCCCCAGTGCATGATAAAATAAGCCTTTTAAATTTAATCTTAAATCATCCATGAGTGAAGAAAATTTTTCTTTTGCAAAAGAAACGCTTCCTGTGTCGTTAGAACAGGAAATGCGTCGTAGTTACTTAGATTATGCCATGAGCGTTATTGTTGGGCGTGCTTTGCCTGATGTTCGCGATGGATTGAAGCCAGTGCATCGTAGAGTGCTGTATTCTATGCACGAGATGAGTAATTATTGGAACAGAGCCTATAAAAAATCTGCCCGTATTGTCGGGGACACGATTGGTAAATACCACCCTCATGGTGATTCGGCCGTTTATTTCACTTTGGTTCGAATGGCTCAAGATTTCTCTATGCGTTATCCTTTGGTCGATGGTCAAGGTAACTTTGGTTCAGTGGATGGCGATAGCCCCGCAGCGATGCGTTATACCGAGGTAAGACTAGAACGAATCGCTGGCGAGATGCTAAGTGATATTGATCAGGAAACGGTTGATTTTGGACCAAACTATGATGGTTCTGAACAAGAACCTTTGATATTGCCGACGCGTTTGCCAAACTTGCTGGTAAATGGTAGTAGCGGTATTGCGGTAGGGATGGCCACGAATATTCCGCCTCATAATCTTGGCGAAATTGTAGATGGTTGCTTGTATTGTTTGCGTCATCCAGCTTGCACCGTAGATGAGTTGATTGAGTTAATTCCTGCTCCCGATTTTCCGACTGGGGCGATTATCTATGGTGTTTCAGGAGTCAGAGAAGCCTATAGAACAGGGCGTGGTAGCGTGATTATGCGTGCTAAAACGCATTTTGAACCTATTCCAAAGAGTGCGGATCGTCAAGCGATTGTGGTGGATGAATTGCCTTATCAGGTGAATAAACGCACATTGCAAGAAAAAATCGCTGAATTGGTGAATGACAAGCGAATCGAGGGTATTTCTGACATTCGCGATGAATCTGATAAAGATGGTATGCGTTTGGTCATCGAATTAAAACGCGGTGAAGTGCCAGAAGTTGTTTTGAATAATTTGTTTAAACAAACCCAATTACAAGATTCATTTGGCGTGAATATGGTGGCTTTGGTGAATGGCCAGCCACGATTATTGAATTTAAAACAGATGATTGAGTGCTTCTTGGCACATCGTCGTGAAGTAGTGACTCGTCGCACGGTTTATCAGCTTCGCAAAGCACGTGAACGCGGTCATGTTTTAGAAGGGTTGGCCGTTGCTTTAGCGAATATTGACGAGTTTATCGCGATTATTAAAGCGGCACCGACACCTCCTGTTGCGAAACAAGAATTAATGGCACGTAATTGGAATTCATCTGTTGTTTTGTCCATGTTACAACGTGTTGAGTCAGGTGAGGGTGGTCGTGATGCGTATCGCCCAGATGGCTTGCCTGCTCATTATGGATTGCAAGCGGATAATACCTATCGTTTGTCTGATGGTCAGGCTCAAGAGATTTTGAACATGCGTTTGCAACGTTTAACAGGGCTTGAACAAGATAAGATTATTCAGGAATACCAAGAAGTGATGGAATTAATTACCGACTTATTGGATATTCTTGCTAAACCAGAAAGAATTACTCAGATTATTGGCGACGAATTGACGGCATTGAAGAATGAGTACGTGGTTAGTGCAAAAGATGTACGTCGTTCGCATATTGAGCTTCATACTTCAGATATTGAAACCGAAGATCTTATTACGCCGACAGATATGGTGGTCACGATGTCCAATACTGGCTATATTAAGAGTCAGCCTTTGTCTGAATATCGTGCCCAAAAACGTGGCGGACGCGGTAAATTAGCGACTGCAACGAAAGAGGATGATTGGGTAGAAAGTTTATATGTAGCTAATACACACGATTATTTACTGTGTTTCTCAAACTACGGTCGTTTGTATTGGTTAAAAGTATGGCAAGTGCCTCAGGGTACACGAGGTTCTCGAGGTCGTCCTATTGTGAATATGTTCCCATTGCAAGATGGTGAGCGTATTACAGCAACTTTGCCAGTTAAAGAATTTACAGATGATCAGTATGTGTTTATGGCGACTTCCCGAGGTACGGTGAAGAAAACCCCTTTGTCTGATTTCTCTAATCCTAGAAAAGCTGGCATTATTGCAGTGGGATTGAAAGAAGATGACTACTTAATTGGAGTCGGCCTCACTAACGGACAAAGCGATGTGATGTTGTTCTCTGATGCAGGTAAAGCTGTGCGATTCAGTGAAAGTGATGTTCGACCCATGGGACGTGCGGCCAGCGGTGTTCGTGGTATGAATTTGGATAAAGACCAAAGCGTGATTGCTATGTTGGTAACGTCTGATGAAGCAGGCTTTAGTGTGTTGACCGCCACTGAGAATGGTTATGGTAAACGTACAGCTATCGAGGAATATACCCGTCATGGTCGTGGCACAAAAGGTATGATTGCGATTCAAACATCTGAACGTAATGGTAAAGTCGTGGCGGCCACTTTGGTTAAAGAAACCGATGAAATTATGTTAATCACTAATGGTGGTGTTCTCGTACGTACGCGTGTTTCTGAAATTCGAGAAATGGGTAGAGCAACACAAGGTGTGACATTGATTAGAATCGATGATGATACGAAATTACAAGGTGTCAGTCGTGTTGCAGAATCTGATGAGGAAAATGAATCATCAGAGACGGTTGCTGATGAGACATCACAAAATGAGCATGACACAGAGGAGACATAAGTCATGAGAGCACCCTATAACTTTGCGGCAGGACCTGCACAGTTACCACTTCCTGTTCTTGAAAAGATTCAAGAAGAGATGTTGGACTGGCATGGCAAAGGTGTTTCGGTTTTAGAAATGGGACATCGTGGTCCTGACTTTGAAGAGATTTTATTGGCGACCCGATCCGCTTTGTATGATTTAACGGGAGTCAGTGAAGCAGATTATGATTTTGTGTTTATGTCTGCTGGAGCGAGATTGCAGAACGCGTTCATCGCTTTAAATTTACCTGGAAAAGCGGATTATGTGATTTCAGGAAACTGGTCTAAAACCACTTATGAACAGGGTTTAGCTTACGGTGATATGCGTATCACTGCAAATAATGAAGAGGCCAAAGATGGTGTGCCAGGCTTACACTGGGCCCCTAAACCTGAAGATTGGAAAGTTAGACCTGATGCGACATTTGTACATTATTGCCATAATGAAACATTAAGTGGTTTGGGGTATGAAGATATTCCCAAAATGTCCGTACCTGTGGTGACCGATATGACTTCATGCTTTTTATCGCGTCGTCAAACATGGGAAAATGCGGGCATCGTCTATGCTGGGGCCCAAAAGAACCTAGGCATTGCGGGTTTAAGTTTGGTGATGATACGCCGTGATTTATTGGGTAAAGCCAGTCCTTTGTGTCCAGATTTTGCGAACTACACTAAGTTGGCAGATTCACGTTCTTTATTAAACACGCCGCCTGTATTTGCTATTTATGTGATGGGCTTGGTTTTAGAATATATGCAGTCTATCGGTGGCATGGAGTTGATTGAAAGAGCAAACCTTAAAAAGGCACGTATGTTGTATGAATACATTGACCAAAGTGGATTCTACAAAAACCGCGTGGCTCATCAAGATCGTTCTATCTGTAATGTAAGTTTCTTGTTAGACGATCGTTTAAATGAACTGTTTTTAAAAGAGTCAAAAGAAGCTGGGTTGCTGAATTTAAAAGGACATCCTATTTCTGGCGGTATGAGAGCATCTATTTACAATGCGATGCCAGTAGAGGGCGTTGAAAAACTAATAGCATTTATGAAGGATTTTGCCAAACGAAATGGATAAGTTGCAAGAAGCTTTATTGCCATTAAGAGCCAAGATTGATGAAATAGATTCAAAGATTCTTGAACTCTTAAATGAAAGGGCCCAAGCCGCGATCGATGTAGGGGAAGCAAAACGTCAATATGGTGTGCCAGATGGTCCTATCTTGCGTCCAGAACGAGAAGCTCAGATTATCCGTTCATTACAAACACAAAACCAATCTAAAATTTTTCCCAAAAAAGCAATTGAAGCCGTATGGATGGAAATTATTTCGGCTTGTCGAGGTTTGGAACGAGGCCTGACAGTGGCTTTTTTAGGGCCTGAGGGATCATTTTCAGAAGAAGCTGCCTTACTTCAATACGGTCATGCGGTGAACAAATTGGCTTGTCCATCGTTTGATGAAGTATTTCGTGCAGTAGAAACGGGGCGTGCTGATGTGGGGATGGTGGCCGTTGAGAACTCCACAGAGGGGGCTGTTAATCGTACCCAAGATTTGCTGTTGCAAACGCCTTTGTGTATTCATGCTGAAAGAATTTTGCCTATTCGTCACAATTTGATGACTCAATCAGGGAATATGGAAGGTATCCAAGAAATACACGCTCATCCACAAGCATTGGCACAGTGTCAGCTTTGGCTCAGACAATTTTATCCTTTAATTCCTTGTGTACCTGCAACGAGCAATTCTGCAGCAGCCAAACTAGCCTCTGAATCTAAACAGATTGCGGCGATTGCGGCCGAACATGCGGCGGATTATTGGGGATTGGATATTGTGGCTAGAGATATTCAAGATGATCCTCAAAATCGTACGCGTTTTGTGGCGATTGGCCGTATTAAATCGCTCCCTAGTGGCAAGGATAGAACGAGCTTTATTGTGGCTGTTCCTAATCGCTCAGGTGCTTTGTATCACTTGATTACGCCTTTGAACCAATATGGTGTTTCCATGACGCGTTTTGAGTCAAGGCCCGCGAAAAATGGTCAGTGGGATTATTATTTTTACATTGACGTGGAGGGGCATTATGATGATGAAAATGTGCGTTTGGCATTGGATGATATTAAAGCTAACTCTGCTTTCTTCCGTATGTTAGGCTCTTACCCCATCGATCACGTATGAATAACTGGCAATCAAAACGAATAGGTATTATTGGCCCCGGTCTGATAGGGGGTTCTTTTGCATTAGCCTTGAAAAAAGCAGGTTTGCAAACGTTGGTGTGGGGTTGCAGTCCCGATCAATCAGAGATGGCTTTGGCAAAAGAAATGGCAATTGTCGATAAGGTGGCCAAAGATTTGTCTGAATTAGTTCAGGAAGTAGAAGTGATTTTTATCGCTTCGCCAGTGATGGCCATTGAGCAGATTTTCAAGGAAATTTACCCGTATTTAAAGGACCATCATATTATCACCGATGCTTGTAGCACAAAGTGTTTTGTTATTGACAAAGCCTTGTTGATATTGAAAGAACGCAGTCCTCAGTTTGTTCCTGCTCATCCCATTGCAGGTTCTGAAAAAAATGGTCCTTTGTCTGCTGATGCGGATTTATTTCGTCATAAACAAGTCGTGATAACCCCTTTGCCCAATCAACACACCTTATCTCTCAAATTGGTGGAAGCTTTGTGGCTGGCTTGTGGTGCGTCTTTGCGTATGATGGAGCCAGCAACACATGATCAGATTTACGCGAAGTTATCGCATTTGCCTCATCTTTTGTCGGCGGCCTATTTAAATGCACTCACAAAGCATGATGAAATCGATTGGGGTAAAGCAGGGACAGGGTTTAAAGATTTTACGCGTATTGCGGCTGGCCCCGAACAAGTGTGGCGAGATATTTTTATTACCAATGCACCCACGATTTTAAATGAGTTAGAAGCGTTCGAAGCTAGCATTAAAGAAGTCAAAGCATTGGTGGCTGCCGCTGATATTGAAAAACTTGATGAATGGCTTAAAAATGCACGTTCTCAAGCCATGACTTCTAGAATCTCTCATATTAAGGTATAGCATGAATCCTATTCGACAGTATTATTTGCCTTACGCCACAACGGCTCAGGGGGCTATCGTTTTACCTGGTTCAAAAAGTATTTCCAATCGTATCCTCTTGTTAAGTGCGTTAAGTATTGGTGATACGCATATTCAAGGTTTATTAGATTCAGATGATACACGCGTGATGATCGCTGCTTTACAGAATCTGGGTGTGGAGGTTCAACGTCAAGGTTCAGATTGTTTTGTTCGTTCATTGGGCTATTTTCCTAATAAAAAAGCCAGTTTGCATCTAGGTAATGCGGGTACAGCTTTTCGTCCATTGACCGCTGCGTTAGCCTTATCTGAGGGCGAATACACGGTCGATGGTGTTGCTCGCATGAGGGAACGTCCTATTGGTGATTTAGTGGAGGCTTTATTGCAGATAGGGGCTGATATTACCTATACCTTGAATGAATATTATCCCCCACTTCATATTCAACCAGCGACGTTAAATGTACCTGAAACGATTAAAATTCAAGGTAATGTATCGAGTCAATTTTTAAGTGCGATGCTGATGGTGGCGCCTTTGCTGGCCCAAAAAACAGGGCAATCCGTGCATATTGAAGTGTTGGGTGAGTTAATTTCTAAACCTTATGTGCGATTAACCTTAAATTTGATGGCTCGTTTTGGTGTGGAAGTTCAACAAAACGGATGGACGCATTTTTATGTGTCACCTGACCAAACTTATCGTAGTCCAGGAAAAATTTTAGTGGAAGGGGATGCCTCTTCTGCCTCGTATTTCATGGCGTTGGGGACATTGGGACAAGGTCCAGTACGCATATATGGCATTAATCAACAAAGCATTCAAGGCGATATTGAGTTTGCACAAGTGGTTAAGGATATGGGGGCGACTGTTTTATGGCATGACGATAGTGTGGAAATCAAAGGCCCTGCGTTAGGCACAAAACTGAAAGCTTTTGACAAAGACTTCAATCTGATTCCCGATGCTGCGATGACTGCCGCCGTATTAGCACTTTATGCGGATGGTCCTTGTACGTTACGCAATATTGCCAGTTGGCGAGTGAAAGAAACTGATCGTATTGAAGCGATGAAAACTGAGTTGCGTAAATTAGGTGCCAAAGTTGAAAGTGGCCATGATTGGCTAACCGTCTATCCTATCGAGCAGTGCCAGCCTGCACAAATCGATACATACGATGATCACCGTATGGCGATGTGTTTTTCTTTGACGGCATTTTTCCAAGAAAAAATCGTGATTAATGATCCAGAATGTGTTTCTAAAACATTCCCTCATTATTTTGCTCATTTTGCCTCTTTGGTGCGTCCAGAAAAAAATGATATTCCGATTATCACGATTGATGGCCCCAGTGCGTCGGGTAAAGGTACGGTGGCCAAAGCTTTAGCAAAATCGTTATCTTATTCATTACTGGAATCAGGTGCTTTATATCGTTTAGTTGCTTTAAAAATGCAAGCTACGGGTGTGTCTGCTCAAGATACTGAAAAAGTGGTGGACATAGCAATTTGTTTAGATGCGACGTTTGAAAAAGGGCAGATTTATTTAGAAGGACGTGATGTTAGCGATATTATTCAAACAGAAGAAGTAGGTGCTTTGGCTTCTCAAATCGCCTCACAACCTCCTGTTAGAGAAGCCTTATTAGCACGACAAAAGGCCTATTGTCAGTTGCCAGGGTTGGTGGCAGAGGGCCGAGACATGGGGACAGTGGTGTTTCCCCAAGCTGATTTGAAAATTTTTTGGGAAGCTGATGTTGTAATTCGTGCAAAAAGACGTGTTAAGCAGTTGAATGAAAAAGGGATTTGTGTTAAATTTACGGACGTGTTAGAGGACCTTGAGGCTCGTGACGCTCGTGATTATCAGCGTACCGTTGCACCGCTAACTCCTGCTTTAGGGGCCTATGTGGTGGATTCCTCTAATATGAGTGTTGAAGAGTGCGTCAATACTATCCTAAATCTGTGGCAAAGGTTGCCATAGTATTGGTGTTAAGCCAATTTTTTTATTAACTCCGCCAAGCACTCATGGCGTGTCAATCCTGTTGGATATTTAATGACTACATCTACTAAATTGCAAGACGCTATTGGTGGCGTAAGCTTTGCTGATTTATTCAACGAAAGCGTAAAAAACCAAGACGTAAAATCTGGACAAGTAATCTCTGCTGAAGTGGTTCGTATTGACCGCAACTTTGTAGTAGTGAATGCTGGCTTAAAATCAGAAGCGAATATTCCTATTGAAGAATTCTTAAATGATCAGGGCGAAGTGGAAGTAAAAGAAGGTGACTTCGTTTCTGTCGCGATCGATTCTTTGGAAAACGGTAGCGGTGCGACGATTCTTTCTCGTGATCGCGCTAAACGTTTATCTGCTTGGGTAGCTTTAGAAAAAGCAGAAGAATCTGGAGAATTAGTAAAAGGTACCGTAACAGGCAAGGTCAAAGGTGGTCTGACTGTTATGACAAATGGTATTCGTGCGTTCTTGCCTGGTTCTTTGGTTGATATTCGTCCAATCAAAGACACTTCTAGCTTTGAAGGCAAGACCATGGACTTTAAAGTGATCAAACTTGATCGCAAACGTAACAACGTTGTATTGTCTCGTCGTGCTGTGTTAGAAATGAACATGGGCGAAGAGCGTGAAAAACTTCTTGAAAAATTACAAGAAGGTGCTATCGTTAAAGGTATCGTTAAAAACATCACTGAATACGGTGCGTTCATCGACCTTGACGGTATTGATGGTTTATTACACATCACAGATATGGCATGGCGTCGTGTTCGTCACCCATCTGAAGTACTTCAAGTGGGTCAAGAAATCGAAGCTAAAGTACTTAAATTTGACCAAGACAAGAGCCGTGTATCACTAGGTGTGAAACAGTTAGGCGAAGATCCATGGATCGGCTTAGCTCGCCGTTACCCAGCAGGTACTCGTTTATTCGGTAAAGTAACTAACTTGACTGAATACGGTGCGTTCATCGAAGTGGAAACAGGTATCGAAGGTTTGGTACACGTTTCTGAAATGGATTGGTCTTCTAAAAACGTTGACCCACGTAAATTGGTTAACTTGGGCGACGAAGTAGAAGTTATGGTTCTTGAGATCGACGAAGAACGCCGTCGTATTTCTTTGGGCATGAAACAATGCCGTCCTAACCCATGGGAAGAGTTTGCTAATACACACAAACGTGGTGATCGTGTGAAAGGTGCGATCAAGTCTATTACTGACTTTGGTGTGTTTATCGGTCTTCCTGGTAATATCGATGGTTTGGTTCACTTATCTGATTTATCTTGGAACGAGCCAGGTGAAGAAGCGGTTCGTAAATACAAGAAAAACGAAGAAGTGGAAGCAGTGGTTCTTTCTATCGATACAGAAAAAGAACGTATTTCTCTTGGTATCAAACAGCTTGAAGGCGATCCATTTAATAACTACGTGTCAGCTAATGACAAAGGTTCAGTTGTAAAAGGTATCGTAAAAGCTGTAGAAGCTAAGGGTGCTACAATCAGTTTAGATCCTGAAGTTGACGGTTATTTACGTGCTTCTGAATTGGCGGCTGGTCGTGTTGAAGATGCGACAACTGTATTGACTGAGGGTCAAGAAGTTGAAGCGATGATCATCAATATCGATCGTAAAGCTCGCTCTATTCAGCTTTCTATCAAGGCTCTTGAACATGCTGAAGCAGCAGAAACAATGCAACGTATTTCAGACTCTAGTGCTTCGTCTGGTACGACTAACTTAGGTGCATTGTTGCAAGCTAAACTTGATGAGAAGAAAGAAGACTAATATGACAAAATCTGAACTTATTGAAGCGTTGTCATTACAATTCCCTCAGTTTCCCGCAAGGGATTCTGAACTTGCTGTTCGCGTGCTATTGGACGAAATGATTAATACATTAGCCGATGGTGGTCGAATTGAAGTTCGTGGTTTTGGAAGTTTTGCTTTGACTCATCGCGAAGCGAGAATGGGTCGTAACCCTAAATCAGGTGAACCAGTGGAAGTGCCAGCAAAATGGGTACCACACTTTAAACCTGGCAAAGAGTTACGCCAACGCGTGGATGCTAAGTTTCAAGGTAAATAATTTGATAACCTAAAAAATGTTAACCCACTTGCTGATAAGTAAGTGGGTTTTCTTTTATAATTCAGGTTTAGACAAGATATTCTAGCTTCTAAGGAGTCGCAGTGGAATTTGAACCATGGTTATTAATCTTTGTTCCGATTATTTTTGCTTTAGGATGGTTGGCTGCTCGTTTTGATGTTCGACAGTTACTGAAAGAAAATAAGTCATTGCCTGATTCTTATTTCAAAGGCTTAAATTTTTTATTGGAAGAAGAACATGATAAGGCAATTGCAGCCTTTGTAGAAGTTGCTAGACTCGATCCTGAAACCATAGATTTGCACTTTGCTTTGGGAAGTTTATTTAGACGTAGAGGTGAGATAGAACGAGCCATTTATGTTCACCAAAGTTTACTGTCTCGTGAAGATTTGCCATTGAAAGACAGAGAAAAAGCCTTATTTGAAATCGCCCAAGATTATTTGAAATCAGGCATGTATGACCGAGCAGAAGAAACGTTTAAAATGGTCCAATCTGGCAGTTATGCAGAGCAGGCGACCCGTTCTTTGATTCATATTTATGAAATTGTGCATGATTGGCCTAATGCGATTGAAGCAGTGAATCAGTGGGCAAGATTATCGCATGAATCCATCCCTCAAGTTATTCACTATTATTGCGAGATGGCTCAGGTCTATATGTCAACTGATCCTGAGAAAACGCAAGAATATTTACAATTAGCGCAACAGGCATTAAAACGCTTTGAAACGCCTGCCGCTCGCGCAAGATTAAATATTTTATTGGCTCAGTTTAATGCTTTAAACGTGTTATCCGCTCGTCAATATTATCTGGATATTTTGACACATTCCCCAGAATATGCAGGCTTGATTGCACCAGCGATGATTCAAAACTACGCTCATACACAGGAGCAAGCAATCGCTTTTGATTTATTAGAAAAACACTTTATGCAATATCCTAATGTGGATTTGTTCACGGCGGTATCTAAGGCCTTGTATGCACATGATCCAGAAAAGGCGCGTCAGTTTGCTCGCCAAGCTTTGCGTTTGATGCCGTCTTTACTAGCTTTAGAGAAGACATTGTCGATGGAAAAGGAATTGGCCTCACTCACGGATGATGTGGGTTTGTTGTACAATATTATTCGTCGAGATAGTCAAAAACTAGATAAGTACCATTGTCATTCATGTGGATTTGATGCCAAGATATTTTATTGGCAATGTCCAGGTTGTAATAAATGGGAAACATACTCTCCTAAGAAAGGCGAGTTGCTTTGAGTCACTGACGATCCGTTTAAAAAGGAATGATAAGTAGTTTGGATCACATCTTATTTAAAAATAAATCAGGTAGGTAATCTTTTTATGTTTTCAAAAGAAAAAGTAAAATCAGTGAAGATTTTAGTGATTGGCGACGTGATGTTGGATCGATATTGGTTTGGTTCGGTTGATCGTATCTCGCCTGAAGCACCTGTGCCTGTTGTGCATATTAAAAAATCCGATGATTGTTTGGGTGGTGCGGCGAACGTGGCACGAAATATTAAAAGTTTAGGGGCACAAGTAAGCTTGGTCGGCATTATTGGACAGGATGATGCAGGAAGAAAAATTCAACAACTTGCCGTTGATGAGGGCATCCATGCTCACTTTGTGGTGGATGAAAAATTACCAACGACTTTAAAGTTAAGAATTTTAGGTGGTCAACAACAACTCTTACGTATCGATTTTGAAGATAAGCCACATGCTGATACTTTAAAACAGATCCAAAATAATTTAGAGCGTTTGTTGGATGAACATGATGTTTTGGTTTTATCCGATTATGCAAAAGGCGTGTTAAATGACGTGCCTGCTTTGATCGCTTACGCCAAAAGTAAACATAAACTGATTTTGGTGGATCCAAAAGGTACGGATTATGACCGTTACATCGGGGCCAGTTTAGTTACCCCTAATCGTAGTGAAATGCGTCAAGCCGTAGGAGCGTGGGCCGATGAAGCCACATTAACCGAAAAGGCTGATCGTTTGTTAAAACATTTGAAATTAGAAGCCTTATTGGTGACCAAGTCTGAACAAGGAATGACGTTATATACAGAAAACAACCGTTTTCATGTCGATGCCAATGCACATGAAGTATTTGATGTTTCAGGGGCAGGCGACACAGTATTGGCGACCTTGGCTGTTTCTAAAGCCATGGGAATGTCTTGGGAAGATGCTATTTATTGGGCCAATATTGCGGGTGGTATTGTGGTCGGAAAGTTAGGTACGTCAACGATTACCGCAGAAGAGTTAAATCAATTTGTCAAAGAATCTGAGATATTGGCTCAACAGATTTAATCAAGGAGTAAAACGAATGTATATCGTCACAGGTGGTGCTGGTTTTATTGGCAGTAATATTGTTAAAGGGTTAAATAAACGCGGTATTACCGATATTATTGTGGTGGATGATCTTTTAGATGGCGACAAGTTTATCAATTTACGTGATCATCAGATTGCCCATTATTATGATAAAGATGAGTTTAGAGAACTGCTGTTAGCTCGATTGATCGATATTCCTAAAGCGGTGTTTCATTTAGGAGCTTGTTCTGCGACAACTGAGCGAAATGGCAAGTATATGATGGACAATAACTATCAATACACTTGTGATTTGTTTGAATATTGCCAAGAATTTGAAGTGCCTTTGATTTATGCGTCCTCAGCAGCGACTTATGGGGCGGGTCCTCATTATGTGGAACGTTTAGAAAATGAACGTCCATTAAATGTATATGGGTATTCAAAATTTCTTTTTGACCAAGTACTTCGCCGTAAGATGAAAGAGGGCTTAAAAGCTCAATGTGTGGGATTGCGTTACTTTAATGTTTATGGGCCTTATGAACAACACAAAGGACGTATGGCCTCCGTGGCGTTTCATCACTATCACCAATTTAAGAAAAACGGTTATGTAGAATTATTTGGTGGTTGGGATGGCTGGGGTAATGGCGAACAAAGCCGTGATTTCATTCATGTTGATGATGTGGTGAACGTGAATTTGTTTTTCTTAGATCATCCAGAGATTTCGGGTGTTTATAACTGTGGTACAGGTCGTGCACAACCATTTAATGATATTGCAGTTGCCGTGGTGAATACGTTAAATGCACAAGCTGGAAAACCGACCTTATCTTTAGATGAGTTGGTGGCCCAAGGATATATTCGCTACGTTCCATTCCCAGAGGATTTAAAAGGTCGCTACCAAAGCTATACTTGTGCAGACTTAAACTTGTTAAGAAGTACAGGTTACGATCAGTCATTCTTGGATGTTGCTCAAGGTGTTAAATCGTATGTTCAGTTTTTAGAAGAACAGGCCTAAACGGATGTGTTCATCGCCCTGTGCCTGATGTCAAGGATATGACTGTATCGGTGTTTTGATGTCGGTGAGTGATATGTGACGCGGGCGATGAAATAATATTTTTTCGTATTTATTACATGAGATAAAAAGCTCCTAGTTTCGTGATGAACAGGGGCTTTTTTGTTGTATAAGGAAATGGGAAGAGTGTGTTGATGTGAGATTTTTGATGGTTAATTAGGAGAAATAAATATGAAGAATTGGATATTATGCTGCTGTATTTTTATATTTAACACGGCATGGGCGGTTGATATTAATGCCGCCAGTATGGCAGAACTGCAAACCCTAAAGGGAGTAGGTCCAAAATTGGCTGAAACGATTTATTTAGAACGTCAAAAATCATCGTTTAAATCAGAAGAAGATTTGCTTGAACGCGTTAAAGGCTTAGGGAAAGTGAAATTGGCCAAATTACTTAAACAGGGATTAAAGATTCCTGCTTCAGAAAATACCGCCGCCCAAGTCATTTACCCTAGACCTGTGAAACCCGTTAAAAAGATGGTGGAAATTAAATAACCTCTTAAAAGATTCTTTTCGTGATAATTTGTCGGTATAGATGACAGATAGGCGTGATGAGGAGGCTGTGTCGCTAGCTAGAATCGGGGTTGGAGGGGGGTAAAGATGATTAGTTTTTAACGATAAAAGTCGTTTTGGAACAGGGAAATAATACTTATTTGTTAAGGGTAAAAAAGAACGTTAATGATGTGTTAATGAATGCTTTGATCAATCTATCAAAAATATTGATTAATCAGTAAAAATAACGTTTTATAAGAATCATTAATCAGCAACGAATGCTTAAAAAAGAATGTAAAATATTCGTTTTTAGTTGTTTTTCTCAATAGGAATGTTTTATGTCGCATCCGTTTATTCAAGAAGCAAGACAAATAGTAGGGGTGGAGCATACCATTACCGATCCCCGCAAGATGGAACGTTTTACCAAAGGGTTTAGATTCGGTTCAGGTAGTGCTTTGGTAGTGGTTCAGCCAGCTACCTTGTTGGAGATGTGGAAAATTGCTCAGGCTTGCGTCAAGCATGATCTTATTCTTATTAACCAAGCCTCTAATACTGGCTTAACAGGCGGTTCTACACCAGATGGTGATTATGATCGTCCCGTTGTTATCATGTCGAATAGACGTGTCAAAGGTATTTTTCTTATTAATGATGAAAGCCAAGCGATCGCTTTGCCAGGTGCGAATTTATTTGAATTAGAAGATGAATTGAGAAAACATAACCGCGAACCCCACTCTGTGATTGGCTCTTCATGTATTGGTGCCTCAGTAGTGGGTGGGATTTGCAATAACTCGGGTGGTGCATTGATTCATCGCGGACCTGCTTATACTCAGTTAGCGATTTATGCCAAACTGCATGAAGACGGTGTGTTGAGATTGCACAATGAATTGGGTGTGAATTTGGGAGACGATCCTGAAACGATTTTGACACGATTACAAAACAGAGATTTTACGTCTGATGATGTGATTAATGATCCAAGCAAAGTCGCTTCCGATCACGAGTACCAAGAAAGAATTAGAGATGTGGACGCAGATACACCCGCACGTTTTAATAATGACGGACGACGTTTATACGGTGCCTCGGGGTCTGCTGGTCGTTTGGTGGTTTTTGCGGTTAGAGTCGATACATTTGAAAAACCAAAACGTGAAAAAGTTTTCTATATTGCGACGAATGAAACGAAAAATCTATCTAAAATCCGTCGCCATATTTTGAGTCATTTCAAAGAACTTCCCGTTTCAGGCGAGTATATTCATCGAGACTATTTTACGGTTTCTGAAAAATACGGACGCGATACAGTGCGTGTGATTAAAAGCGTGGGTTCTAAGTATATTCCCAAGTTTTTCTCGTTCAAAAGTAGTGTAGATCGCGTGTTAAATCGCTTTTCTTTCTTGCCAAAAGGTACGTCAGACTTAGTGATTCAGTTTTTCATGAACCTGTTGCCTAGCCATTTACCTAAGTTTATGTTGGATTTTAATAAAAAATACGAACATCATTTGATTTTGAAAATGGCGGATGATGGTGTGGACGAGGCCCAACAGTATTTTGATGAATTCTTCAAAGAGCACGAAGGGGCTTGTCACGCTTGCACGCCAGAAGAAGGTGAAATGGCGATTTTGCATCGTTTTGCTGCTGCAGGTGCTGCGAAACGTTATCAAGTGGCACTGGGTAAACAATCTGGCGGTATTATTGCCTTTGATGTCGCGTTAAGACGTAATGACGAAGATTGGTTCGAGGTCTTGCCACCAGAGTTAGATAAACTATTTGTGTCTAAACTTTATTGCGGGCATTTCTTTTGTCATGTGATGCACCAAGATTATATTGTTAAACCGGGTGTGGATCCGATGGAAGCAAAAATGGCGTTATTCCCGCTTTTTGACCAACGTGGGGCCCAATATCCTGCAGAACATAATGTAGGGCATTTGTATCAAGCCAAAGAAGAGCTTAAAAACTTCTATCGTGAAAACGATCCGACCAACTCATTTAACCCGGGGATTGGTAAAACATCACGTCTGAAAAACTGGTGTGATTGTGGCGAGGAACATGATGGCTTATTTTCAGGCATGAAATAAAACTGTCATCCGTTTTCTACCTAGCACTCCCATTGTCTGTGAGAGATGATGGGAGTTTTTTTTATGCATTGTTATCTCTGTCAAAACAAAAAACTAAATGTACAAGAGGCTTATAAAATCAGTGATCTGGGTGGATATTAGAGTTTCATGGAGAGGGGGTTAAAGTAATGTGAATCATGTCTAACTAATGAAAAAGAGATGATTGGTAGTGGAATGTGGATGGTCAAAGTTAGTGTTTAGTGTGGATTGAGGACTTTATAAAACTAAATGAGAAAGATGTTTATATAAAGTGTTGTTTTTTTGAATAATACAAATTTGTAAAAAATCCATTAATTGAATAGTTGTTGATAAATTTATCAATATAAGTTTTGAATGAGGAACAAGCAATGGATCAACAAAAAATTGAATTAGAAGCAATGAAAATTTTAAAATCTGCATACGGGGAAAATGCGACGTTCAGAGACGATCAACTGGAAGCGATTGTGTCTGTCGTTAAAAAACAAAAAACACTGGTTGTTCAAAAAACAGGGTGGGGAAAATCGCTGGTTTATTTTATCGCTACTAAATTATTAAAAAAACCATCATCCCCCATACCGCCCAATGTACCGAATATATTTAGAAGTTTATACAGCACAAGTGGCCCTACTACTTTGATTATTAGTCCACTTTTGGCATTGATGAATAACCAAGTAGAAGCAGCACAAAAGTTGGGGGTGAATGCAGTAACGATAAATAGTGAGAAATCAAAAGATGAAGAAAATGCTATTTATGCGAATCTGCATAATATCGATGCCTTGATTGTCTCGCCTGAACGCCTATCTAATGCCACTTTTATGAAAAAATTGGAGCAGATTACCACACTTGAATTAATTGTGGTGGATGAGGCACATTGTATTTCAGAATGGGGGCATGATTTTCGACCAGATTATCAGCGTATTCTTTATTTGCTTCAAAATTTACCCGCTAATGTAGCTATTTTAGGCACGACTGCCACTGCGAATGAACGCGTGATTAAAGATATTCGACAACAGCTAGGTGAGGATACGCAGGTATTCAAAGGTCCTTTGGTAAAGAAAAATTTAGCGATTCAGATTAATCCTAGCCAAAACTTTTCAGAAAGAATGGCATGGTTGCTATCTGTTTTATCACCAGGTGGAAAACTGCATGGTCTTCAGGGGATTGTTTATTGTTTGACCACCCGTGAGTGTCACCGTATTGCTAGTTTGTTAAAAGAAAATCATATTCTTGCAGAAGAATACCACGGATCACTGGATAAGGAAGAAAGTGCCAGTTATCTTGATAAATTTTACCGTAATGAAATTAACGTGTTGGTGGCGACGACCAAACTAGGGATGGGGTATGATAAACACGATGTTCGATTTGTCATACATTATCAGCTACCTCAAAACTTGATTGCCTATTATCAACAAATTGGTCGTGCAGGTCGCGATGGCAAGCTGTCTTATGCCGTATTGCTTCATGGATCTGAAGATGATGAAATTATTGATTTTTTTAATAAAGGATCATTAGCTTCTCCTCAAGGGTTGGATGAAATCATTTCTTTGGCTAAGAATGGTGTAAAACAAACTGAAATCATGGAAAAGATGAATTTAAAAACGGGGATAATAGGTTCTTCTTTAAAGTATTTGGAGACTCATCGTTATATCTATAAAGAGAATAGTATTTATAGAAAAAATTTAATGAATAATTTTAATATTGCCCAAGAAGCTGAAAAACAACAGCGTTTACGTGAATCTAAACAAAATGAATATAAAGCACTGAAAGAATACAGTACGAAAAAAGAGTGTCTAATGCAAGCGGTTGCCAAAGAATTGGATGCTCCTGATGGATATGAAACTTGCGGTGTATGTGCTGTTTGCCAAGGAAAAGAGTTGTTTTCAACAATGAATATTTTAGAAAATGATATTCGAAAAGTGGATGAATTCCTTAAATGTACGACTGGAAAAATTTCGCCAAGAATAAAATTTGCAGATCGCAGTAATATTCCTGTTAAACTCCGAATGCAGGAAGGATGGGTTTTAACAGATATGTACTACTCATTACTTGGTCAGAAGGTTAAAGCAGGAAAGTATATAGATAATCGTTTTTCGGATGAGTTGCTCGCAGAATCTGTGGCATTACTTAAAGATGAAGTTGCAGGATTGGGAATTGATACCGTGGTAGCGATTCCGAGCTTGAATCGACCTGAGTTGGTACCAGACTTTGCACATCGGTTATCGGATGCACTCGGTTTAAGATTTGTGCCTCAAGCACTGTTTAAAACCAAACCCTCGCATGAACAAAAAACTCAATCAAATAGTGTATTGCAGGAATCAAATGTAAGAGATTCACTTGGGTGCGATCCACGTTATATAAAAGACAGTATAATTTTATTGGTTGACGATATGGTTGACTCTAGATGGACCTTTACTGTTGCTTCTGAGTTATTATTGCGTAATGGAGCAAAGGCGGTTTATCCGTTTGCTTTGGTACAAACAGGATCGGCAGATTAGTATGAATTTAAGTAGTAATGAAAAACAATTGATTGCTTGGTTTAGTGATTTGCTGGATCAACCACTTTCTCAGCAAGAATGTGTGGAGTTGGGAAAGCTGGTTGATGCGGGCGATGTTCAAGCAGATCGTTGGAATGAATATATTTCTGATGAGTTGATTAATAAGCTACATTACCTAAATGGACAAGCGTTTCGATTGGGAAATGAGCTGGAGAAATTGAATCGACGCGGTGTTCAGATTAAATTTGAGCCATATTTAACACTCCCGTCTGCGATCAGTCATCGTTTGTTGCCACAGATTCCTTTTATTTTTCTTTGTGGTCATGAAACATTATTGAACGAGCATGTTCCAGTGATCGAAAGTTTGCGGGCACTCAAAAAACATAGTCCACCTAGTATTTTAATAGCCGATAGAAGTTTGGATGAGTTACTAAGAAAACGTCTAGTCAGTGATAAAATTGAAAATAAAGAACTTTTAATTGTCTCAAACAGGATTAAATCTAAGGCTATGGTAGTGCGTTCAAAAAATGATGAGTTGGATAATCAGCTTGAAAAGGACTTATCGTCAAGTGATTCTAGAAAATCTGTCTTTATTTCTGGTTCAAGAAGTTTTAGTAAGATACCTGAAGAAATTCAGCATTCTTTGAAAAAAATTTCAGAGGCTGGATTTCAAATCTTGATAGGGGATTCTGATAAAGGTATAGACAAGGTAATTATAGATTATTACAGATTGAATCTTTTATATCCACACGTACATATCTATACGATTGGAAAGTATCCAAGGGTTGAAATACCTGATGAATGGAAATATACGTCGATTTCTGTGAGTGACTCGAATAAAAAACCTCAAGAACAACAGATGGAAAAAGACAGAGTGATGGGTAATTTGGCTGATTATGGTTTGGCCATTTTTCATCCTGTTAGTAAAAATAAACGTTTTGGACACTTCCAAGTTAGTAGTGGCACGTTAAGAAATACGATTCAACTGCTAATGAGAGGTAAATCCGTTAAATTCTTTTATGTTTATGATAAAAAAATTCAATATAAGGCATTGAAAAACCTTAGTGATTTAGAAGGACTTCTCAAACTATACGAGAATGAGCCTAATGTGAGCGAAACCTATCAAGCTAAAGATAAAGGAGAAATGGTTGAAAAAGAATTTACGAACATTAAAAAATATGAGTTAATTCGTAAGAAATATGATGAACTTTTAAAAAAAGAAAAAGCGGTTAAAGATCTAATCAATTCAGAAGAGGATCGGCAGGGGCAAGCAGAGGAAGAAGAGAATTTAGAACTGTTCTCTCAGGAACAAACGATGGATAAGGAGAATGCCGAACAGAGTGAGCAGGAGCAAAAGGCAGAATCAGTGAATGCAGGACTGGCTGAACAAGCAACGGAAGAAGTGAATTTAACGTCGAATGTTCAAGAGCAAGAAGTGGATCGGGAGAATGCCGAACAGAGTGAGCAGAAACAAAAGGCAGATTCGGTGAATGCAAGACTGGCTGAGCAAGCAGCGGAAAAAGCGAATTTAACGTCGAATGTTCAAGAGCAAGAAGTGGATCGGGAGAATGCTGAACAGAGTGAGCAGGAGCAAAAGGCAGATTCGGTGAATGCTGGACTGGCTGAGCAAGCAGCGGGAGAAGGGAGTTTAGAACTGACCGTTCAGGGACAAGCAATGATTTTGGAAGACGCAAAAAAGATCAAAAAAGAAAAACGAAAATCTCAAGCGAGTAAGAAACAGAGTGATCGAAAAAAAGAAGGCAATGTAAAGAACCAAGTAAATCAAGAGTTTGAGCAATTGACGCTTAAAATAGATGAATAAGTTAATGATCTTTCTAAAACCAGCTACGATAACTGGTTTAGAATGATTATCAAGATCGTTGACTATTGATTGTTTAAGTGACAGCTGTTCTTTCTTGAAGTCTTTTACTGCATAAAGCGTTGATGGCATTATTCATTAACCATCGATAAACAACGCATTGCATTTACACTCAGATAAACGAATGACCGATATGTATAACGTTCATCAAGTCTAATTGATGTTATGTTCTTGCAGACGGTCATTTTTTTTTAAAGTCTTGTTGACTTGAGTAACTTTTTTATTTATCCCTTTTCAAGAGTACCTTTTAAAAGATGTAGGAATGCTGATGAATGCTACGATTCCTACGAATGCGTCTTTGTCCTATTAAATTTATTAGAAAAATCAGACAAAGATCCATGCCTGTGTTAGCGATGAAGCAAAACCATCCAATACCTGTGATTCTGCCACCACACAAATTCGTAAATAAAACGAAACGATGAAATAAAGATTCACAATAACAATGAAAGCAAGGATTCATGCCTGTTTTAGCCATGAATCAAAACCATCCAACACTTGTGATTCTGCCACCACACAAATTCGTAAATAAAACGAAACGATGAAATAAAGATTCACAATAACGATGAAAGCAAGGATCCATGCCTGTGTTAGCGATGAAGCAAAATCATCTAACACTTGTGATTCTGCCACCACACAAATTCGTAAATAAAACGAAACGATGAAATAAAGATTCACAATAACGATGAAAGCAAGGATTCAGGGCTTTGTTGAGGTAGTTAAAAATACTTTTGGTTTTTTTAGGGTAGGTAAGTAATATGAATAATCGTTTTGCGTTTTCTGGGTTACAGCTAAGCCGTGATGTTCAGGGGCTTATCGTAAATCCGCCTGAAACCGATAAAAAACCTAGTCGTGACTATCCAGGTATTCATGAAAATCCTTATATTTCCGATCTTTCTTTTTCCAGTCAACAGGTTGAAAAACCTAAAAGACTAGTTTTTAGACCTTCTATAGATTTATCTGATGGTTATATTAATTTACCATTTAATGGTGATATAGGTTTAGATGAAAAAACGTCTTTAAGTTCAGATAAGCTATCTCAAGAATCTAACGTCGATTTGATTAAAAAAGAGTCGAAACAGTCAGAGGCTGGGTCTTATTTCAATACTCATAAATACTTTGCTTTAAGGCTTACGGAAAGTGAGAAATTAGCCATTAAACTAGGTTACGAGATGGTTGAAGATGAGAAAGCCTATAGAGGGCGTTATTTTATTAAAAATGGCTTGAAGTGGATACATAACATCGGGGCGTTAAGAGTTCAATTATCTAAAATGTATAGTCAGTGTGTTACGGATGTGGATTTGTTTGAAGATTTTCATTATGATGTAGAGGCCTATTATTGCTACAACATAGATTAAAATTTAAATAGTTTTGGCACATCGTATCGCTTAAATTTCTAGAACTTCAATAAAAAAATATCCCACACTTAAACGCTTAAAAACCGCCACACGCCTTAAAACAAAATATCCTCATTATCCATCTGTAAATGTTATCGTCCGTATCATCCAGACAATGGTGAGCATCAAAAGTGGGGATCAAGTGTGGAGAAATAAACAAAATTTCAAAATGAGTAAAATTAAATAAAACAGTTGTGATATATGAATAAAATTAATTTAGATCAAAAGAAAAAGAAAAGCCACTGTATGATTTGTATCATTCTTGATGAAAAAGAACCATTTTTAAAACAAAATCATCTAAGATATTCGTTTTTTGTTACAAAAATTGTTTAAATAGTTGAGTAAGTGTTATCAACATCATATAATATGAGGTTGTTACTATAGAGATTTATCTAAGAAATCATTTATACTAAAGGAATCAGGGCATTTCAGATTATAATCTGTCATGTTTGGGTTTGATGAGTGGTTAAGTTTTAAGGGATTGTTATGTTTAAAAAGGCAGCCATAGCACTATTATCTGTGGTTTTTCTTACGGCTTGTGCGGTAAAGGAAAATCCTAGTGAGCTTGTCTATAAAATTTCAGAACAAGATTTTATGAGGCTTTACGGGGTAACAAAGGGTATTGATCTTTGTTTGAATCCTGAATATGAGGGACGCACTTTGGAAGACATCCAGAGTAATCCGATGAACTTGACTAAGCCTCAGGCTTATCTCATGTATAACTATTATTTGAGTTTTGAACAGGCAATTCTAGGTATCAATAATAGTCGTACGTTACGTTCTAGTCCTGCAGCGATGCGATATAAAATGGACTTAGAGAAAAGATTATGGCCAAGATTGTCTAAAATGCGTATTGAACAGGTTGCCAGTGTATTGCCACCTGCTGAATGTAGTGCATTTAGACGTAATTTTGAACAAGAGGCTGTTCTTGTTGAAGACTTGATGAAGCGACAAGAAAGAGAACAAATTACTCGCCAAAGAGAACAAGAACGTCGTAAACAACAGGCTTTAGAAGCATATTACCAAACAGCTGAAGGTAAAATGGAGTTAGTTCAGCAACAACAATTAGCTGAACAACAAGCGATGCAACAGCAGTTAGCACAGCAACAGCGTTTAGTTTATGAACAATTAGTTGCTCAACAACAAGCGGCTCAGTTGAATGCAGCCATCCAACAGCAACAACTTTTACAGCAACAGATGCAGTTCCAACGTCAGATGAGACAGATGAACCAGATTAATGAACAGCTGTACAAGGATACAGAAACGACCGAGAGTACATGGCCTTGGTAATGTGAGTCGAGAAGTAAAATTAAACAGGATAAGATGTTCTTATCCTGTTTTTTTATGTGAAAAAATATTTTTAAGTTTTGTTAGAGATTGGCTACAAGGATGTGAATTCGTGCTCATAAGCTTTTTTAATATATCCCCGTTAAAAACGCTAATCTTAGCCAACAAAAAAAAGTGGTAGCAACCTTAAACACACCACTACAAAAGCATGAATGACGACTTAAACTAGCCAACATTCGATAAGCCTGTTCTTTAGCATTCTTTACTAAAAAAACGTTAATCTTAGCCAACAAAAAAAAGTGGTAGCATCCTTAAACACAGCACTACAAAAGCATGAGTTCACGACTTTAAACTAGCCAACACTTTAATAAAACGATAAGCCCCATCCTGTATAGAGATTGAAGTCGTCTTAAAACGCCAATCGTGTGATGTAAACGAGATTGAACTAAGGTGTTTCGCTTTGAACCGACATTCAAAAAATCGCATCATCCCTCGTTTTGATACGGTGATTTGTATATAATGATGATTGCATATTGAAATTTGATGGATTCAATGGTCTGAGAGTATGAGCGTCAAAGTATTAAGCGTATCAGAATTTAACAAAATGGTCTCTTTTGATTTGTCTGAACGTTATGGTGTGGTTCGGATAAGAGGGGAGATTTCAAAGCATGTTAAAGCAGCTTCTGGGCATGTCTATTTCACCTTGAAAGATAACGATGGTTCGATTAATGCGGTGATGTTTTCAGGTTCAGCGTCCAGTTTAAACTTCGAGATGAAAACAGGTATGTTGGTAGAAGTGATTGCTCGAGCCAATATATTTGTGCCACGCGGCGAATTTCAAATTATTGTCAGTTATATGACCTTGGCGGGTGAGGGTGATTTAGAACTGGCTTTTAAACGTTTAGTATTGGCGTTGCAAGATGAGGGCTTATTTGATCCATTACACAAAAAAAATATTCCTACTTATCCTCAGACGATTGGGTTAATTACATCTAGCGAAGCAGCGGCTTTTCATGATGTGGTCACGACATTGAGACGACGTTCGCCTTTTGTCAAAATTATTTTATATCCCTCATTGGTTCAAGGAAAGACAGCAGCAGTAAGTCTGAGACAGGCTTTGCAACAGGCTGTAGAAAGAAATGAGGTAGATGTTCTTTTGATTGTTAGAGGCGGAGGATCGCGAGAAGATTTGTGGTGTTTTAATGACCCCGATTTGGCAAGAGATATTTTTCATTGCCCGATTCCTATCATTAGTGGGGTAGGACATGAGGTGGACACCACGATTTGTGATTATGTGGCCGATATGAGAGCGGCGACCCCTACTGCCGCAGCGGAGTTGGCTTGTCCGTCGAATGAACATATTATCCAGCGTTTAAACCACGCTAAACTGCATTTAAATTATTTCTTTGAAACTCAGTTTGAAGAAAAAGAAACCACGTTTAAAGATTTATCTACTCGATTGAATCAATACATCTTGTATAAGATTCATGAAAATATGATTCGTGTCGATAAAGCAAGAGCGGGCTTGCGTTCGCCTGATCATATTTTGTTATTACAAAAACAAAAGTTAAATGAACATCTGTCTCGCTTGCATCATGCTCAGGCAAATCGGTTAACTGAATATGCTCATCGAGTTTCATATTTGCCGACTCGCATGGATGCTTCTGTTGATAAACGTTTGCAAGGACTAAGTTATCATTTAAGTTCGTTAACGTCGAGATTAGTGACTCCAGAGCGACAGTTTGATATAGCAAGAACAAGGTATCAAAACCTAGAAAGTCGCCTGAAACAGGCCATGGATCAAAGGCTTCAGATGATGGCTTATCAGTTGCAAACATTGAAAAATCAATTAGTCACGCCAGAACATCGAATCAATATGGCGACTTCAAAGTATCAGAATTTGATGACTCGTTTGGTGCTTTATTCGGAAAATATTTTGTTTCAAGCTTCGCAAGATATTGGGGATACACGATCAACGTTGCATCATTTAATGGAGGAAAAATTAAAAAACAAAGAAACTCAAGTTCAATACTTATTATTTAAGTTAACGCAGTCTCAAAAAGAACACTACCAAAAAATAAAAGATCGTTATGAACCGTTGAAACATCGATTAAGCAATCTTAATCCTAAAGCGATTCTGGAACGTGGTTATGCCATTGTGTTGGATGAGGATAAGGCGATTAGAAATGCTAAAGATGTGAAAAAAGGCCAATCGTTGACGGTGATGTTAGGTAAAGGTAGCTTGGATGTGGATGTAAAAGCTGTTCATAAGTAACTTGTTTCCTTGATACCAATCGAACAGCGTTGAACCATACAAACCCATCTTTGCTTATTCGTGTGAACCAGTCAGTTGTTGAACGAACAGCGTTGAGCCATACAAACCCATCCTTGCTTATTCACGTGTAATAGCCAGTTGTTGAACGAACAGCATTGAGCCATACAAGCACATCATTGCTTATTCATGTGTACCAGCCAGTTTTACACGTATTAAATGAAAAGCCTTATCTTCTGTAGGTGACATTAGTTTCTTTGAGGTGAATTTTTTGTCGAATGGTCTTATAAGGCCCAATAATCTCGCCATCACTCATATAAATGGTCGGAGGTTTTATCGCATTGATGCCATTGTAAATAAGGTTAGTCAAGCCGTAAATCGTAAAGTGATTAAAGGAAATATTTTGAATGTCAGGTTCTGTCGTTCCTTTTGGATTGTTGCCAAAACTGGTATCGATGCGAATGGCGTGAGTTGTTTCGTTAAACAAAGTATGGTTAATCTGAAAATCGGAAAATTTGCCTCCCATTTTCATATTGCTGACCAACCAAACACCGTTAGTAGCTTTGTGAAAATTAGCCTGTTCAACTAGAACGTGAGCAATGGAACCAAGATAATTGGGGGCAAACAACAATCCTCGTCCCTCATACAATTTTAAATTTTTAAGCTCAATGTATTCCGTTTTTTCATGCGGCAGAGTGGTGGTAACCAGAACATGGGCCCCGCCTGTACGAATGTTTAAATTATTAGCATTAATGTGGTGCGAGGCGGTAATTGAAATACCATTTGTTCGATTTAAAGAGGTGAATGTTTGAATGGTAATGTCTTTAATCCGTATGTTTGCACTTTTGTTCACTTCAATATGCGTGTCTGCAGATTGAGTTAAATTGAGTCCTTGTATCAATGCATTGGTGCTATTTTCAACGTCAATAAGGTTGGGAAAATCAACATAACGTTTTTGTGCAGTCGCTTTTTGATTCACTTCCCACGCCGTGCGTCGATTGGATTGATAGCTTTCATCGCCATTACCATATATGACACCTTCACCAATAATACCGTTGTTTTTGGTGTTTTTTAGATTGAAAATAGCATGACATGTTTTTTTGGCGGTTGATGTGATCGAACCGCAAGTTTCTTGGTCTTTATTAAACAAAGCAAGGTTCTGAATAGGCTTGACCGTTACATTTTTATCAATCCACAAATAGCGAGAACTGGGAATAAAAATCGGGCCTGTGTAAATGCTATTGCTGGTAATGGCAGGCGATATTTTTACGGCATAGTTTGCGGGACAGCGGTTTAAAGCATTTTGAATCATAGAGGTGGCTTCTTGATCATTGGCAATAACCGTGATGCAAACAGGGGGGACGTTTGCATAAAAAAGAGAATGACTCCCCAGATTAATGTTGGTGTTTGCTAAAGAAAACGAACAGAGCCCATAATTCAATAACAAAAAGGTCAAGGTTTTTAGATGCTTCATGTTAGATAGTGACACAAGATTTTTTTGCTTATTCTCTCATATATCATGCTTTAATTGTGATTTATTTAGCCCAGAAACAGAATACATCGTTTAAAATGAGCGGGTGACCAAAAAAGGAGTATGACCGTGGTTAAAACATTAACTGAACTTGCGAAAGCAAATGCTTTGAAAGACAAAAAAGTTTTTATTCGTTCTGATTTAAATGTCCCTTTTGATGACAAAGGAAATATCACGGAGGATACTCGTATACGAGCGTCTTTGCCAGCGATTGAGTTAGCTTTGCAAGCAGGGGCAGCCGTGATGGTTACCTCTCATTTGGGTCGTCCTACAGAAGGTGTATTGACCGAAAAAGACAGCTTATTGCCTGTAGCAAAGCGTATGTCTGATTTATTAGGTAAAGAAGTTCGTTTGGTTCAGCATTGGGTAGAAAACGGCGTGTCTGTTAAACCTGGCGAAGTCGTGCTGTTGGAAAACTGTCGTGTGAATGTCGGTGAGAAAAAAGATAATGATGAGCTTGCCCAGAAAATGGCCTCACTGTGTGATATTTATGTTAATGATGCTTTTGGAACGGCCCATCGTGCTGAAGCGACAACACATGGTATGGCCAAATATGCCAAAATCGCGTGTGCAGGTCCTTTGTTAGAAGCAGAACTTCAAGCATTGGACAAAGTATTGAAGCATCCTGCACGTCCACTTGTGGCGATTGTGGCAGGTTCTAAAGTTTCT